>JAJDDM010000122.1 GCA_029260315.1 Phycisphaerales bacterium | reverse complement strand
ATGACGATGGCGGCGACGATGCCCACGCGCAGGCTGATCCGCAGGGCCCTGGCCTCGCCCAGGCTCCGCCACAGCAGCGTGTGGACGATCCGCCCGCCATCCATCGGATACATCGGCACCAGCACGTTGAAGCCCAGCAGGACGATGTTCATGTAGTGCAGGCTCCAAAGGGTGAACAGCCCCCAGAGCCCGAGTGTGCTGCCGGCGCCCAGCCCCGCGGCGACGGGGCTCGGATCGAACGGATTGAAGACCACCGCTTCCCACCCCCCGCCGGCGATCAGCACCCCTGCCCCAAACACCGGCAGGAGGATGACATTGACCAGTGGCCCGCCGACGACGGTGATCAGGTGGGCCTTCCAGGTGTTGGGCGGCATGCACATCGCCAGCCCGCCGAGCGGCCAGAGCATGATCTCGTCGGCGTCGCCGCCAACCTTGCGGCAGGCGATGCAGTGCCCGTACTCGTGCAAGAGCACGATCAGGAACAGGCCGACCATGGTGATCGCCATGTACCCAAGTCCAAAGGCGTCCTTGGTGAACAGCGAGAAAACGAGCTGGGCGACGATGAAGATGATGAACAGGACGTGGATCTTGACCTGAATCCCCCAGGCGCGATACAGCGGCAGCGACCAGCTGAGCGGGTTGTCGCCGAAGGCCCGTCCGATCGCGTCGCCGAACCCGCCTGTCCCGCTGCGCCAGCTCAATCGACGGCTCCCAGCACGCCGCGGGCGCGGGCGATGAGCAGGACGAGCGAGGTCTTGGCGTCCTCGATCGTACCGTCGCTGGCCATCCGCAGCGCGTCACCCAGCGGCACCTGGCGGACGATCAGGTCCTCGTCCTCCTCAAGGCTCTGCCCGACATGTACCAGGTCTCGCGCGACGAACGCGAACATCCGCTCGTCGGTCAGCCCCGGCGTCGTGAAGAACTCGCTCAAGGGCTCGATGCGCCCGGCCCGAAACCCGCTCTCCTCGATCAGCTCGCGCCCGGCCGCCTCCGCGGGATCCTCCCCCGCTTCCAGCTTCCCGGCGGGCAACTCCAGCAGCCGCCTATCCACCGCGGCCCGGTAGTTCTCAACGAACACGATCCGCGCCCGCGCATTACCCCCATCAAGAATCGGCAGAATCGTCACCGCCCCCGGATGCCGCACGATCTGGTTCGTGTGCCGCCCGCCCGATCGCGAGGCGATCGTCAGCTCGCTGAAGGCAAAATGGCGTCCCTGGGCGAGCACTCGCTCACTCAGAACGCTCGGCCTCCCTGCCGTGTCCGGGTCAACCGTCATACGTCATCGTACAGCCTCGCACGGCAGGAGTCGCGAGCCCGGATGGCCTAGGCGTTCTTCCCGAGTCGCTCACCGAACAAGCACCCAAGAAGAAAGACGGTCTTCTCGCCCGAGGCAGGGAGTGTGCGGAACTCGATCACTGCTTGACGTGCATCGCCAACCAAACGCAGCACCTCAGTGCGAGAGAATGAGCTTGCGGTGTCGTAATCCGCACGATTGCGTTCCTCCTGGAGCACGAGAAGTTGGCGGCAGACATTGATCAGGATCTGCGCCGGGTTGTTGAGGTTCGGGCCCATCGCTGTGATTGCGCCGGGCCTGGCACCACCAAGCCGAGCAGGTAGGATCTACATTGACGCCCGCTTGACGGCGGCGTGTGTGATCGTGCGCCTGAGCCGATCACCGACCGGCCCGGCGGCATCCGCATTTGCGAGCACGCTGCCACCGCAGCGCCGGGCAGCTCATGGAACAGGGCGTAGTACGCGGCGGACACCGCTCGGCGGAGGCTCGCCTGCTTCGGACGCCCGACGGCCTCACCGACCGCGAGCTGCTCTGCTTGAGCGATCAGATCGTCAACATACTGGGGGCTCATGCGCCCACACCATTACTCGACGCCTCGGAGGGGCGCGCGAAGCGAACATAGACCAGCCGATCAAGGCCCGTGCCCACGACGGCCTCAGTGAGCTGGTCAACGATCGGGTCCAAGTTCTCCGATGTCCATTCTTCGTCACGAGTCTGCTCGTCGAGCAATGTCATGACAAAGACCGCCGGATCACCCGTGGAGTCATCTCCCAACTCAAACCGAACATCCACGACCACCGGGCGAGCAGGAAGCTGCCCGCGGGCTCGATCTATTGCTTCTTGGATTCTCGCGGGCTCATCCACCTGCATGATCCTCGGCCTCCTGGATCGTGATATTCTAGCGATGCCAGGTCTCGCCGCCATACTCACCGGTGTCCCCCAGCTCCTCGGCGATCCGCAGCAACTGGTTGTACTTCGCGTTGCGGTCGCTGCGACACGGCGCCCCGGTCTTGATCTGCCCGCAGTTGGTCGCCACCGCCAGATCCGCGATCGTCGCGTCCTCGGTCTCGCCCGAGCGGTGGCTCAATACGCAGGCGTAGCGATTCCGCATGGCATAACCCACCGCGTCGAACGTCTCGCTCAGCGTCCCGATCTGGTTGACCTTCACGAGCACCGCGTTGGCGCAGCCCTCGGCGACGCCCCGCTCGACAAACCTCTTATTGGTCACGAAGAGGTCATCGCCGACGAGTTGGACCTTCTCCCCCAACCGCTTGGTGAGCTTTGCCCAGCCCTCCCAGTCGTTCTCCGCGAGCCCGTCCTCGATCGAGCGGATCGGGTATCTCTCGCACCAGCCGGCCCACAGATCGATGAGATCGTCGGTCGAGATGATCTCCTGCGAGCTGGAGAAGAACTTGTAACCCTGTTTGCCATCGCTCTCGGCCTCGTTCCAGAGCTCGCTGGTCGCGGGGTCCAGCGCGACGAAGATCTGCTCGCCCCAGGAATATCCCGCCTTGTCCACGGCCTCCTCGATGATCTTCAGCGCGTCTTCGTTGTCCTTGAGATCCGGCGCGAAACCGCCCTCATCCCCCACCGCCGTGGACATCCCGCGGTCCTTGAGCACCTTCTTGAGCGTGTGATAGATCTCGACGCCCGCCCGCAGGGCCTCGCCGAAGTCATCGAACCCCCACGGCTGGATCATGAACTCCTGGAAGTCCACGGTGTTGTCCGCGTGCTTGCCGCCGTTGAGGATGTTCAGCATCGGTACCGGCAGCGTCTTGGCGCCCGAGCCCCCCAGATAGCGATACAGCGGCAGGCCCGAGGTCTCCGCCGCGGCTTTCGCCGTCGCCATCGAGACGCCCAGAATGGCGTTCGCCCCAAGCTCCGCCTTGTTCGGCGTGCCGTCCAGCTCGATCATCTCGCGATCGATCTCCTCCTGCTCACGGGCGTCCATCCCCTCGATCGCCGGGGCGATCCGCTCGTTCACGTTGTCAACCGCCCGCAGCACGCCCTTGCCCAGATACACGCCCTTGGCGCCATCGCGCAGCTCGACGGCCTCGTTCTCGCCCGTGCTCGCGCCGCTGGGCACCGCGGCTCTGCCGACGGCCCCGCTCTCGAGCGCGACCTCGACCTCAAGCGTCGGGTTGCCGCGCGAGTCCAGGATCTGGCGGGCGTGGATCGACTCGATCTGGTGCATGGCGGCCTCCTTCGCCGATTTGGGCGACGGAGCAACCGTAGCGGGGCTCCATCGGCCCGGCTCGACAGCGCCAAGCCGTTCCGAGCGTCCGCAAGCCCCGGGGGGCCTACGCTGCTTTGTGGTGCTCCGCCCCGGCGGGCCGATGAGGACCTCGCGTGCCTGATACCTTCCAAGCCGAACTCGACAGACTCCGCCAGGAGATCGTCGCCCAGGGCGATCGCGTGCTGCGGACCGTTTCCCTCGCGTTCGATGTCGCGTTCAAGGAAGACGGCGACTCGGCCAGCGAGATCCAGAGCCTCGAACGCGAGATCGACCGCGTCGACGTCGACATCGAACGCCACGCCGTCAAGACCCTCAGCGAAGCCACTCGCGAGGGAGCCGCCCTCGACGAGCGCCAGGTCCGCACGCTGCTGGTGATCGTCAAGATCAACAACGAGCTCGAGCGGATCGCCGATTTAGGCGTCGACGTCGTCGAACGCGGCTCGACCGTCGACGACCGCGCCGCCATGCCGCTGACGCTCAAGGTCATGGCCAACAGCACCATCGGCATCGTCCGCGACACCAACCGGGCCGCGGCCCAGGGCGACCCGGCGCTGGCCAACATCGTCCTCAAGTGCGAGGACGCGATGGAGGGCTTCCGCCTGGAGGTCATGCGCGCCGCCGAGCGCGATGTCCGGGAAGGCTCGCTCACCGTCGAACTCGCCCAGTTCATGCAGTCGCTGGCGGCCCGCTGCGTCTCGATCGCCGACCACTGCTCGAACATTGCTGAGCAGATCATCTACGCCGAGACCGGCAAGATCGTCCGCCACACCGACGAGGGCTGGGTGGACGTGACCCAGAACGGCTGACGCCCCGATGGGCCGGCGGGTCGCGATCCTGTTCAACCCGCGAGCCGGGCGAGGCCGGGCGGCAAGCGCCGCCGCTCGATTGCGCGACGCCCTCTGCGATGCCGGGCACGTCGTCCGATCGCTCGAAGTCGGCGATGTCAGTGCCCCGCTTGCCACGTCGGATCTGGACGCCGAACTGCTCATCGTCCTGGGCGGCGACGGCACGCTCCATCACGCCCTGCCCCTGGCCGTCGAGCTCGACATCCCCGTCTACCACGCGCCGCTCGGCACCGAGAATCTCATCCCCAGAGAGTTCGCCTTCGCGGGCGAGCCCGCCACGATCGTGCGCGCGATCGACCGCTGGAACATCCACCGGGTCGATCTCGGGATGTGCGGGACGACGCCGTTCGCGATCATGGCGAGCGTCGGCTTCGACGCCAATGTCATCCACCGCGTCCACGCCGAGCGCAGCGCCCGGATCCGGCGTGCGACCTACCTCCTGCCGATCCTGCGGGAGATGCTGCACGGCGACGCGCCACGGGTCTCCATCATGGCCGACGGGCGCGAGATCGTTCGCGACAAACCCGGCGTGGCGATCGTCGCCAACTGCCGTCAATATGGTTTCGGCTTCAATCCCGCGCCCGACGCCTCGATGACAGACGGCCTCCTGGACGCCGTCTTCATGCCCGCGGCGAGCGCCGGACACCTGATCGCGTGGGCGGCGCGGGCACGCCTTCAACGCCACACGCGACACGCATCGCTCGTCAGCGCTCGGGCCCGTGAGATCGTCGTCGAAGTGGACCGCGAGCAGGCGCTCTATCAGATGGACGGCGAGGCGTATGTCGCCGGGGCGGTGGACGTGCCCGGTACCGATGGTGGGCAAGCTACCACATCGCCCGCGAGCCGACTGAGTCTCTCGGTGCGCGCGAGCGAGCTGGCCCTGCTTGATGCGTGCTGAGATCCGGAGCACGCGAGCGCGCAGACGCCGAAGGTTTGAATCGTCGCGAGGGCGCCGTCGTCTGAGTGAGTCTTCGAGCGAAGGCCACGCGAGCGTCTCCGACTATCGCGGACCGTTGAATCATGCATTGCGTGCGGGGAATCGCAGTGTCATTCACATGGCCTTCGTCGCAGAGCCTCCTCAGACCACGCCACCGGAATCACGAGGCAAGCCCGAGAGTCGCAGCAGAACTAGTTTCTTACGGCGTGCATGGCCGCCACGAACGCCCGGCACGCCTCGCCGTCCAGCTCGTTCTCCCAACTCCCGCCGACCTTGAGCGACGACCCGACGATCACCGCGTCGGCGTGCCCGAGCATCGACGCGACATTGTCCGCGTTCACGCCCGATCCGACCAGAACGGAAACGTCCGTCACCCCCGCCACCTCCGCCAGATCCGCCTCCGACGCCGGCTGGCCCGTCGATCCGCCCGTCACGATCACGCCGTCGGCCCCGCAGAACGCGGCCCCGCGGGCCACCTCGCCGATCGGGATATCCGCCGTCAGCGAGTGCCCGGCGTGCTTCTTCTTGATATCCGCGAAGACCCGCACGCCCTCGGCCCCGAGCGCCCGCCGATACCGCAGCAGCTCGCCCGCAGACGCCCGTGCCATCAGCCCCTCGTCGGCGACGTGGGCGTAGGCGAAGTTCTCGACGCGCACGAACGACGCGCCGATCGCCTGCGCGGTCGCGATCGCCTGGCGATTGCCCGCCGCGAGCACCTGCACGCCCATCGGCAGATCCCCGATCGCCTCGCGCACAGCGAGCCCGACGCGCGTCATCCCCGCGACGATCTCCGGCCCGATCTCCTCGCCCACCAGATACGGCGTGTCGTGCATGTTCTCGACAAGCACGCCGTCGAACCCGGCCTCGCCGAGCGTCTTCGCCTCCTCGACAGCAGTGCGCACGATCGCATCGACATCGCCCTCGAAACCGGGCGTCCCCGCCAGCGCCCGAACATGAACCATGCCGATCGCAACGCCTCGTCGACCAAAGATGTCGTTCATCGCGTTCATGGACCCGCGCGAGCGGCCGCCTCCTTCCAATGTGATGATACACTCGGCCATGACCACCGAAGAGGCCCGCGCGTTGATGGAGCAGTGGACCCAGAGCCCGGCGTTGCGTGTGCATATGGAAGCGGTCGCCGCATGCATGGGCGCATACGCCGAGACGCTCGATCCGAATCAAAGGGACCGCTGGATCATCTGCGGCCTGCTCCACGACTTCGACTACGAGAAGCACCCGACCGCCGAGGAGCACCCGTTCGTCGGCGTCAAGCACCTGGAATCCCTCGGCGTCGGCGAGGAGATCCGCACCGCGATTCTCGGGCACGCGGACTACTCGGGCGTCGCGCGAGAAACCCCCATGGCAAAGGCCCTGTTCGCCGTCGACGAGCTGAGCGGGTTCATCGTCGCGTGCAGCAAGGTGCGCCCCGACGGCATCCAGAGCCTCGCGCCCAAGAGCGTGAAGAAGAAGCTCAAGGACAAGGCGTTCGCCGCGGCGGTGAATCGCGCGGATATCGCCACCGGGATCGAAGAGCTCACGCCGCTGATGCACGAGCGAGGACACGCCGGATTCGATCAGACAGCGCACATCCAGGCGTGCATCGATGCGATCAGAGGTGAGAGTGAGCGATTGGACGTATAGCCCCGCACCAGACGAGAATGAGCCGGCCCTGCCGGGCCGGCCCGTTCCATGAATACATTGTCGCCGATCGATCGCCGATCAGCAGGGATTGACGAAGGCGTCGAGAAACGCGAAGAAGTCGTCGGCGTCTGTGTCCTCGTCGCCATCGATGTCCGCGCAGTTGGCCCCGTTGGCAAAGTCATCGAGGAAGCCGAAGAAGTCGTCGGCGTCCGAATCGCCGTCGCCGTCCCAGTCGCCGCAGCCGTCAGGATCGTTGCAGCCGCCCCCGCCGAGGGAGTAGCCCTGCCAGCCGTTGCGAGAGGAGTCAAAGACGAAGACCTGTCCGTTGGCTGACCCATTACGGAATGATGGCTCGATGTTTGTGGCGAGGCTGCTGGTGCCCAGGTAGTTGCCGGAGAGATCAAATACCACGGCGTCGTCGTTGACCGCGTCGAAGACGATCAGCCATCCCTGGTCCTCGAGATACCCGCAGGACCAGCTGTTCAGGTTGTTCGCGCCGATACCAGCGGCCGCGAGATCCAGCGTGATGGTGCCGGTGATGCCGCCGAACTCGCGTGAGATGATGCTCACGGTGTTGGAGCCCGACGAGGGGTACGCGTAGAACTGGTCGTTAGCCGCGTCGTAGGCGGGCATGGACTGACTGTCGGGCTTCTCGATGATGACCCCGGCGCTCGGGCTGGCATCGACCCAGTTGCCCGAACCGTCCAGCGAGGCGATGCGAAGCTCGTTGTTGGAGAACTGCACGACCTCGATATCCCCGGTGTTGCTGTTGTAGTTGATGGATCGAACATCCGCGCCCGCCGCGGTCGGTCCGCTTACCAGCTCGCCACTGGCGTCGTACGTCCAGACCGAGAAGTTGGGATTGCCCCCGTTCGACGCGTAATAGCGGTCGAATCCCGGGTGATATCCGACCTCCATCGGCGTCGTGCCGTTGCCTCCGTCGCGAGGAAGGAAGATCGTCGGGTCGCCGTTGTCAAGTGGCTGTGCCACCGCGGCGCCTGCGAGAAGAACGGGCAGAACTGCTGCATACTTCATCTCAATACACTCCTTTTTCCAGACCGCTCGCCAAAGAGCGGTGACAACGAGGAGTGTACTTGAAATCCGCGATGACCTGAAGTGACCAATCTGCCTGGCTCAAATCGATGAGACCAAGTTTGCAATATATTCGGGGGAGCCCCTTATCCAAACATCCGCAACTGCTCCTCCGTGACCACCCCCTCTGCGATCGGATGATCGATGTCCAGGCGGTAATCGCCCGAGTAGCACGCCGTGCAGTAGTGCTCGTTCGGATGGGACGCGCAGCTCAGCAATCCCTCCAGCGAGAGATACGCCAGCGAATCGACCCCCAGGTACTCACGGATCTCCTCGACCGTGCGGGCGTTGGCGATGAGCTGGTCGCGGGTCGCGAAATCGACCCCGAAGTAGCACGGATGGCGGATCGGCGGGCAACTGATCCGCAAATGGATCTCCTTGGCCCCCGCGGCACGGATCTGTCGCATCTTCTCGCGGGTGGTCGTGCCGCGGACGATCGAGTCGTCCACGATGACCAGCCGCTTGCCGTCCACCAGCTCGCTGATGACGTTGAGCTTGAGGCGGACCGCCCGCCGGCGTTGCTCGGGCGTGGGCTTGATGAACGTGCGCCCGACGTAGCGATTCGGGACGATCGCCTCCCGATACGGCAGGCCGCTGGCCCGCGCGAAGCCGTTGGCGGCGCTGCGCCCCGAATCGGGCATCGGCACGACCCAATCCGCCTCGACCGGGGCTTCCTCAGCGAGCTTGGCGCCGAGAGACTCACGCACCCGCTGGACATTCTGGCCGAAGACCTCGCTGGCGGGGCTGGCGAAATAGACGTGCTCGAAGATGCAGTACGCCGGGCGTTCGACGGGGTCAGCGAATCGGTCGCTCTCGATCCCCGCGTCGCTCAACCGCACGACTTCGCCCGGCTCGACCTCCCGCAGGAACTCCGCCCCCGCCACATGCAGCGCCACCGTCTCGCTGGCGACCACGGGCTCGCCCGAGGGCATCCGCCCGAGCACCAGCGGCCGCCAGCCCCAGGGATCCCGCGCCGCCTCGATCCGGTCCTTGAACAGAAACACCAGGCTGAACGCCCCCTGAAGCCGCCGGAGCGTCGCCCGCATCGGCTCGTGCTCGCCGACGCTGGCCAGATCCTGCTGCGTCGGCGAGGCAAGCAGGTGGATAATGACCTCGGTATCGCTGGTGGTGTGGAACAGGTGCCCCTGGCGTTCGAACTTCTCGCGGAGCAGCGCGGCGTTGATGAGATTGCCGTTGTGGGCGATCGCGACCTGCCCGCCGTGGAATCGCTCCACCAGCGGCTGCGTGTTGCAGGCGAGGCTGCCGCCGGCGGTCGAGTAGCGGTTGTGCCCGATGGCTCCCCGCAGCGGTCGCTTGTTGAGCCGATCGATCTCCCGCTCGCCGAAGACCTCCGAGACCAGGCCCATCCCGACGACGCTGTCGATGCCCTCGTCGTTGAGCACCGCGATCCCCGCGCTCTCCTGGCCCCGGTGCTGCTGGGCGAACAGGCCCAGGTAGCTCAGTTCGACGGCATCAGGGCGACCCCAGACGCCGAACACGCCGCATTTTTCCTTAGCGTCGTGGTCGGCGAGCACGCTCGCGTGCGACAACGCTCGCCGGTTTGGCTGGAGGACGGGCAGGGACAGGTCGGGAGATCGATGGGGCAAAGGGCGCGACTCCACGGGGCGATATCCGGGCTCTCTCAACGAGCCGCGCCCGTCAGGGAGCGGTTTGAACGGCTCAAAGGCATCCGCTCCCTGACGGGCGCGGCTCGCTGGTCCAAGGATCTGGCGGACGACATTCGGCGGACGCGGGATTGTAGAGACACTCGGGGTCCAAGTCCGGGATTCGTTCGCTGTCGGATCGCGATGAGCCGTCGGGGACGCCGGGCCTGAGGCTCTGCGAAGGTCCGGGTCGAGAGCGCACCGAGCCTCATTGGGTCTGCGACAAAATCAAAACAATCCTCGGCCGGCTGGAAGCCGGTGCTACCATTCGGTTGCACAAATGCGGACGGGACGCCCGCCACCCCGGTTCGGGAGGGCCCCGTCGTCCGGATCGTTGACTCAGGCCACCCACCCACCTTCAATAGCCCCCTGCCCGGATCGGTCGGCCCGCAGTCGCGGCAAGCCCCCGGTCGTCACACTGACACCCCCATCCAGGCCGGATGGGGAGACGGAGAACATCATGGCCCGCTATCTCGGACCCAAGGTCAAGCTCTCTCGCCGCGTCGGCGTCCCCATCGCCGACATCCCCAAGCACACCGCACGCCAGCAGCTCACCCCGCCCGGTATCCACGGGTACCGGGGGCGTCGCCTGCGGGACTACGGCGTCCGCCTCATCGAAAAACAAAAGCTCCGCTATCACTACAACGTCATGGAGAAGCAGTTCCGGCGATACGTCGACGAGGCGACCCGCCGCAAGGGCAACACCGGCGACAACCTGCTGGAACTGCTGGAAAGGCGTCTGGACAACGTCATCCGGCGTTCGGGCCTGGCCCCCACCATCTGGGCCGCCCGCCAGCTCGTCGCCCACGGGCACATCAAGCTCAACGGCGTCAAGACCGACCGCCCGAGCTGCCAGGTCCGCGTCGGCGACACGCTGACCTTCAAGGACAAGATCCAGCCCCGCCTGCGAGAGAACATGGAGCAGGTCGGCGGGCACGACGTGCCGGGCTGGATGGACCTGAACCCGTCGGAGTTGATCGTGAAGGTGGTCGCCCGCCCGACCCGCGACCAGGTGCCCTTCGACGTGAACACCAATCTCATCGTCGAGTTCTACCGCTAATTCTACTGCTAGTCTGGGCCGGATCCGGCGCTGAATCAGATCTGACGATCAGCGGGCCCCGGGTGAAATCCTGGGGCCCCTTTTTCAACCGAACAGGCCGCGGCGCATATCGTCTGACGGCTTTGCCAAGGGGCCCTGAATGCTCAAGTTCCTCCGCCGGTATCAGAAGTTCCTGCTCGTCATCTTCGCCTCGGTCCTCATGGTCGTGTTCGTCGCCCCCCAGGCCATCACGCAATACGGCAAGGGTCTGGGCAAGCGGACCGAGGTCTACATCGGCGACAAGTCGGTCAGCACGCTGGACATGCAGCAGGCCGCCCGCGAGCGCGAGGCCTTGGGAAGCTTCATCGCGTTCGTGACCGGCAGCCACCAGTATGCCTCGATCCTCATCGGCCAGGACGCGCTGCACTGGATTCTGCTGACCCACGCGGCCGACGAGGGCGGGTACATCGGTGAGGCCGGCGACGGGGAGGCGTGGATCGCCCAACTGAGTTCGCAGCGTGCGGCTTCGCTGGAGCAGGAACTCGCGAGCGTCGGCGGCGAGATGCCCACGCCAGAAGATATCCTGCAACTCGCCCGCAACGAGCTCGACGGGCTCCGCCAGCGGGTCGCGGCCCAGAATCGCCTCACGGTCGAGCAGTTCAACCTCGCTCTGGCCAGCGCCCGAGGCGTCGAACGCATGCTCGGCTCGTACCAGGGCGCCCCGCGGCTCAGCGTGCCCGTCACGGTCGCGCAGGCCAAGCACGAGCTCGACAACATCACCCTCGACCACGTCTTCATCCCCGGCTCGCACGCGTTCGACGGCGAGATCGACCAGAGCCAGCTCCAGGCACACTTCGAGGAGTACCAGAGCGTCGAGCCGGGCGAGGGCGAGTTCGGCATCGGCTACGTCCGCCCGCCCCGCGTGAAGTTCGAGGTCATCACCATCGAGCGCGACGCGATCCGCGAGGCGATCCCCGTCTCGGCCCGCGAGATGGTCAACGAGTATCAGTCCAACCCGGACAAGTACATCAGCGAGTTCGACGAGTCGCTCAGCGATGAAGAACTTCGCGCGGCCCGCGATGTCGAGTACGAGAAAGCCCGCAAGGCGATCCGCGAGGCACGGGCCGAGGAACTCGTCAATGAAGCTGCTCAGCAGGTGCGCCGCATCGTCCTGCCAATGCTGACCCGGGACGACGACGGCCTCGTGGTGATCCCCGACGGCGCCGAGCGTGCGGGCCCGACGCTCGACGAACTCGCCGACGAGCTCCAGCGGTACATGGCCTCGTATTACAAGCGTGCCTTCGGCAGTGACGAGTTCAGCCCGCCGCGCCCGAAGATCAACGTCTACGCCGGCCAGTGGCGGACGCTCTCGGATCTCAGCCAGATCCCGGATATCGGTCTGAGCAGCGTGAGCGTCGGCGGCAACCGCACGATGCGCTTCGGCAACTTCCTGATGAATGTCCACGAGCTGAACCCCGACGCCGAGATCGGCCCGCAACGGGGAGTGCTCGCGGTGGAGAACAAGATCGAGAACCAGTTCTCCGGTACCATCTCGTTCGTGCGCGTTCTCGATGTGCGCGATCGCTCGCCCGCCGAGAGCCTCGACGAGGTGCGCGAGCAGGTCGAGCGCGATCTGCGATCGCTGCTGGGGTATCGCCAGATCGAGTCGCGCGTCTCGGAGTTTGAGTCATTGGCGATCGCTGAGGGGCTCGAGGCGGTCGGGGCCCTGTTCAACGACCCACCCGCCGAAGAGGATCCGATCGGACCGGACCCTGATCCTGACGGTGACGAAGCTGCTGAAGACGACCCGCCGCGGACGCCTTTGGTCGTCCAATCCGGCACGCGGGTCGTGGGCGATCGCATCGAACGCCGCTTCGGCGGGGCCAGCGACATCAGCGAGCCCGAACTCGTCGAGCGCCTCGACGACATGGCCGCGGCCCTCGATCCGCTCACCCCGATGGATGAGCAGCCGGTGGAACAGCGCACCGTCGCAATGGCCCTGCCCAAGCGCCTCGGCGTCGCCGTCGCGAAGATCACCGGCATGCGCCCGCTGACGGTCGAGGAGTACCGCACCGCCGGCATCGCCGCCGCGGCCCGCTCACCCATCGCGTCGGTCAGCGCCCTCGAAGCCTTCTCGCTGGAGGCGATGGTCGAGCGGCTGAACGTGCGCGACCGCGACGGCGGCTCCCCGCTGGACGACGAGGAACAGACCGCCTCGGCGGGATAAGACCGTGCAACCTTGGCTGCTGATCCCCGCGTGGTACGCGCTGATGAGCGTCATCTCGTTTGTCGCGTACTGGCGGGATAAACGCCTCGCTCGGAAAGGCGCTCGCCGGACACGCGAACGCACGCTCCTGCTGCTGGACCTGCTCGGCGGCTGGCCCGGCGGGCTCTGCGCCCAACGCATCATCCGACACAAGACGCGCGACAAGGCGTTCCAAGTCCGATTCATCGGTGTCGTCCTCGTGCACGTCGCGATCTGGCTCGCGATCGCGCGGCTCGGTTTCGCTCGATCTGCGTAGGTCCGCGCGTCGCTCACCTCGAACGAATACTGCGTTGCATCCATGTGGCGATACCTTGGCCGAACAAGTCCTCGCCACGGATGTGGCGGTGCGAACCTGGCGAGGGGCGACAGCCCCTCGGCAAGCAGCAGAGGAATCCAGCCGCGAAGCGGCGCTCGAAACGAACGCTAGTTCGAGGGGCTAGCGCCCCTCGCCAGAATCGACCAGCCCCTCCGAGGCCCAGACTCGCTCAGCCGTCCTAGACCTTCGCCATAACCCACGCCCCGTTGACATAGCGCGCACCAAACGCGAAGAACCGCACGACAAGCTCGCCGCACAGCGCGAACCACACGCCCACGAGCCCCAGCTCGCTCGGGCTCGGATTCACGATCACCATACCGTTCGGCAGCGTAATGTCGATCCCGCTCAGGAAATACACCGCGGGCAGGCGCACGAGATAGGTGGTCACCCAGGTGATCGCCATCACGACGCGAACATCCCCCGCGCCGCGCAGCCCGCCGCGCATCACGAGCATCAGCCCGAACGGCAGCTGCACCGCGCCGCAGATCATCAGCAGCTCCGGCGTCTGGTCCATGTGCTCGGGCAGACTGCTGAATAGGCCCACCACTATCCGCGGCATGAACAGAAAGACCAGGCCCAGCAACCCCATGAGCACGCCGCCGATCAGCGCACACCGCCCGATCGCGCGCCGAGCGAACTCAGAACTCCCCGCGCCCAGATACTGCCCCGCGAGCGTCGCCGCGGCCATGCCCATCGCGAACCCGGGCATGAAGCTGATCGACTCCACGCGGATGGCGACGATGTGCTGGCCCAGCATCGACGCCCCGAGCTGGCCGACGATGAGCAGCACGCCGAAGTTGCCCAGCCACATGCCGAGAGTCTCGAGGTAGTTCGGCACGCCCAGGCGGACGAGGCGGTACAGCGTGACGCGGTGCGGGATGAGTCGCCGGCGTTTGAGGCGCACGCCGGATTTGCCGCTGGCAAGCAGCCAGAGGACAAGGACCGCGCCGACGGCGTGGGCGAGCACCGTGCCGATGGCAATCCCAGCCACGCCGAGGTCGAACGCGAACGGGTTCTCGATGAGCGTCTTGCGAACCGCCTCGCTGTTCTCGGTCGCAACATAAGTGAGATCGACGCCGACCAGCGCCCAGCTTGCGCTGACGTTCACGAGATTGACCACGAGCATGATGAGCAGCGGGCGGAACGAATCGCCGGCCCCGCGCACGCAGGAGGTCCCGCCGAAGACGATCGACATCAGCGGCACGCTCGCGGCGATGATCCCTAGATACACCTCGAACGCCTCGCGGGCGTCCGGCTCGAGATTGAGCAGGCTGGCGACGGGGCGGATGGCCAGCAGAATGACGCCGGTGACCGCCACGCCAATGAGCAGTTGCAGGAGCACCGACTGCCCCACCGCGGCGTCGGCGGCCGCCAACCGCCCCTTGCCGATGGCCCGGCTGATTAACGCCGTGCTGCCCACCCCGATCGCCATGATCGTCAGGCCGATGAACCACTGGACATAGGCCGCCCCGCCGATGGCGTCGGCCTGAGCGACGCCCAACTCGGTCGCCAGGCGCGTGTCCGTCCACCCGACCAGCCAGTTGAGCAGGCTCTCGACAAGGATCGGCCAGGACAGCACCCAGATCGCCCGGTTCATTGTCAGCCCGGCGAGTCGCCCAGACTTGAGCCGCCCGTCGTCGCTCAAACCCCGGGGTTGTCCTTGGGATTCGCTCGCGCACTCGACCCAATCGGTCGGCGGCTCGCCGCCGGGGTCGCACAAATTAGGGTCGAGCACCTTGCGCAGGTCCGAGGGCTTGCGTTGGTCGTCCGAACCGTCTGCGCTCACGACTGCTCCTTCGCGGGGGGCGATCGTAGGTCGATCCGGCCCGGCCCCGGGCGAGTTTGCCCCGTGGTCAACTGTGCCGGCACCGTGTTTTCGCTATGGTGATCCGAACCACCGGGAGGGCCCGCTGATGACCGAGAAGATCTACGACGTGATCTGGTTCGGCGTCGCCATCTTCTGCGCCTTCGGCACCGGATCGAAGAACCTTTCAGAACTCGGCGCAGAATAACAACCTAACTCCCGACCAACCCATCCAGCAACTCCGCGATCCCCTGCCCGTGCGTCGCGATCGTCTCGAACACCCGCCGCTCGCCCGAGATGTCCCGCAGGTCGCGCATCAGCTCGTGCTCGCCCGGGTGGTCCGCCTTGTTACACACGAACACGTCGGCGATCTCCAGAATCCCGGCCTTATCCATCTGCACCGCGTCGCCCATCCCCGGCGTGAGCACAACCGCCGTCGTGTCGACATAATCCCGAATCCGCGTCTCGTTCTGCCCGGCCCCCACCGTCTCGACAAACAGCGTGTCGATGCGCCCCCCCCCTTCGTCGCTCCGTCCCTTCGTCGCTCCGTCGCTTCCCCCGATCAACTCGATGATCTCCCGGAGCCCGTGATAATCCTCGCCGCGGATCGCGAGGCTGTGGTAGAAGATCCGCCCCTCGAGGCGGTTGAAATCGACGCGCAGGCGATCGCCGAGCAGCGCGCCGTTCGTGATCGGGCTCATCGGATCGAACGCCACAACGCCGACGCGCCCGATGGACGGATCGTCCTCGCTCCGCCGGCTGAGCTCGCTGGCGAGCTGGGCGACCAGCGTGCTCTTGCCCGCGCCGGGCGAGCCGGTGATCCCGATCACCCGCGCCGGCCTGCGCCGCTGCGCGCCATCGCGCAGGCCGGCGCCGTCGTGCAACCGCGAGATATCTCGCGCGAGCTGCGCGTCGGCCTGCCCGCTCTCGACGAGTTCCGTCCGCTCGCGCACGCACGACCGCACCGCCTCGACGATGTCCTCCAGCCCCACTCCCGTCGTAAAGCAGGCGTTGATGCCCGCCTCCAACAGCTTCGGCACGTCCTCCTGCGGCAAGATGCCGCCCATCTGCACCGGGATATCCGGGCGACCGACATCCCCGAGCGCCTTGAGCAACTGCGGCCCCAGCGCCAGATGCGAGTTGCTCATCATGCTCGCGGCGATCACGTCCACGTCTTCGTCGCGGGCGCTGATCGCCAGGCTGCGAGGCGTCTGCCACAGCCCGGAGTAGATCACATGCACGCCCGAATCGCGCAGCGCCCGCGCGATCACCTTCACCCCCCGATCGTGCCCGTCCAGCCCCATCTTGCCCAACAGCACCCGCGGGCGGTGCGGCAGGTCGGCGCAGCGGTCCTTCTTCTCGAACTCGCTTGTCGGGCTGGTCAACGATCGACCCATGATTCTTGCCTCCAGCTGGACGCGATCGTATTCGCGCCGCTCCGCGAATATCGCCGACCGTTGATTTCCCGGGCAAGCGGTATACTCCTTGTGCATGTCCATCGACCGCATCATCGTGGCGTACGACGCCTCGGACCTCGCGCGCGCGGCATTCGCGCACGCCATCGAACTCGCCAAGGCGAGCGGATCCGAGATCACCGTCCTGCGCGTGCTGGAGACCCAGATCGCCCCGCCGCTGCCCGACCCGACCGTCGGCATGGTCATGGGCGCGCCGCCGCCAGCGACGATCGGCCCGACGATCGAGCAGCAGCGCGAGCAGGCGGCCCGCGAGCTGCCCGAGGCGGTCGAGTTCGCCCGCAAGGCCGGGGTGACGTGCCATCCCGAGATCGTCGAGGGCGAACTGATCGATGAGATCGCCCGCCTCGCCGGTCCCAACGATCTGATCGCCGTCGGCGCGAAGGGGCGATTCGCAGACGCCCGCATCGGATCGTCAACCACGGCACTGATCGGCGAGGCGCCCTGCCCCGTGCTCGTCGGCACAGGCCCCCTGCGAGACCTCTCTCGCGTGCTATGCGTCTTCGACGGCGCAGAGCGATCGCGGTTCGCGCTGGACTGGTCGAAGCACTTGAGCGAGCAGACCGGCTGGCCGCTCACGGTGCTCGCGGTCACTCGGATGGGCGATCAACTCGCCGGCGTCCTCCAGAAGGCCCAGGACGCCGCCCCCGAGGCGATGGTCGTCCACTATGGCCCAGAGGAAGAGTCCGAGGCCAAGCAGATCGAGACCGCCGCCGAGCACGCCAACGCCGCCCTGCTCGTGATGGGCGCCTTCCCCGATAGCTGGCTCCACCGCCTGTTCTTCGGCGGCACGACCGACCACGTCATCAGCCATGTGCAGGCGCCGGTTGTGCTCGTGCGACGGGCGCCGGACTGATTCCCGCGCCGGCGCTGTCTCCCGGTCTCGCCACCGTTCGGAGTCTGCCGCTCGACGTCGCGATGACCCCGCGCCCGATCCTGATATGCTGCCCGCGGGAGGAAGCCATGCGCCAGCCACCGATGTCACGCCGATCGTTCGCCGCCCTCGCCGGCACTGCCGCGTTCGCCCCGCTCGCCAGATCCGCCTCGGCACGAGCCCCCGAGGCCCGATCAGCCTCGGCACACACCGCCGACCGCTCTGGCACACGCAACCCGATCCTCGGCACCGCCGACCACACCTACGAGTGCATCCACGACTGGATTACCCCGCCCAGGGGCCTCAGCTTCGGCGACACCCACGGCCTGACGCAGGACAAAGCAGGTCGGATCTACCTCGCCCACACCGTCCACGCCTCCAGCGAAGGCGCAGACGCCGTCTGCGTCTTCGACCCCGACGGCGCGTTCATCGAGTCCTGGGGCAGCGCCTTCCGCGGCGGGGCCCACGGCCTCGACATCCGCGAAGAAGCCGGCGAAGAGTTCCTCTACCACTGCGACACCGCCCGCCGACTCATCGTCAAGACGAATCTCACTGGCGAAGTGCTCTGGGAGCGATCGTTCCCCTCCGAGGCCGGCGTCTATCCCGACGCCGGGCGCTGGTGTCCCACCAACGTCGCCTTCGCGACCGACGGCGATTTCTTCGTCGGCGACGGCTACGGCTCCAGCTACATCCATCGCTACACCCGCAACGGCCAGTACAAGGCGACGATCGCACGCCCCGGCTCCAAAGCCGGCGAGGTCGCCTGCCCGCACGGGCTCTGGCTCGATCACCGCTTCGACCCGCCGAGGCTTGCCGTCGCCGATCGCTCGAACAACCGGATCCAATACATGACCCTCGCCGGCGAGCATCTGGGCTTCGTCCGCGCCGGGATCCGCCAGCCGTGCCACTTCAAGACGCGCGGCGGGCTGCTGCTGGTGCCGGATCTGGCGTTCGTCGTCACAATCCTGGGTTCGGAAAATCAGGTCGTCGCCCAACTCGGCGATGGCCGACCGACAAACCTGCGCGGCGTGCCGCGCGACAAGTTCATCGACGGCAAGTTCATTCACCCGCACGACGCGATCTGGCTGGCAAACGGCGATATTCTCGTCGCCGAGTGGGTGCCGATCGGGCGGGTGACGCTGCTGCGACGGGTCTAAGAAGACTCACCACAGAGGGCACAGAGAAGAGATTCACCACGGAGTTGCACGGAGTGACACGGAGTGGGGAAGATCGGATTGAGGACTGAATGCGCGAAGCGGAGATGGCTCTGAACATGTTCACTCCATTATTCTCTGACTCCGTGCAACTCCGTGTCACTCCGTGGTTCATCTCCTCCGGCCTGTGTGCGCAGAGTGAGAAGCGGATTGTGTGCCGCGCGAAAGGGACTTGGATGCGGATGATCTGGCTCGTTCTGTGCCTGGTGCCGATGGCTGCCTGCGCCGTCGCGACGAAGAACCCCGAGCCGGGACGCTTCGGCACGCTGCGCGTCGCGACCGAGGCCGGGTTCCCGCCGTTCAACTCACGCAACGAACAAGGCGAGCTGGTCGGCCTGGATATCGACCTCTTCCGGGCCGCGGCGAACAAGGCGGGCTACGAGGTCGAGTTCCTCGTCGAGCCGGAGTTCTCCGAGCTGTTCCGCATGGTCGACGACGGCAGGGCCGACGCGATCGCCTCGACCGTCAGCATCACCGCCGACCGCAAACGCCGATACCTCTTCACGCGGCCCTACTTCGAGACGGGGATCTCGGTGATCGTCCGCGAGGACGACGATCGGATCAAGGTCCCCAGGGACATCGCCTCGCGCACGGTCGGCGCGCCCGCCGGCACGACCTCGGCGACCATCGCCCAGGAACTCGCCGCCGACGAGGTGCGAGACTTCGCGACCAGCAACGCCGCGATCAACGCCCTGCTCGCCGGGGAGATCGACGCGTATCTCATCGATGAGGTCGAGGCGAGGGAACTGGTCGTCGGGCGGGCGGTGCGAATGCTGGCAGAGCCGGCGGCGGTGGAGGGCTATGGGTTCTTGTTTGCAAAGTCGCGGCGAGAGGCCAAGAGCCGAGTGGACGCGGCGATGACCAATTTCTTGCCACTGCACGTTGAGCAATCGCCGTGACTCATAGGCCACACTCACCAGCTATTCCAAGTCCGAACGTTGGATTGAAACCTTGTAACTAGGAAATGCCGCCAACACCTGCTCAATCCACTCCAAAGCCCGCCCGCCCCATTGGTTGGTCAGGACATATGTTCTTCCGTCAGCCTCGATCCGTTCTTCATCGCCCACATACCATCGCGACGGGTCGAACTTGCGTCCGAGATCGCGTTCCTCGGCAACGATCCGGGCAAGAAACTCCGACTCGTCGTTCACTGTGCCCTCAACAGACCTGAAGGCGTTCGCCTTGCGACGTGTGACGCGGCCGCAGATGTCGTCCGGACTGACACCCTGAGCACAAAGATGTTTCACGACCCGAAACACGGCCTCGCGCTTCGCCAGCGCTGTCAGCGTGGCTCCGTCGATCGTGACATCGTACTTCGCATAATCACGGCTGGATCGCCGCGATTCACGCTTCCTTTGGGCTTTCTCGCGGACACGTTCCTGGTAATCTGCGGCCTCCGGGAGCGGGATCAGGTGCTGGACATCGAGCAAGACCCCGTCTCCGTCGGCGTACGGGATGAGCCGAACGCAACGGACATCGAGGCCTCGCTCGTTGAGCCAAAGAACCGCGGTCGTCAGTTCGCGGGAGAACTGGGCGGATGCGAGAACGATCCGAACATCCTGAGCGAACGCCTCCTCATCGGGCTCATCCCATCCAAGATGCAGCAGGATTGCGGCCTCGGGATCTTCATCCCGCTGCTGCGAGTCGAGATGGCACCGATAGGCCTCGACGGCCTGCTGGAACGTCATCGTTGAAACCATCGCAGCGTATCGGATGGCCTGCAGGTCCATGTGGCCGCCATCCTCGGTGCGTTTGAGCTCGATGACGACCAGATTTGCTTCTGTGTCAATCGCTAGAAGATCAATCCGCCGACGAGACTCATCCCACTCGCCGAACTCCTCGGCAATAACCATACACCCTGGTGCGATTGCCTCAATCCGATCACGAAGAAGTCGCTGTAGATCAGTTCTCTCTTTAATGTTCGCATCGCGAAACGTAGTTCTTGAGAGCGCATCAATCCTATTGCTAGTTATTTTGTATATTCCCAACGCTCGCTCCCACTGAAAACAACAGATGGTCTACGCGCCGCATTCTACTCCGGCCCCCGCTAAACCCTCCATTTACCTCCGACATCGCCTGCGTCGTATTTCCCATGGTGCCACCCGCCAGGGTGCTGTAGAACATCGTCGGCTATGACGACTTGCTTTGTCAATGGTCTTCTTGATTCGGAGAATACTCACCCCACTTGACGTGAGCATAGGCGTACTCGTCCATGATTTCGTCAAGACTCTTGCTATCTTGTAGGGGATCGTCCATCAACTCGTAAAACTCGGCGTCCTGTCGCTCGAACTCCGGCGCACTATCGGCCATGAGCAGTTGCTCTCTGGCGTCGGAATCTCGTGGAAATGGCGCACCAAAGAACGATATTACCTCGTCAAGGAGGTCCGCGGTGCGACGGGCACCAATCGCCCGGAACGAACTGACCGTCTCAGGAGCCATATTGCCGGCATCAGTGGCAAGGTAGCAGTGGAATCCGCCGTTGCATGTACTGCCGATGCAGAATCCGCATAGGATGAGGTTGCGAACCGCAGACGGGAAGCGTGCGAGACAGCGCTCCCACTCTTCCACAGTAGAGACTTCGGTGAGTTCCATGTAGGCGTGCCATATTAGATTCATCCAACCAGGGTCAGATGGAGCCTCGTTCACCACCCGGTCCCCCGCTATACTTTTCCGTACACATCCGTCATCGCGCGGGTCATCTCGCCCATCGTGCAGCCGACGAGTGCCCCGTGGATCAGCGCCGGCAGGACGTTGTGCGGGTCTAGGCCGAGGCCCGAGTAGAACGAGTGCCATATGCTGTCCGGGAAGCAGAGCGCCGGATGAACCACGTCACACGGCCGACCGTCCACCGGCCGGACTTGGAACGGCTCGGCTTTCTTCAGTTCTCTAGGTTGGGCGATTTCCATGGGCGACTCCTGAATTCATCTTACTTATAACATACTGTTACCGTACAAAACGGTATGACAATGCTTAATCCGGTATCCAGTCGAAGATCGCCAAGGGCGTCCCGTTCGGCCGGATAAAGGCCAGAGTGTGCACCGCAATGGGTATGGAAAGCATCGCCACGATGAGCACAAGGCGGTGCCGGTTTGCCTTCCGGCCTCTCTTCGCAATCCACGCAACTGTGTATGCTAACAAAGGCAGGGCCGCTATCGAGCAAAGAAGCGACGGCAATAAAAGCAGCGATGTGACGCCGCCCAGCACGTCTAGGGAAGGGAACACGCCGTCTTGAACACCGCCTGGGTTTGCTATTCCAATCACCAGATGGGCGATCAGCCAGCCGGCCACTGTCACGAGCCAGAACCCCGCACTCGGTATCACAAGCAAGATGCTCCAGACCGTCAGCCGGCGCAACGCAGATTGGCTGTACGAGGCTGCGTATCTCACCTTGGGCGGGCTGCCACACTCAGGACAAGCAAGTTCTTCAGCGAGACTGGTAAGCGAGTAGCCACAGATTGAGCATGTCAGTGAGTCCACGCACTACCACTCCGGTCCCCCGCTATACCTTCCGTACACATCCGCCATCGCCTGGGTCATCTCCCCCATCGTGCAGCCCACAAGAGCCCCATGAACCAGCGCCGGCATGACGTTGTGGGGATCGAGCCCGAGGTCCGCGGCGGACTTGGGGTAGGCGTGGACGGCGTTCGTATCGGCTGCGCCGATCGGCGGCTGGAAGCCGCCGCCCCGCGGGGAAGAGCCCGGATCGCCCTTGGCGCACGTGACGCGGATGCGCTCGAGCGCGGCCTTGACCTGCGCATCATCGCGCTTGGCCTTGAACTTGCGCAGCAACTCGACCTGCTCGGTCTCGACGCTGTCAGGTATCGTCAGGATCTCGATCGGCCGTTTCTCGTCCGTATCGACGTACTCATTCACGCCGACGATGATCCGATCCCCCGCCTCGCACTCCTCGCTGAACCGATAGCTCGCCTCGGCGATCTTCCGCCGGAAATACCCCTTGTTGATCCCCTCGACCGCCCCACCGTACCCGCCCGTCGGCGTGCCGTTCTCGACACCCTTCCAGAGCCCGCCGCCCATCTCGTCGATGTCATCGATGAGTTCGAGGGCTTCGGCCTCGATGTCGTCGGTGAGCTTCTCCATGAACCACGACCCGCCGAGCGGATCGACGACGCGCGTCACGCCCGTCTCGTGGGCGAGGATCTGCTGGGTCCGCAGCGCCACCGTCACGGCCTGCTCGGTCGGCAATCCCAGCGTCTCATCCATGCTGTCGGTGTGCAAACTCTGGCACCCGCCGAGCACCCCGGCCATCGCCTGATAGGCCACCCGCACGATGTTGTTCAAAGGCTGCTGTTCTGTCAGCGAGCACCCGGCGGTCTGCACATGGGTCTTCATGTACCAGCTCTTGGGGTTCTTCGCGCCATAGACGTCCCTCATGCGCCGCGCCCAGATCCGGCGCGCTGCGCGGAGCTTTGCGATCTCCTCGAAAAACTCGTTGTGGCTGTTGAAGAAGAAGCTCAATCTCGGCGCAAAGCTGTCGACGCCGATGCCGCGGACGAGACAGGCCTCGACGTACTCCATGCCGTCGCGCAGCGTGAACGCGAGTTCCTGCGCCGCGGTGCTCCCGGCCTCGCGGATGTGGTAGCCGCTGATCGAGACGCTGTGCCACTTGGGCACGAGCGCCGTCTGAAACTCGATGGTGTCGACCACGAGCTTCACGCTCGGCTCCGGCGGATAGATAAACTCGTTCTGCGCGTGGAACTCCTTCAGAATGTCGTTCTGGAGCGTGCCGGAGAGGTTGTCCCACGACATGTCGCGCTGGTGGGCCATCGCGAGGTACATCGCCCAGATGACCGCCGCCGGCCCGTTGATCGTCTGGCTGACCGAGACCTGATCGACGGGGATGTCGGCGTACAGGCGGTGCATGTCCTCGATGGTGTCGATGGCGACGCCGCACTTGCCGACCTCGCCCATGCAGAGCTGATCGTCGCTATCGCGCCCCATGAGCGTCGGCAGGTCGAACGCCGTGCTCAGCCCCGTGTTGGCCTTGCTCGAGGTCTTCGCGGCCTGGAGCAGGTACTTGAAGCGTCTGTTGGTGTCGTCGGCAGAGCCGAAGCCGGCGAACTGGCGCATCGTCCACAACCGCGTCCGATAACCCTCCGGGAACAGCCCTCGCGTGTAGGGAAACGCGCCGGGGACGGGGATATCGCGCTCGATGTTGTTCAGCGACTCGATTCTGGCAGGCGTGACGACGCAGCCGGGGCCGTAGCTCGCGTCGAGCACGAGGCCGGAGATGGTCACGGCGTGCGGATCGACGGCGTCGAGACCCGGACCGGAGATCGTGGGCTTGGCGATCATGGGTGCCTCCTGGGGATGGTCGCATTGTATGGGGCGACGGCGGAGATCGGGATGGTGGGTCAGCCGGCGGGTGGTCCGTGATAAACCGAATCGTCCGCCGGCGTCGCATGTTCTTCCACAGGGCTCGCGTACGCCGCACCTGGCGGCAAAACACCCCGTGACTGGTATTCCAATGCATTCTCCGGCCAAAAGATCTGGTCTTCCCCGGGCCATAAGCCCGATCCCCCGGTGCCTGCGTATCCCCTGTTGTCCACGCTGTCGACGCCGACGCCCCACAGCCAGAATCCACCGTTGACCACCGGTTCCAGCTCGTAGTGGATCCCGCCCGCGCCGGCGAAGGGACTGCTTGGCACAGCGCTCAGGAAGTCTGGGGTCAGGGCCCCGAGATTCGGAGGCGGCGTGCCGCGCTCGCGGCGATACTCCTCGATCGCGATGTACACCTTGAGCAGGACCATCCGTTCTTCGTGTAATGCGTCGAAGAGCACCATCGTGGGCATCGTCTGATTGACAATGGCGATGTCGAATGACGTGATAGTCATGGTGGGTCGCGCGAACGAACGGAGACGCGCCAATCGGTCGCCAGCAGGTGCGTGCGCGGCGGCGAGAAGATCGTCGTAGTAGTCGTTGATGAGCCCGAACACCTCCGCCTTCCTCGGGAAGCGCCCCGCGCGGAGATTCTTCAGCCTCCCCAGAAAGCTCCGACTCCCCTCTGAGGCGATGATTCGCCCATCGCCATCGCCGTCGTCCGAATACAACGGGCAGAGTTGCGCCCAAACGTGGTACCGCTCCATCTCGATCGTAAGCAAGGCGGCATCGCGGCGTCGGTGCCTCTCGACGACGCGCAGAATCTCCTCTTGACGAATACCAACTCCTTCTCGGGCGATAGTCGCCGTGTCACGAACGGCCCTCCGCACGATCGCCTCCCCCGAGAGGTAGTCGATCACAACGCCCGATGCGGCGGTTGTCGTCCCGAGCCAGAACACGGCGTCGATCGCCCGGATCGCGCCCTCCAGGTCACCCTTGCGGGCACGCGTCACGGCGAGCGCCGATAGGTACCTCGCGAGTGATCGGATCGGGCCGGGATCGTCGAGCTCTATCACGAAAGGGTTCTCACGCACGACGTGCGGCGCGCCGACGAGCGCCACGAGTCGCTCCTCGATCGACGCGAGCTCGGCCTTCTCCGAGGCGAGGCGAGTGAGCGCGACCGCGTGCTCGTGCATCGTCGCGTACTCTCCATACTCCCCTAAGTCCTCCGGCGGATAGGGATCGGTCAGGTAATAAGCTATGTCAAACGCGGGATGCTGAAGCACGGTCCAATCGACATAACCCTGGTCAAACTTGCCGGCGCTGTTCCTCACCGAGATCGCGATCTGATCAAGTTCCTGTGCAATTGCGACAAGCTCATCCCAGCGATTCGGCTCGCCCGCGGCGTCGCCCAGCAACTCGTCCCGACGCTCTAACCCTTGTGCGTAGTAGACATCCGGGGTACCAGGGCGAAGATCCGTGCTCCGCCACACCATCAGCAGTCCCCATGCTGCGAGCGGGATAAGAAACGCGCCCGCGCCGAGCACCCACAACACCCATCGACGCCGCCCGCGAGCAGGCGTGACATCATTCGATTGATCGCGGGTACGCACACGCAACTGTAGCAGTTATCCCAAGACTCTTGTGAACGAGATCACCACAGAGCCTGAACTCCAAAGGATCCTCTCTGTGCCCTCTGTGCCTCTTTGGTGAATCAAATTTCTGGGGATAGGCCCAAGGAAGAAATCGCCCAACGATCACAAGCGGCTTCCGATTCACCCCGGCACATCGAACCGCAGCCGAAACACCTGAATCTCTCCCGCCGTCGGCGACGGGCTCAGCACGACGAACGGCCCGCCATGCAGCGTCGCGTGGGCGATCGCCGGGCGATCCCAGACGCGCGCCGACATCCTCGCGCGACGCGCGGCGGGCGCGTCGATCGCCGCCTCGGGGACGTACCGCAGGTCCTCAGCGGTCGCGACCAGAAAGCCCGAGGGCGCGGGCGTCGCGCCGATCGAACCCTCACCGAGCGCGCGAATCCTCGCCGTGGATGGATCGAAGATCGCCACGCGCCCCGCGGCGGGATGGAACAGCGCGATCCGCACACCGCCCAAGGTCTCCGATGCGTGGCTCTGGGCCGTGATGGCGGACTGGTACGCCGCGAGGTCGGTCGCCTCGGGCGCGAGTCGGGCCCGCGCGAGGATCGTCCCGAACGACGGACGGTCCTCGTTCGAGCGCACCCGCACCGAGACGACCTCCAGCCCCGCCCCCGTGCGCGCGAGAAACGCGGCGATCTCCTTGTCTTCGCACGGCAGCGGAAACAACGGCTCGATCGCGTCGTCGTACCATGCGCTCTCGACGCCCTCGCTCGTGCGAACGATGAGCGAGGCCCGCCGATCATCCACCTCCCGCCGAACAAAGACGATCCCCCCGCCCGCGCGGGCGATCGCGTGCGCATTGACATCCGCGTTCTGCACGAGCCAGCGCGGCTCGGCACTCAGCCAGGGCAGCACGCCGATCCAGCGCGACCCGTCGGGCCTGGGCGATTCAACCAGCACGCCCTCATTCGTCGTGGACCGCCCGAGCAGCAGTCCGAGCGTCTCCTCGCCGGGGTCCGAGACCCGCTCGATCGCCTCCCCCGCGAGGGAGTAGATAGTGATCGAGGTCTCACTGATCTGCGCCCCGGGTTGGGCGAGCAGCGTCTCCCACGTCGGCGCACGACCGATCTGTGTCGCGAGAAATCGCCCGTCCGGGCTGATCCGAGGCAAGACCTGCCCATCGAACGGCACGACGCCGAGCGGCTCGATGGCGAACTGCACGCGCGAGCTGAACGATGCGTCGAGCACGGGCGAGGCCAGCGGCGCTCCCCCACTCGCCGACGACCCGCTCGCGCTGCCGCCGCGTGGGCGCGAGGGCCCGATCGTTTCGGTGACGCAGCCGCCCAGCGCGAGCGCAACGAACACAGGCGCGAGCGCGATCGAGCGAGGCCCGGGGCGCGCGACAGCGTTCGGGGCCGCGCCCATCACGAGATATCCGTGCCGTCTGAGTCGCCGCGCATCCTGTCGAGCTTCTCGCGATATTCCTCGTTTAGCTCATCGGCCTCCTCGGTGTTGTCCACCACCAGCGGCGTGATGAACAGCAGCAGCTCGGACTCGAGCTGCACGGTCTCCTTGCTCGTGAACAGCAGCCCCAGCAGCGGGATATCGCCCAGCAGCGGGATCTTGCGCCGGATATCGGTGTCCTCCTTGCGGAAGATGCCGCTGATGACAACGGTCTGCCCGCTCCGGACGATGAGCTGGGTTGTCGTCTCGCGCCGGTCGACCACAATAAGATTGTTCACAAGATCGCCCGGGCGAATGGCGCTGAGCTCGAGGTTGATCAGCAGATCGACCTGCTGATTGGGCGTGATCCGCGGTCTCGCCCGGAGCTGCAGCCCCACCGCGCGATAGTCGAACTGCTGCTGCACCTGCCCCGCGTTGGTCGTCGTGCTCGAAACGGGGAAGGCGATATCCTGCCCGTCAAAGAACTCGGCCTCCTGATTGTCGCTCGTAAAGATCCGCGGCTCGGAGAGGATGTTCACACTCGTCTTCTGCGCCAGCGCCTGCAAAACAACATTCAGGTTCGCATTGGCGTCCAAAACCGACGTGTTGAACAGCGACCCGAGAAAGTTGGTCGCCTGCCCCGTCGCCGCGGCACCGACGCTGAAGACGTTCTCCGTATTCGTGAGATTGATCGGGTTGGAGCTCCACCGCAGGCCGAGATCCGTCGCGTCCTCGCGCGATACCTCCAGGATGATCGCGCTGACGAGCACCTGACGCCCCGGCTGGTCCAACTGCTCGATCAGATCCACGACGCTCTGGCGATATTCCGGCGGCGCGAGCACCATGATCGCGTTCTGCCGCCACACCGGCACCAGGCGGATCTGCCCCACGAGGTTGCTGCTGCCCCGACGGTCCGTCGGCGGGCGAGCCTGCTGCCACCAGAACCCGATGATGTCCTGCTGCGGAGCCTGCTGTTGCTGCTGCTGGTTCTGGTTGTTCTGACTGAACGGGCTCGCGCTCGCCGAGTCGTCGCTCAGCCCCGACTCCTGCCGCGGCAACTGCGCGATCGTGCCCTCTTCCGCCAGCAGCGTGTTCAACTGCTCGGCGAGCTCCTCGGCGCTCGCGTGCTTCAGCTCGATGATCGACGGCAGGCCCACGGTCTGCGGCTTGTCGAGATCATTGACGATCTGGTCGATCACCGCGAGGTTGTCCGGGCTCTTGGCAACGACGACCAGCCGCCCACTCTCGGGAATCGCCTCGAAGCTGAACTGCCCGGCGAGCCGCCCGACGCCCTGCGAAGCCTGGTCGCCCGTTTCGCTGGGCTCGCCGAACATCTCCGTGAGCAGATCCCGCACCTTGATCGGGTCGGAGTTCTTCAGGTCGTAGATCTTGGGCACGACCGCCTCCTCGGGCAGCGGCTGGTCCCAGTGCCTGGCGATCTGTTGGCGGATCTGTTCCAGCACATCCGGCTCGGCGACCACCGTCACCGAGTTCTGCTGGGTGTTCGCCTTGACGCGCAACTGCTCGGACTGGCGGGTGCCTGCGCCTTGCTCTTGCTGTTGACCGAACTGGAAGCCGCCGCGACCGCGGAAGTCCTGGGTGTTGTTGCCGCGCGAACTCGAAGAATCGTCGGCGGTGTACAACTCCTCAATCGCCTCAGCAATGTCCTCCGCGTCGGCATACCGCAGCACATACGTCTCGGTCTGCACGGCGTCCGCGCTCGGCCGATCAAGGCTCGTGATCAGCCGCTCCATCCGCTGGAGCAGCGCGATGTTGCCGATGATCGCGATCTGGTTGGACTCGGTGTCGACCGTCAGCGTTGCGTAGTCGGGGATCGCGTCCTCGAGAATCTCGCCGAGATTCTCCGCCGAGCTGTTGGAGAGCGAGAAGATCTTCTCGACGATCGTGCCGCGATCGCGCCGGTCCAGAATCGACGCATCCGGCCCGATCACCGGCACGTCCTGGCGCACGATCTCGGTGATGTCCCGCAGCGTGATGATCCCGTCGTATTCAACGACCGCGATCCCGTTCTGCTGCAGCGCCAGCAGCACCAGATCCAGCGCCTCCGAACGCGGGATCGGCTGGTCGTTCAGCACTGTGATCCGCTTGGAGAGAATGTCATCCTGCGGCATGACCACCCGCCCCGTCGCCTCCACGATGAACGGGATCAGCTCCTCCACCGTCACCTTCTTGAACGCCAGCACCGTCGTCGGCTCCGCTTCCGCGGGGGCGGGATCCTCCTGCGCGAGCGCGATCGGGCAGAGGATCGCGAGCGAGGCCGCGAGGATCGCCTGGACTTGGCGTCGCTCGGCACGTCGGGTCGTCGGTCGGTCACTCACGGATTACCTCTTCCCGGGCTAGCGGTGTCATGGACCCGCGATGATCGGCCTCGCCCGGCGCCTGCGTCGATCGGGCGAACGAATGGATGCGCGATGGCTACTTCTTGGGCAGAACGACCTTGTCTCGCTCGAACAGCTCGATGGTGAAATCCACGCCGCGCCAGCGAACCCTGGCGTGCCACGGAGGCGCAAGTTCGAGCACCTCGACGCCCGATGATTCCTCGCCCACGCCGACCCGGACGCCGTTCTTGAACCACGCCTGGTCGTAGAAGATCGCCACGAGCTCCGGTCCGCCGTACCGGCTCGGCGGGGGCGGCGGACGCTCCTCGCGCGAACCATCATCCACCCGCGGCGGGGGGGGCGGCGGAGGCGGCTCCGCCGGCACGAAGAACACCGAACGACCGTCGAGCTGCGCCAACAGCTTCTCGTCATAAGAACGGTCATGCGCCTCGCCTCGCGCATCCAGCGACGCGAGATCGAAACCCGAGGACTCCGGCGACGCCATCGCCAGCGCCACCACCAGCGGCCACGCCGCCAGCGCAACGATGAGCATCGCAACGCCGCCCGCCGCGGCACTCAGATACGCCGGACCATGCCAAGCGTGACGCGTCATCGCCCACCCCCGGTCTCGGCAACGGCCCAGGCCTCGACGGTGATCCGAGTCCGCACCGTGCCCTGGTCCTCCAGGCGCTGGAACTGCACGAACGGTGCGTGCGGGATCACCTCCTCACGCTCCAGATCCGCCAGGATCGCCAGCGCCGTCGCGGGCGCGGCCTCGAAGTTGATCTCCTTGATCAGCCGCTCGAGCGGACGTCCGTCCTGGCCCAACGCCGAGCTGCGCGACATCGGTGTATCCCGCGAACTCAGGTTGTACTTGCCGACACCGCGAGCATCGAAGATCTCGGCGATCCGCCGATCCAGGCGATCGATGGCGTCCGCCCGCTCACCCGGCGGATCGAGCTGCCCATGATGGGCCGCCCCGAGTGCGAGCCGGTCGTCCAGGCCGTCCCGCGATCGATCATGGAACGAAGCGAGCTGCGCCTCGAACGTGTCGGCGTCGCCGGATAGACCATTCCAGATATTCAGCGGCGCCTCCACCAGCGGGAAGTACAGCGCGATTGCCACCGCCCCCCAGAGCAGCCACCTGCCCGCCCGCGGCAACGCGCGATATCGGTCGGCAAGGCCCATCAGCCGCCCCCCTTCAGCTCTTCATTGCGCGCAAGCATCCGCTCGATCTCTTCTTCCAGCCGTTGCTTGATCTCCGGCTCCAGATCCGGATTGCTCTGCACCACCTTGCGCCGCGTCGCAAAGCCCATCATCACCTCGGCCCTGCTCATCGCAAGCAGCGCCTCCTCGCTCAGCGGCTCGGGAATCTCGACGCGAGCCGGGCGTCCGCGCGTGGATTCCTCCTCGTCCTCGCCGCCGCCGGGCCTGGTCGGACGCTCCCGCCGAGCCTCGGGCGCATCGCCGCCGGATCGCCCATTGGACGCGGCGCCCAGACTCGACGCGCCGCCCGCCCGGGCGACCGCCTCCTCGCCGTACAGCCGGGCCGCCGTCGATCGCGCGATGAAGTCCGTCTCTTCCGTGCGTTTGACGCTTCGGTACGGGTTCTGCACGACCCGCGCCGTGAGCGTGAAATCCACGCCATCGGCCGACGCCTCGCTGCGCGTCACCGTCACGCCCTGGAACAACCCCGACTCGTTCAGGTTCTTCTGAAAGACCGACACCAGCTCGGGCGTGTCCGCGACGCCCTCAAGGTACAGCTCCCGGTCGCTCGTCAGCCGCACCAGATCGACGAGCACGAGATCCGGCGCGATCACCGGCGCCGCCCCCGCGATATCCGCCAGCAGCTTGGTCATCGGCAGACGCTCGCGATCGAGCTGATCGTACATCGCCGCCCGCGTCTCCAGCGCCGCACGCTGCGCCTCGGCCTGCTCGATCCCCGCGACCTTGGTTTCCAGAATCACCAGGCGCGCCTTGGCAAACCCCAGCGGCGCAAGCACCGCGACCACGACGCTCGCAACGACCACGATCGCGGCGTTGCTCGGCACACTCAGCCACGTCCCCAGACGCGCAAGCGCCGGCGCGTCCTCGCGCCGCGGCTCTGCGCGCAGCGACGCGAACGAACGGATCAGCGGATCCTCGTCCACCTCCACCAACGCCGCGCCCAACGCCAGGCCAAACCGATCCATCCACGCCGAGTCATCCGGCACGCCCGACACGCGCGACCGCAGCTCCCGCGCCGCCTCGGGCTCGAGCCGAATCGCCCGCGGGCCATCCCCCAACTCGATCGAAGGCCCCGAGCCGCCCACCGCCCGCGTCGTCTCCTCGATGATCGTCCGCGCCGAGGCCGCCCACGCCGCCGCCGAGTCGTGCTCGGCCTGCACCGCCCGGCACGAGATATGCCCATTGCGCTCGGCGAGCACCGACACCGACCCCCGCCCCGCATCGAGCGACCACGCCGGCTGACGCGACACCCCCCGGATCCGCGCCAGCGCCGCGATCTCCGCCACCCAACGCTCGTCCAGATTCCCGATCGGCTCGGGCCGATCGCCCCCATCCGGCCACGCCGTCAGCAGCGCCCGGCGCTCGCCCGCCTCGCTCCTGCCAGGCAGCACGCCCACGCCACGCCGATGCGCCGGCAAGCGGTCCGAAAACTCGCCCTCGGCGATCAGCCCCAACGTCGCGATCATCTCCTCATCGTCGGCCTCGGGCGCCTTGGCGACCCGCAGCAGCGTCTTGCTGCTGGGCAGCACGCGCACGACCCGCGACACGCCGTGATCGGCAAGCAGCCGCTCGACCGTCGCAGCCGAGTCCGTCTCGCGCGCAAGCACGACCGACGGGCGTCCATGCGCCTCGACGATCACCACCGCGATCGAGCCGGCGCTCTCATACAACGCCGCGACGCGCGTCGTGCCGTTCGTGCTGGCCGCTCGCCTTCCCGTCATCGCGTGCGGACCTCCCGGATAATGATCGGCAGCGTCGAACGATCCAGCGTCACCACCATCTCCACCTCCACCCCCGACCGCTCATCCCGCCCCCGGCAGGTCGCAACGTACACGTTCGACCGCACGTCCGCGACCTCGTACAGATCCGCCACGCGATCGCGCGTCAGCCCCGCCACATCCAGCAGATCCACGATCGACGTGTACCCCTGCGAACGCCCCTTGCGGTCGAAGATGATCGTGTCCCGCACGCTGATCGGGATCTCCGCCAGATACGCCAGCCCGTCGTCGCTGATCGTGTTCAGATTCACCTTGCCCGGCGACCCCGCCTGCTCGCCCAGCGTCGTCTCGCCCAGCAGCACCGCGAGCTGCTCATTCGAGAGCGACCGCAGCGGCCGCCCCGAACTGGCCTGCATCCCGTTCTGCTGCGCGAGCGTGTTGAGATCGGTCCGCAGAAAATCGCCCAGCGTCAGGCTGCCGAGGATCGCGAGATTCACGACCGCCTCGCTCTGATCGCTATCGGTATTCAGCAGCCGCGCAACGTCGCTCGCCGACACCAGCGGCAGCTCCATGCGAGCCTCACCAGACTCGCCCAGCCCGCCGCCCACGCTGCGCGTCGTGACGAACGCCGACCAACCCGCGTCCAGGATCCCATCGGCGTTATCCGGCGGCCACGACTCGTCCCCGTCGTTCTCGTTCGGGTCCAGCACCCCGTTGAGATTCCAGTCCTCACCCCGCACATAATCGGGCAGCACGTTCGAGACCTGCTCCAGCTCCAACAGCGACCGCATCGGCCCATTGCGCGGCTCATACGGATGCCGCTGCGACGCGTACGACCCGAACTCCGCCCCGAACACCCGCGTGTCCTCGTCCTCATCGATCCAATCGAGAATCGCGTCGGCGACATCGTCGGTCATGAACGGCAAGAGCATCAGCGACTCGCGGCTCATCGCGTTGATATTGATCTTCGCGTGAGCGTCCGCCGGGCCCAGCATGTCATCGCCCTCGGTCGACACCCGCACGATGTACGACGACCCGTCGAGCGAGCCCAGCGCCACGTCCTCCATCTCGAACTCCGCCGCGAACGCGTCGGTCAGGTCCGGATTGACCGTCGCGAACCCGAGGCGTGCGATCGTCGCCTCGACCCCCGCCCGCGCCGCCCAGCGCGCCCGCAGGAGCGTCACCGCCTCGCGCCCCGCCGTCGCCTCGCGGAACGAGCTTGTCTGGAGTTCCACCACGATGACCGTCGCGACCGCGAGGATCCACAAGACGATCGCCGTCGCAAACGACGGGCGTGCGGCTCGATTGGCCCTGGGCGAGACGCTCATGCCCCCTCCCCCGCCGGGGGCAGCGGCACCCGATCGATCGCAACAACCCGCCTCGCCACCGTCAAACGCCTTCCCTCATCGTCCGCCGCCCCCACCGTGATCCGCACCGCATACGGATACCCGTCATAGTCACTGTCCCATGTGTCATACCACGACTCCCCGTCGCTGGCTTCCAAGCGAAAGAACCGCACCCGCGACGCGATCCGCGACGCCACCCCCCCGCCGTCCTGAGACGGATCCAGCGCCGGATCGATCCGACGCCAAAGCTCCGCCGCCCCCTCCTGATTCTCGATCAGCTTGAACGCGATCTCGAAATCCCCGCCCTCGGGGCTGTCTACCAGGTTCCGCACCCGCCGCAACTGCCGCGCGACGAACAGCAACTCATCCCGATCCGCGGCCCCAACCCCCCCACTCACGATCCGCAGCCGCGCATGGAACAGATCACTCTCGCGCACGATCGTCGGCAGATCCGCCGCGATCGCGTCCGCCGCGCTCTGGGCCCGGCGCATCGCCAGCTCCAGCGACCGCGACGCGTCCCGGCTGCGAATCACGTTCGACACGATCGTCGTCGTCGCCCCCGCGATCAACGCCGCGATCACCACGCTCACGATCACCTCGACCAGCGAGAATCCCGGATTGGCGCGTGAGCTGCTCATGACGGTCGGTTCTCGTTCTCCGCCGGCTGGCGATCAGGATCCGGATCATCGCCAAGCCGCGGCGCGATCATCGTCTGGCAAGAGACCTCCCGCTGGCGCGACCCATCGACCCAACGCACGGTCGCGCCGACCAGGTACGGGTCGCCCGCCGATCCGCCGTCGAACTCCAGCTCGTAGCTGTACTCCTGGAACGGCGCATCGCACAATCCCTTGACATCGAACCGCTTGGCGTAATCGTCCGCGCCGCGCGCCAGCACCAGGCCGAGCTGCTCATCCAACAGCATCGCGGCGACCGTCAATCGCCTGCCGTCCTGCTGGCCCGAGAGCGCCCCCGACGCGAGCGAAAGCACCACCGACAGCGCGATCGAAAGAATGATCGTCCCGACGATCACGTCCACCAGCACCACGCCCGATCTCGCCCTCACCATGGCGCATCCCGCTTCCCGGCGTCGTCCAGGTCCACGAACATCGCCGGCAGCACCGCCAACTCGTCCGCCGTCCCCGCGACCGCAAGCCCCGACCCGCCGTCGAGCAGCACCCGCCAGCTCCGCGAGGGCGACTCGCTCTTCAACTCGATCGAGACGCTCGCGGGCGCATCTCTCCCGCCGATCTGGATCCGCCAGCCCGCCTCGCGAATCCGCCGATAGTCCACGCTGACCTCGCCGACCCCGAACTCTCCCAACGCAACCGCCGGAATCAACGGATCCACCCGCCACCGCACCCGCTCGTCCCAGCTCTGGCGAAAACCCTCCTCACGCTCGCGGCTGAGCACGCGGATCTCGCGCGTTTCCTCATCGAACTCGATAAGCACCGGATCGCTCGACATCGCCGCCCGCCGCGACGCCGACTCCAGCATCGACGCCACCCGCCGCACCGTCTGCTCGGCCTGGCGCGAATCCCGCCGAACCATCCGCGGCCCCACCAGCCCCGCAATCACACCCAGAATCACCACCACGACGATGATCTCGACAAGCGTGAACGCTCCGAGTTGGCGATGCACGCGGGTCATGGCTTGATGATGTCCGCCTCTTCACCCTCGCCGCCGGGCTGACCCTTCGCCCCATAACTTACTAGATCGAAATCAAAGTTCTTCTCCCCCGGCACGACAAGCATGTACTTCTTGCCCCACGGGTCCAGCAGCTTCTCTTCCGAATCGACGTACGGCTCCCAATCGCTCTCCTCGACGCCCGACGGACGCGTCCAGAGAATGTCGATGGTCGCCCCCGAATCCAGCCCACCGTGATCGGTCATGAAGAGCTTGACCGCGTTGGCGAGCGTCGCCGCGTTCGATTTCCCCACCGCCTGCTTCGACTCGCCGATCCGGCTGAACAGCCGCGGCCCGATCATCGCCGCGATCACACCGATGATGACAACCACGACGATGATCTCGACGATCGTGAATCCACGGCGCGCGGTCGTCCGCAAATCTTCCGAATCCGACTTCATTACAACATCGCCTCCTGGAGATCCATCAACGGCAGTAGAATCGCAACAACAATGAAACCCACGACACACGCGAGGATCACCACCAGCATCGGCGGCAACGCCGTCAACAGAAGCTTCAAGCTCGTCTGCGTCCGCTCCTCGAACGCCTCGGCGGCCTGCGCCAAGGTCTCGTCCAGCCTGCCCGACCGCTCGCCCAGATTCACGATCTGCACCAGCATCGCCGGAAAGTAGCCGCTCCGCTCCATCGGGTCGGCGATCGTCTTGCCCGCCGACACCTGCTCGCACACGTCCTCGATCACCCGCTCCATCGCCTTGTTCGCGAGCGTCCCCTTGGTGATCCGCAGCGCCTGCAACGCCGGGATCCCCGCCCCCGTCAGCGTCCCCAGCGTCCGCGTGAACCGCGCGACCGCGAGATCCCGAAACAAACGCCCGAACAGCGGGATTCGCAAGACCGCCCGATCGATCGCCAGCCGCCACGTCTCATCCCGCAACGCCGCCTTCGAGACCAGCACGAGCAACCCGATGAAGATCAGAACCGCCCACCACCACGTCGCGAACAACCCCGCCACCCCCTGCACCACCTGCGTCGGCCAGGGCAGCTCGACCAGCTCGCCCTGCATCGGCTCCAGAATCTTCGGCACGATCACCGTCACCATCACCGTGATCGCGATCGAGATCAGCCCCGCGAGGATCGCCGGATACAGCGTCGCCGAGACCACCGCCCGACGCAGCTTCAGGTCGCCATCCAGCAACCCCGCCGCCTGCCGCAGCACCTCATCCAGCTTGCCCGACGCCTCGCCCGCCACGATCAGATTGATCGTCAGATCATCGAACGGCTTGCCCCACTCCCGAGCCGCCTCCGCGAGGCTCTTGCCGTGCTCGACCCGCCCGATCAGATGCTCCAGCATCCGAAACTGCGAGCCGGACCGCCCGCCGCGCTGCATGGTGCGCAGCGACGTCACCAGCGGCAGCCCCGCCGTCAGCGCCGTCGCCAGCTCGCGGATGAACGCCGCGAACTCCGCGCGCCCCATCGCCATCCCACCATTGACCCGCGGCCCCGCCGCTCGCCGAGCCGAAGACCCCTCCGCAACTTGAAGATCACTCGGCGTGATCCCCTCGCGCATCAGCTCCCGGATCGCACTCGCACGATCCGGCGCCTCGATCGTCCCCGACATCACCCCGCCCACCGGCTTGTAACGAAACACCGGCATCAGACGACCAACTCCTCGGCGTCCTGCGTCGCCCGCAGCACCTGGTCGATCGTCGTCTGCCCCTCGCTCGCCTTGATCAGCCCGTCACGCCGCATCGAGATATGACTCGCCGAGGCCAGGCGCGTCAGCTCCCCGATCCCCACCCCCCGCGTGACCGCGTCCCGCAGCGCCGCATTGATCGTCAGCAGCTCGAAGAATCCCAATCGCCCGTGATACCCCGAATCCCGGCACTTCTCGCACCCACGCCCGCTCGCCGAGACGTTCCCCGCGAAAAACTCGCGCTCACTCGCCGAGAGCCGGTGCAGCAGCGCCTCGTCGATCGGCTCCTCGCGCTTGCAATGCGAGCAGATCCGCCGCCCCAAACGCTGGGCGAGCACGCCCTCGAGCACGCTGGCCATCAGGAACGGCTCGACCCCCATGTCCAGCAATCGTCCCACCGCGCTCACCGCGTTGTTCGTGTGCAGCGTGCTGAAGACAAGGTGCCCTGTGAGCGCCGCCCGCACCGCGATCTCCGCCGTCTCCCCATCGCGGACCTCGCCCACCATGATCACGTCCGGATCCTGCCGCAGAATGTGCCGCAACCCCGACGCGAAGCTCAGCCCGCGCTTGGGGTTCACCGGGATCTGGTTCACCCCGTTCAGCTCGTACTCCACCGGATCCTCGATCGTGATGATCTTCTTCGCCGGGTCGTACAGCTTCGTCAGCGCCGCGTACAGCGTCGTCGTCTTGCCGCTCCCGGTCGGGCCGGTCACCAGCACCATCCCGTGCGGCAGCCCGATCAGCCGCGACATCTGATCCCGATCCTTCTCACGCATCCCCAGCGTCTGGAGATCCAGTGTGATCGCCTCCTTATCCAGCACGCGCATCACCACGCTCTCGCCGTACAGCGTCGGCACCGTCGAGACCCGGATATCGATCTTCCGCCCCTCGAACCGCAGCGTGATGTGCCCGTCCTGCGGCGCGTACCGCTCGGCGATATTCATCCCCGCCATGATCTTAATACGGCTCGTGATCGCCGGCTGCAAGTGCTTCGGCGGCGAGTCCTGCGTCACCAGCACGCCGTCAACCCGATACTTGATCCGCAACTCGCTCTCGAACGGCTCCACATGCACATCGCTCGCCCGCGCCCGGATCGCCTGCAAGATCGTCAGGTTCACCAGGTTGATCAAACTCGGCTGCTCGGCCATCTTCGCCAGATCGCCCGCGTCGATCGCCTCCAGATTGCTTACCAAATCATCCTCGTCGTCGGCCCCCGCCAGCTTGCTCGCCATCTGCGCCACGGTCGTCCCGTACGCCTCGTGCATCAGCTCCGCCAGCACCTCGGCCGTCACCGCCACCCGCCGCACCGGCGCGCCCGCCAGCACGCTCACCTCATCCCCAACCGCCAGATCGTCCGCGTCGAGCATCGCCACCAGCAGCGTCGGCCCGCGCAGCGCGTACGGCACGCACCGCAACCGCACCGCCGCCTCGCCCGAGATCCGCGCGCACGCATCGCGATCCAGCTCCGGGCGGTCCGACAGCGCCTCGCCGGCCAGGCTCGCCGCTCCATTCACGCTCGCGGGCACTTCGCCCCTCGGCTCCACGCTCATCGCCACACCTTTTTTCCCCGGAGCCGAGAGTTCGCCCCGGTCATCCACCCCGAATGATCACCTGCGAGCCGCGCACCGGCGCGAGAACCCCCCGCTCCTCCTCGTCGCGCCGCTCCGGCAACCTCGCGATCTGCTGCTCACTGAGAATACCCCGGACCTTGTCCTCGGCCCGCTTGTCCAGCTCCCGCCGAGCCTTGCGAGCCTCCGCAACCGGCGACTCGTCGTCCCCCTCCAGCGACAGCATCATCATCCGTCCCCCGGCCCCGCTAAACATGCCCCCACCGGCTCCCTCGTCGTCGGCCTTCTCGATCTCGCTCGCCCAACGCTCGTTCGCCCGCGCCAGATCCCGTTCGTAGCTCTCCCTCACGAGCGTCAGTTGCGACTCTTGATCGCCCGTCAGATCGTCCAGCCCGAGTGCCGCGTCCAGCACCCGCGCCGCGTGCGGCGTGCGATACACCCGCGGGAAGCTCCGCTCAAGCACGGCACGCTCGAACCGCGGGCGCGCAACCTCGGGCAGGATCGTCGCGAGCGTCCTGGCGTGACGCCGATTCAGATCGCGGATCCGCAGCGCCCGCTCGTGGAGATCGCCGAGCGCCCTCTGGATCTGCTGGTAATCCACCTCGCCGCCGCCGAACGCCACCGAGTTGCGCTCATTCTCGACAAGCGCGCGGTCGAGATCCAGCTCATAGGAGCGCAGCGCCTCGCCGAGCTCACCGACGACCTGCACATCGAGATCGTGCATCACGTCCGAGAGATCGACGCTCGCCCCGCTCACCCCGAAGCTGAGCTGCGTCTCCCGCCGACGCATCCGCTCCACATCCGCCATCCGTTCACCCTGCTCCTCGCTCAACACCGACCGCAGATCGCCGAAGAACTGCGACTCCAGCGCCGCGCTCTTCTCGCGGAACGTGGAGAGGATCGCCGGCATCCGATCGCGAAAGAGCGAGAAGTCCTGCGTGTCGCGGAACTCCGCCTGCACCTCCTCCATATCCCCGGTCGCCTGCGCCCGCGCGTCCTGATAGCTTGTGATGTAGCCCTCGAAGAGCACGTCGAACACCTCGCGCTGGGCCTCATCCAGCCCCAGAAGATCGGCGTACCGCTTGACGCTCGTCCGCGTGATCTGCCCGTCACCGGTTGCGTCGCTCAGCGAACGCGTCGAGAAGCTGAACGACGTCGCGACCTGCTGCGCGCTGCCGACCGACGAGACCAATCCCACGCCCGCGGCGCCCATGGTGGCCGCAACCTGCGCGTTCAAGAGCGTGCGCCGTATCGTCTTCAGATTCATCACATGCCTCCGAGCCGGGGGTTCTACTGGCCCCGCGCCGCGACGGGGCTGCCTGCCGCCCCTAGATGCGCCGCCACCTTGAATCCGTCGCACACGCCACCGCTCACACGCGCCCTCGCTCAAAGTAAGCCCCTCGCTCAAATAAGCCCCCCGCTCAGATGATCTCCCCCCGACGCTGCGTCCGCTGCCGCCCGCGCTGACGGAAATCCCCGCCATCCTCGCCCCGCGGCAGCCTATCAAGCTGCTCCTCGCTCAACAGCTCACGCAGCTTGTCCATGTACTGCCCGTCGAGCTGCTGCCGATCATCCCGCAACTCGCCCAGCTCCCCGCGATCAAACCCGCCGCGGAACATCTCGCGAATCTCCATCGAGTCCTCGGCCTCGCGCCACGCCCGCGCCAGCCGCTCATTGATCGCCGACGCCTCCCGCTGGAACCGCTCGCGCATCGTCGCGATCTGCTGGCTCTGCTCCTCGCTCAGATCCTCGAGCCCAACCGCCGCAGAGAGCGATCGCTGCACGCGAGACTCGCGATACACCTGCGGAAAGCTCGCCTCGCGGACACGCTGCTCGAACCGCCCGCGCACGTCCTCGCCCAGCACGCCCGCGACCTGGCGCGCGTACCGCTCGTTCACGTCCCGCACGCGGGCCGAGGCCTCGCGCCCTTTCTCGAAGAGGTCGTTCATCGCCTCGGGGTCGAACCCGCCGCGCCCGCCGGTGAACTGCCCCCGGATCTCGCCGTACACCTCGTTGCGCTTGAGCAGCGCCCGATCCAGGTCCAGCTCGTACTGCCCGAGGATCTCGTCGATCTCGCCGGAAGACTCCTGGTTCACATCGAGTTCGCTCGTCAGGCGGATCAGATCGACCCGCTCGCCGGACATCCGCCCGGTGCCCATCGTCCGCTCGCGCCTTCGGGTCCGCTCGACATCCTCCCACCGCTCGCTCTGCTCGGGCGTCAGCAGCGCCCGCAGATCGCTGAACAGCGCCGCCTCCATCTTCTCGCTCTGATCCTGAAACTCCGAGCGGTACTCCCCGATCTCCATCCATGCCGCCCGGTCTCGCGATTCGCGGGCCTCCTCGACCAGCCGCTGGATCCGGTTGCGAGCCTCGCCCGCTCGCGCCTGGAACTGCTGAACGTACCCCTCCAGCAGGATCTCGGCGACCTGCACCTGCTCATCATCCATGCCGAGGATCCCGGCGTACGTCTCCAACTCCGTTGCCGTCACCGCAGGCGAGAAAGCGTTGTCACCCCCGAAGAACCCCCCGCGACCACCCCCCGACTGAGCGAGCGGCGCAGACACCGACACCGCGATTCCAGCGACCACACCCAGCACCCGATTCCTTGTCATCACGCCGAGTCTCCGTTGAATATCCGTCCACAGGTCAGTCCATACCGACAGTGGGCGCACCCAGTGCACCTTCCAGGAAAAAACGCGGCCGGGGGCCGCGTATTGCTCGCTCAGCAAGAAATGTGGGCGTCAAGCCTCAGCGCCGACGCCGACCCATCAGGCCCAGGCCCGCGACCAACCCCAAGGCCGTCGCGGGGGCGGGCACCCGCATGAACACGTCCACATCCGTGTCGATATCGCGGAAGCGACTGTCCGGCTGGAAGTCGATCTGCGCGAAGAACCCGTCCACATTCCGTCCCCAGGGCGTCACATCAACACCGAGAAACGTCCCGTTCTCGTCTGTCCAGTTCCCGTTGATCGTCAGCGCGCTCACGATGAAGAAGCTGCCCGCATCCAGGATCGCCCCGCCGTTCGACGCCGGGATATCCGTCCTGTAGGTGTTCTCCGAACCGTTCGCATCGGCCGAGACGAACAGAGAGCCGGAGACCACGTCACCGCCCGCGAACGAGATGCTCATCTCGAACGAGAACTCCGCCGCCGTCGCACCGCCGGTGCCCTGTGCGTTGCCGTCGATAATCACGTCGAGAATGCTCGTGTCGCCGTCGACGTCAGGGTTCGCGATCGAACCAAAGACCAGCAGATCACCCGTGAACGTGTCGGAGAACGGGCCCGAGGCCTGGGCGCTCAACGCATCGATGTCGATCTGCAGCAGATCTTGCCCGGCCGCAAGCCCCGCTGAGCAGGCCAGAGCCATCAACGTTGCAACTTTCTTCATGTCTGTCTCTCTCTATCCAACAGGCACGTCCGCGTGAGCAGCCGCACAGTTTGCTCTCTACCTTCCCCGGCGGGCCAATGCCGCCTCGTCCGATTGTCTCGGATACCACCGGCCGATTCAAGGGCACGCAACCCATATTCCAAAAGAAATGTGCGTCCCGAACGGTTATCGCCCAGATTCACCAGGGCAGTCTCACCACGGCAGAATGGGCATAAACACGCAATGGCGAGGGGGAGACTCGAACTCCCGACCTGAGGGTTATGAATCCTCCGCTCTATCCAGCTGAGCTACCTCGCCGCCCACTCGAAACGGAGCGAGTGTAGCCGGCGACCCCTCCGCTGACGAGCCTCAGCGAGCTCCTGCCGGCTGCACTGACAGCGGAAACCAGAGGACCGCGGAACGCACAATGAAGGGCCGACCGACTCAGTGCCGACGCCGCAGGAACGCCAACGCCCCAACCCCGAAGAGCAGCCCGCCGGCCGGAGCGGGAACAAGCATGAACACGTCCACGTCGGTGTCAGGATCCATATGGTCATCGTTTGGCGTGAACGCGATGTCAGAAAAACGCCCAAGCAGCGGCTGCGCCGAGCCCCAGGGCGAGATATCCACGCCCAAAAACGTCCCCGAAGGATCCACCCACATGCCCTCGAACGTCATCCCGCCAATGACAAACGTTCCGTCCCCGATTTCGAGAATCGCGCCCCCGGCTGTCGGCGACAACTCGGCCGAGTACACGTTCTCGGACCCCGTGGAATCGTGCGACACCGACAAGAACCCGGAAACAATGTCCCCGCCGGCAAACTCCACGTCCAACTCGAAGGCGAACGCGCCCGATGTCGCTCCGCCCGAATGCTGACGAACGCCGTCAATCAACACATCCAGGATGCTGGAGTCGCCGTCCACGTCCGGGTCGGCCAGCGTGTTCGTGACCGAGAACATCCCGGTAAACATCTCGGAAAACGGCCCACTCGCGTGGGTCGTCATCGCGTTGGCATCGATCTGAAACTCTTGTCCAAAAGATGTAGCGCAAAGACACGCTGCAACCGCACTCGCCGCACGAATCATGTCTCTCTCCCTTTTTGATCCCCTCCGGACATATGAGGAGTTCTTCGATGATTGTGCGAACTTCTGATAAACGGATCAAGACCTCTGCAACCGAATTCCCATTTTTTCTTCTCGGACCTGCCCGCAGCCTCCCGCCAGAGCGACACTTATCGGAGCATCCCGATTCTTTAGCATCTTCATCGCCAAGACCATTTACCGATTATTTAGCGAACAAACTGGAAATCCAACCGCATCTCCGCGTGCCCGTCCAGCTCAAAGTGCTCCAGCTCAATCCGGATCTCTCGATCCTCATCCAGCACGATCTCACCCTCATCCACCGTCGGCCCGTGCCACGTCCAGTTCTCGATGACCGCCTCGCCGTCCACGAGAACCCGGACTCCGTCATCCGAAACCGTGCGGCATCGCCAAACCCCCGCCGGGAGTCGCAGACGCGTGGACGCGATCGTCCCGAATCGGTCATGGCCAACATCGGACCAGCCCGCATCGATCGCGCTCGGCCCGCCGCTCCCATACACCAGATCCATGGACGCCAATGTCCGCACCGCCGCGCCCTCGCCCTCACGCCGCCACCCCGCCAGGTCCTCGCGCGGGTCCACCGTCCAGTTGAACGCCCGCACCTTCCACTCGGCGGCCACCATCAGCCCCTCGACCCGAATCGGCTCGTCGTCATCCAAAAACAGATTCAGCGTGTACGCACGCACGCCGGGTTTGGCCTTGATCCGCACCGTCGTCGGCCTGTGCGCGGGCGCTGCCCGCACCGGGCGCGAGCCCCCGAACTCCAGAACCGCGCCATCCTCGAACCCCTCGATCGTCCGCCCGAACGGCTCATCGCCGGTGCCAAAGACCTCGTAGACGTGCGTCCCGCCGTTCGCCGACCGCAGACGGACCAGCGGCTCGCGGTAGTCCCACGGGAAATACTCGCCCATCACGATGAACGCCCCGCCCCGAATCTCGCTGCGCTCGCCGACCGGGCGTTCGTCGCCGAACGCCTCGTAGCTCGGCGCCGCCGATGAGCTGAGAATGCCCGTGCGGATCACCGGCGCCTCGCCCTCGACCCGGATCCGCTCGCCGACGCCCTCAAACTCGTTGGCGAAAATCGTCGTGCTCCTCGCGTCGCGCAGGTGGATCGCGACCTCGTCGCCCCGGAACACGTTCTCAGTGATCAGCGTGTCCGTCGCGCCCTTGTAGTTCGCCCTCGCCCACGGCAGCGCCCGCAGATGCGCATCCTCATCGCTCCACAGATGCACCCCCGCGGCGTTGTCCACAAACGTGTTGTTCCGAATCGTGTTCTGCGCCCCGTGCTCGATGTTCACCCCGCCCCGCTCCAGCCCGTAGCCCGCGAAGCCGTTGCCCTCAAAGCGATTCTGGGCGATCAGCGTCTCCTGGCTGTACCCGCCCCAGATGCCGCAGATCGCGTTGCGCTCAAAGATGTTCTCGAACACGCGATTGCCGAAACTGAACGTCAGCTCCAGCCCATGAGCCGCGGCGTGCGACAGATCGTTCTTGACAAACAGATTGTCGTTGTTACCAAGACGCGTGTGGTCCGCCGCGACTTCTCCCGCTTCCTCGCCCTCGCCAAGCGCCTCACGCCCGCCGAACGCGAAGATCCCGTCGCCCGAGTGCGTGCATGAGTTCTCGGCGATCACGTTGTCCGAGCACTGCTCGAACATCAGAATCCCCGCCGAGTCCTGCCCGCGGTTGTACACGCCGTGGCTGTACCCGCGAATGCAGAAATCGAACGCATTGCGGCTGACCGTGTTCCCGCTGGACCGCCACATCGCAAGGCCCCAGCCCGAGAGAAAGCTCATGTCGCAGTCGAACACCCTGGAGTCCGTCACGCGGTCGAGAATGATCCCGTTCTGGCGACGCCTCGCAAAGCACCCGTCGATCGTCACGCCCCCGGAGTCCTCGACACAGATCCCAGCCCCATACCACTCGCGCCACTGCCCCTCGTCGTTCTCGTGCGGCCACAGCCAATCCCCCGAGTCCTCACGCTCCGCCGTCGAGCCCAGCCGCATCGCGTACCCGCCGGCGACATCGCAGTTCTCGAGCGTCAGCCCCTCGCAGTTCGTCGCCAGAATCCCGACCTTGAACCGATGGCTGTGGATGTTCTTGAGCGTGACGTTCTCCACCCCATCCAGCCGCCAGCCGATCCCGCGAATCGTCTCCCAGGGCGTCCCCTTCGCCACCTGGATCAGCTCGCTCTCCCGATCCACCCCCTCGATCGTGATCCCCGAGGCGGTCACATGCACCACTCCATTCCCATCGCCGTCCTCGATAAACACCCCCTTCGGCACCACAACCCGGCACGACCGATCGATCTCGACGTTGTCCCGGTCGATCGTGATCGTGGGAAGATCCGGCTGGGCAAGGCACGCGGCAGCGAACATGGTTGCGATCAACATGGGCGCATCGTACCGGCGACGCCGATCGAGTTCGCGATGAGCCGACGAGCCTGAAGCGCAAGCGAAGGGTTGGACGCCCGCCACGCCTAACACGCCAGAACTCTCGCAAGTCGCTCCAGAACTCTCGCAAGCCGCCGCGCGCGAGTCTTCCGCCGCGGAGCGGCGGTGCGATACTAGCGAGGGATGCCAGCCCCTCGGAGTGCAGCATGACTCAAACTCTCAGCCCCGGACGGGGCGCTCGAACTCCCGTTCCAACGCTCCGGTCCCCGAACGCCGTAAATCGAGGGCGACCGCTCCGCTCCAAGCTCGCCAGCCGCACCGAAACGATCGCGCGTCGCACAACCAAGACCACCCCACCGCCATCCTCACCCCGCCCCCGCAACCCCTCGCTCGCGCTTCAGGCTCGTCAGCCCCCAACCCGCCCCGCCGCACGATTCTCGCTCCCCTCCCGCTCGTGCAGCTTGTCCCCCAACGCCGCCCGAATCCCCTCGGCCCGCTGCAACAACCGCTGAACCACCTCCGGCCGCTCTGCCGCCAAGTCATTCGTCTCCCCGATATCCGCCTCCAGGTCGTACAACTCCAACCCCGTCTTCACCGAATGGTCATACGCGCCCGGGCTGCCGTCCTTGCCGAGCTCGCGCCCGATCATCGACCGATATCCATGCGGAAAATGCAGCTTCCAACGCCCCGCTCGCATCGCCTCCAGATGGTTGTTGTGGTAATAGAAGAACAGCGCCGCGTGCGCCGCCCCCGCCGGCTCTGCCACCACATACTCCCACACATCCCGCCCGTCGATCTCCGGCCCCGCCAGCTCCGCCCCGATCAACCCCGCCACCGTCGGCAGGATATCAATCGTCATCAGCGGCTCGCGCACCACGGTCCCCGGCTCGATCCGCCCAACCCACCGCATCAGACACGGCACCCGCACCCCGCCCTCGAACGTCGTCCCCTTCCCCTCACGCAAGGGCAGCGCGCTGCCCGCATGATTCCCATAGCTCAGCCAAGGCCCGTTGTCGCTCGCGAAGATCACCAGCGTGTCCTCGCCCAGCCCGTACCGATCGATCGTGCCCAAGATCTGCCCCACCGACCAGTCGATCTCCTGGATCACGTCGCCATACGCCCCCTGCTCGCTCGAACCCGCGAACCCGTCGGACGTGAACAGCGGCACATGCGGCATCGGATGCGCCACATACAAAAAGAACGGCTCATCGCGATGCCGCCCGATGAAATCCACCGCCCGCAGCGTCAGGTCCCGCGTGAACCGCGTCTGGTCCGCCGGCGTGACCTCCTCATCCACGATTCGCTCGCCCTCGAACAGCGGCAGATCCGGATACCCCTCCTTCCGCCGCCTCACCGGATCATCGAAATGCGCCAGACTCCGATGCCAGGGCCACATGCCGTTGGAATATGGAATGCCGTAGGACTCATCGAACCCGTGGCGCGTCGGCAGGAACTCCGGCAGATGTCCCAGGTGCCACTTGCCGAACGCCGCGGTCGCGTACCCGACGCTCTTGCAGACCTCCGCGAGTGTCGTCTCCTCGGGATGGATCCCGTGCCTCGCGTTGGGCCCCAGCGCCCCGGAGATCCCCACGCGATTCGCATAGCACCCCGTCAGCAGCGACGCCCGCGACGCCGAGCACACCGGCTGGGACACATAGAAGTCCGTGAACCGCGCCCCCTGCTCGGCCATCCGATCAAGACTCGCCGTCTCAGACCCCTGCGCCCCATAGCACCCGACGTCGGCGTAGCCCATGTCGTCAACAAAGACAACGACAATGTTCGGCGGACGGGCGATCGCAACCGACGCGAGCGTCACGAAGAACAGGCAGATTCGCATACCCCCAGCGTAGCGGATCACGACCGATCGGGGCCCATGCGCAAGAGCGCATTGCGTCAACTGGCCGAGAACTCAATCAAATGCGGATGACCGAGCCACATGCCACCAGCCGTGGCTTTGCACGGCTGGTGCTTCTGGGACGGCGCAATGAAACACCAACCGCTCAAAGCAGCGGTTGGTGGCACGACGCTGGACACGCGCGCAAGCATCCTGCCGCGAAGCACTTGTGACAAGCGTCGAAAATGACTCGTGAGCCTGGGCTCTTCCCACGGAGGCCCATCCGCAAGCTTGGGCTCTTCCCATTTCGACGACACCAAAAAAGCCCAGGCTCGCGCCAGGGCCTCCACTCCTAAAAACTCGCATCACCGACCTACGCCGGCGACTCACCCGTGTTCCGCCCCGCCGGCGGCGCGGGCTCGCTCTGCGCCTCGCCCTGCTGAAAACTCACACGCTCATCCTCGCCCGCGGCGGTCAGCGGCGGACGCGCCGCCTCGCTCTTAGGCGTCGGCTTGTTCGACTCGCTGTCGATCTCGTCCTCAATCCCCTTGATGCCGCGCTTGAACTCGACGATCCCCTTGCCCAGCGACTTGCCCACCTCGGGCAGCCGCTTGCCGAACAGCAGCAGGGCGATCACGAGCAGCGCCACCATCTCCCAGGGCCCGAGGTTCGGGAAGCCGAAGGCGAGCGTGGATGCGGCGTCGAAAACTATCATCCCCAAAGTATACCGGCCCACCACTCGCAAAGCCGCAGGCAAGACCAACCCGAAAAGCCCCCAACGCCCGCCCAGCCGCTCGTCGCCCCCGATCGCAGCATTCTCGGACGACCACCATCCCCGCTCGCGAAACACCCCCGGCACCCCCTACTCTTCCCGTCAGGAGGCCCTTGGATGGATATCGCCCAGCGGATCGCTCAGTTCGAGAACATGTGCCGGGAGGATCCGGACAACGACATGGCCCACTTCTCGCTCGCCGGGGCGTACAACCAGGCCGCCCGCTTCGACGACGCCGCCGCCAGCTACCAGCGCTGCCTCGAACTCAACCCCGCCATGAGCAAGGCCTACCAGCTCGCCGGCGCCGCCCTCATGGCCTGCGGCAGGACCGACGAGGCCGCCGAGATCCTCAAGAAGGGCTACACCGAAGCCTCCAGCCGAGGCGACCTTATGCCCCGCAACGCCATGGCAGAACTCCTCGAACAGCTCGGCGAGGAGATCCCCCAAGTCCAGGCCAAAACCCCCGAAGAGGTCCACGGCGAGGGTGCTTTCGTCTGCACCCGCACCGGACGCCCCGGCAACCAGATGCCCCGCCCCCCCTTCCGCGGCCCCGTCGGCGCGTGGATCCAGGAGAACATCTCCAGGGAGACCTTCGACGCCTGGATCGCCCAGGGCACCAAGGTCATCAACGAGCTGCGCCTCGACCTCTCCCGCGAGGAGGACGCAGAGATGTACGACCGCCACATGCGCGAGTACCTCGGCATCGACGAGGCCCTCTACGCGGAGCTGACCGGATGAGCCGATCCCGCCCACGCCGAACCATGCCCTGCGCACCCGCGCTCCTGACGGCGCTCCTCGCCGGCACAGCCTGCGTCGAGCAATCCCGCGAGCGCAAGAAGTTCGGCAGAACCTTCGAGTCCACCCGCAGCGGCGCCTACATGCCCTTCAACTTCGCCCCCGTCCCCGACGGCCGCTGGGCCGACCCCTCAACCGAGTGGAAGATGAATACCGCCGCCGGCCCGTCGGGCTCACGAACCACGAAGTAGTTCTTACACGGATTCCAGCGAGTTATTGCGCATCGATCGCCGCGACATCGCCTTGTTCCCTGGCCGAACGATCACCCGAACGCGAGGCATGCACGCAATGCGCGCGAGCCGGATCAGAGCCGCGTGCGTGAGCACGCGAGCCTTGCGCTCAGGAATGCAACAGAGATCTGGATCGAGGGCGACCTCCCGCGGGGCCGAGCGTCTTCGGGGTTCGTGCGCTCTCGGTCCGTGTGCTCACGCACGCTGCTCTGATGGACCGTCGGCACGTCTCTGACGGAACCCAGGAACGCGCGGAACACACATGGAATCCGTATTACCCCACCAGCCCCCCGCGCCGCAGCGACCCCAGGACCAGCTCCTCGACACTCATATCGCTGGTCACCAGCAAGTGGTCGATCTCCCGCGCCCGGCACGCCCCCTCCAGCCCCCCCACGAAGCTCGCCAGCCGCTGGCGATACCGCTTCACCAGCGCCGACGACACCGTCACCTCCGCCGCCTGCCCGCTCTCGGCGTCCAGCAAACGCAAATCCCCCAGCAGCTCGCCCCCCTCGCGCCCCGGATCCCGCTCATCCGGCGTCAAAACCTGGATGCAGTACGCATCGAACCCCCCACCCCCGACATTCCCCGCCAGATAGTTCAGCCCCGGCAGATACCCCTCGCGAAACAGAAAATCGCTCACCACCACCAGCACGCCCTTCCCGGCACGCGACATCGCCAGCCGCCGACAGACATCATTGAAATCGGGCCCGCCCCGCGCCTCGCCTCGCGCCCCCCGATCCCGGATCGACGCCCCCAGAAACTCCGCCAGCCGCTGCGCATTGCGCCGCCCCCGCATCGGCGCAAGCGTCCGCACCGGCCCCTCGAAGTCCTCCCACAGCCCCCCGAAGACCGACGCCAGCACCCGATTGTGGTTCACCAGCCCCACATATCCGATCGCCATCGCCAGTCGTGCCGCGAAAAGCCGCTTGCTCGGCTCGCCCACCCCCATCGACGCGCTCGCGTCCACCACCACATGCACCGAAAGATCCTCCTCCTCGCGGAAGAGCTTCAGGAAGAACTTCTCGCTTCGCGCAAAGACGTTCCAGTCGATGTGCCGCAGATCATCCCCGGCGACATACGCCCGAAAATCGTCGAACTCCACCCCCTGCCCCCGACGCTTGCTCCTGCGCTCCCCCGGCAGCTTGCCCGCGAACATCTTCCGGCTCAGCACGTCCAACCGATCCAGCGCGCCCAGCAACTCCGGCGACAGCAGATCCTCGGTGCGTGAAACGGTGTCCGCCATGCTCTGTCGCCCAAGGACTCGTGCAGAATGACGCGAAGACTCGACCAAAGACCGAACCGCCGCGACCCGACTCGCGGACCGACCGATGGTAGAGTACTCGCGAAGGGAGTCGAACCATGCCACGCTCACCCCGCACCCTGACGGGCGCGTTCCTCATCGCCATCGTCTCGATCACCTGCCCGCTCGCCCTCGCCCAGGACGATCCGCCCTCGCCGATCGAGGTCCAGCTCCGGCGCGAGATCGCCACCCTCCGCGACCGCCTCGCCGGCGCCGAAGAGCGAATCAAACGCCTCGAAGCCGAGCGCGACGCCCTGCTCAAGCAGCTCGCAGACGCCCGCGCCGCCGCGGCCGGCACCCCGAGCAGCGAAGCCGCCGGACAGGATCCGGGCCCGACCGAGCCCCGCGCCGAGATCCCGGGCGACCCCTTTGCCTCCCCCGCCTCCATGCTCAAGGAACTCCAGAAACGCTACGAAGCCGAGTTCTCACGCCTCCCCCACGACACCGACCCCGCGATCGAGGACTACAAGAAGGACGTCCAGGAATGGTCCAAGAGCGGCCTGCGCGACATGCGCGACCGCCGACAGTGGCTCGTCAAGGTCACCGATCTCACCCCCGACCCCAACGACCGTCGCAGCTACGACGCCACCGTCCGCGTGATCGACGAGGCCAGCGGACTGCCCATCGGCGACCCCTTCAAATCCAAGATCGACACCGCCAACGCACGCAAGATCGAGGCCGGCAAGGACCGCTTCGCCTACTGGCGCGCCACCGTCGTCCTCGCCCCGGCCCCAATCTACAACGAGCAGCGCATCGACGCCGGCGTCTTCGAGCACCCGCCATTCGTCGGGCGCTACTGCGACTTTGGCATCGAGATCGACTGGCGTCTCTTCCAGGGCGTCCGGGCCGAGGAGGTCGAGAAGACCAAGCCCGAGCAACCCGCCGGGCGTTAGAGCATCTTCGCTCATCGCATAGCGTGTTCGGGGGTGCCGTGGTCTGACGAGGCTCTGCGAGGAAGGCCACGCGAGCCGCCGGCGATACCCGAACGGCAAGGCTGCTTGAAAGCGCATGGCGGTGTCGGCGTGGCCTTCGCTCGAAGACTCGCAACAGCCCCGGGCACCCCCCAACGGCCTGCCCCGAAACGCTACGCGATCACAAAGACCGCACTAGCATCGCCCCATGCCTGCTCTCAAATATCACCTCGCCGCGCTGCTCGCACTCTTCGCCATCCTCGGCTCGCTCGCGCTCGCCCAGGACACGCCCCCGCCGAGCGCGCAGCCCGAGCAAGCCCAAGATCAAGCAACCCCCGAGCCCGTCGACGCCCGCTACCAGAGCCCCCGCGCCACCATCATGACCTTCCTCGACGCGATGGACCGCGCCCTCGAGACCGACTCCACTACCGCGTGGACCACCGCCATCAACGCCTTCGAGGGCCTCGCCGACGAGGAGCGCCAGGCCGCCGAGCGCACCGCCCGCCGGATGCTCACCATCCTCAACAAAGTCGAGCAGGTCCGCGAGTGGCGTCTTCCATCGCTGCGCGAGGTCGAGCAGCGCAACCTCGCCGAGTGGGTCTTCTACCCCCGCGAGGGCGACGACCGCCACGACGTCCTCCGCGATCGCTACACCGCCGATCTGAGCATCGTCCTCCGGCGCGACGATCGCGGCCAGTGGCGCTTCACCTCCCAGACCGTCGACTCGCTCACCGATCTCTCGCGCAGCCTGCTCGACGTCCAGGCCCGGTTCGGTCGCGGCGAGATCGCCCTCACCCTCCCAGAACGCATCCGCGCGCTCATGCCCGTCGCCCTCCAGCGCGCCACCTTCCTCACCGTCGAGGCATGGCAGTGGATCGGCCTGCTGCTCATCATCTTCCTCGGCCTCGCCGCCGACCTCATCACCCGCACGATCCTGCGCGCCATCTGGATCCGCGTCATCCGCCGGCGCGGCGCCGAGCCCGACGCCTCGCTGCTCAAAAAGTCCGTCCGCCCCTTTGGCCTGCTGCTGGCCAGCCTGCTCTGGTACTACGGCGTCCTCCTGCTCGACCTCCCGCTCACCCCCGAGAAGATCCTGCGCGTCGCCGCCCGCCTCTTCCTCATGCTCTCCGCCGTCCTCAGCGCCTACCGCCTCACCGACCTCGCCGCCGAGTTCTTCAGCACCAAGGCCATCGCCACCGCCACCAAGTTCGACGACCTGCTCATCCCGCTGCTGCGCAAGACCGCCAAGATCTTCGTCACCGCGATGGGCGTCATCTATATCGCCGAGAGCCTCAGCATCGAGATCCTCCCCCTGCTCACCGGCCTGGGCATCGGCGGCCTCGCCTTCGCCTTCGCCGCCAAGGACACCGTCGAGAACTTCTTCGGCAGTATCGCCGTCATCGCCGACCGCCCCTTTGAGGTCGGCGACTGGGTCGTCATCAACGACACCGAGGGCACCGTCGAAGAACTCGGCTTCCGCTCCACACGCATCCGCACCTTCTACAACTCATTGATTACGGTCCCTAACGCGACCCTCGTCCGCGCCAACGTCGACAACTACGGCAAGCGCCGCTACCGGCGCTTCAACACCCACGTCGGGCTCACCTACGACACCCCGCCGGACAAGATCGAGGCCTTCTGCGCCGGCATCCGCGAGATCGTCGAACGCCACCCCTACACCCGCAAGGACTACTACCAGGCCTGGCTCAACAAGATGGGCCCGCACTCACTCGACGTCATCGTCTACATCTTCCACGAGTGCCCCGACTGGTCCACCGAGCTGCGCGAACGCCACCGCTTCCTGCTCGACCTCCTCCGTCTGGCCGACCGCCTCGCCGTCGAGTTCGCCTTCCCCACCCAAACTCTTCATCTCTCGCGAGACGAGCCCGCCGATCGACCCGAGCACGAGCCCCCGGCGCGCACCGCCGAGCACCGCGCCGTCATCACCGGCAAACGCACCGCCAGAGAACTCCTCCGCGACCAGCCCTGGCTGCAAGGCGACAAGCCCGGGCCGGTCACCTTCGACGCGGCGTCGCTCAAGCAATCCGACCTCTTTGCCGACCTCGATCAAGAGCCCCACGTCGGCACCGAGACGACCGAGTCCTGAATCTCGCCCGACCGGAAACTCAGCCGATGAGCCCACTCGTTGCAGGCGTGAGTCAGATTCGCGAATCCCGCGAGGTACTGCCGCAACCCGATCGGTAGCAACGCGTACACAATGAACGAGCAGGCCGTCGCATGCGTCGGGTTCATCGCGCACTCCTTCGAAACAGCTCGCTGAGGTCAGGAGCACGCTTGCGGAATCAAATATTGATCGGGACTGTCGTAGCTGGAGTGATCGGCTCAATAGCCATGGCGATGTCGTCGCTGCGTCAGCCTGAACCCGACCTTAACGAACGCCTCGACTCCTTCCTCCAGTGGTATCACACAACCGATCCTTCCGATCGTGGGGCGGATGCCATGGCGTCGGCGTTCGACGAGGCGTTGGACGGATTTGATCTGCAGAGTATGTCGCAACGCGATCTCGAAACGATCGCGCCGTTCGCGGCGTTCTCACCATCGGTCCAGCCCCTCGTGCGAAAACTGCTCGAAGAGCAGATTGTCCGACCGGGCGCTGACGGCGCACGAGCCGCGTTTCTCGATCTCCGAGCGACCGGCGTCAGCAGGGTGGGCGAGCCGGCGGAGGTCGCCGAGGCCCTGCGTCGGCTAGTCGAGCACCCCGGTTTCCATGAGGCCTGGGTCGCAGGGAATCTGAGCCAACTGCCCGGGGTGCTCGGCCATTTTCCCAGGCAGGCGGCACAGCAAGCGTCCGAGTCCATACTCGCTGTCCGCGATCTCTTTGATGAATCGTCGTCACCCACGCACCTCGGACTGGGGGTGCGATATCTGCTCTCGATGCACGCGTTCGGGCACACCATCCCGCTTCATGAGCGAGAAAAGTTCCGAGTGCGACTCGTGTCACTCTTCGAGGCGGCTGCTGAGCAGGACATGGCCAGTGAGAAGCACGCATGGATCCAGTCAAAGCTCGACCAACTGAAGAGCCCGGCGGGGCGCGGTCAGATTCTGGGAGCCCGTGCCAAGGAGATCTCCTTTGCCTGGTCGAGCGATCCCTCGATCCGTTCACTTGCCGATACCCGTGGAATGGTGGTCGTGATCGATTTCTGGGAGACGTGGTGCGGGCCCTGTATCGCGAGCTTCCCGAGCGTGCGTCAGCTCGTTGAGCACTACGAGGGATTTGAGGTGATCGTCCTCGGCGTAGCCTCCGAACAGCGCGAGCGGGGCAAGGAGCGCCTGGCGCAGTTCTATGGTGATTTCGCCGAGAAGCACAACATGAACTGGACCGTCGCGATTGCCGACGAGAACATCTTCGAACTCCAGTATGCGATCAAGGGCATCCCGCATGTGGCGCTCATCGATCCCTCCGGGGTACTCCGACACAACGCTCTGCATCCGGGCAACTCGCTGACAGAAACGACGGCGCTGATTGACCCCATACTGAGAGAGTTTGGTCTGGACGCGCCCAAGGAGGACTGATGTCTTCCGTAGATCCGATGGGATCACCGAACATAAAACTGGCTTCAGAAGCTTTTCGTAGCACTGACTGGCCTGACACTCACGTTATCCGCTCTCGCCCAGCCCGGGGATATAGCCATCGGGAAGCCCGCTCCGGAACTGCGACTGAGTGAGCTCGTGCAAAGCCCCCGACGAGGAGTCTCTCCACGAAGGTCATCGAGCAAGTGCTGGCTGGGTGGCCAGCAGTTGACGGCGGACGCAACGCGACACGCGGAGACTCGCACGCTTGGCATTCCGGTCATCGACGAGACAGGCCTTGACGGCGCTGACGGCTTCCTGCTTGAATTCGGTGAATCGACCAGTCGGGCCGGGCCCGAGCGCGCACGAGACCTCGTACGGGAGGCGCTGCTGGCCGACCTCGGTCATGAGTTGCGATTCGAAGAACAGGAACTCGACATGCTACGTCTCATGCGGGCGATTGATGAACATGGTCACGAGGATGCAGAAGGAGCCGGGAGATGAGTCAATCACTTTTTCGATGGGCCGCGACAGTGAATGCGGTTTTTTCCGCCTCAACCGGAATAGCGATGGCTTTCACACCCGTCGGTGTCAGCCAGTGGTTGGGTCACCCGTACCCGCTGGCGATTCGACTCGTAGGGATTGGGCTGCTCGGATTCGCCGTGTTTCTGTTCGCACTCTCGATGCAGCACCGGAGGTCTCTGGTACTCCCGCTCCTGGTCTGCATAGCCGACCTCGGCTGGGTCGTGGGCACAGTCGTCCTCGCGCTCGCCTGGCCAGATGCACTCTCAGCCACGGGCTGGGTTGCCGCCGCGACAGTCGGGCTGATCGTTGCTTTGTTTGCCGTCGTCCAGTATGCCGGGCTTGTGATGTGGTTTCGATCACCTGGAGCTTCCGCACAAGGCGAGAGACACATCTGCCTTCACATCTTCGTCGCCTCAGAGACCGACGCTCTTTGGGTAGTTGTCAGCGATGTCGCCAACATTCACAAATATACCACCAATCTCTCGGACTCCCGCATTGTTCCTGGTTCGTGCACCGGGAACACGCTGGTTCGCGAATGTCGGGCGCAGAACGGACAAAACTGGCGCGAAATACTCTCAATCGATCACAGGCAAAGGCGGATCGACGCGTTGTTCGACACAAGCCGTGATGGCTTCCCGTTTCCCGCGCGAGAGATGACCGGAGGTTGGGAGCTTGAAGAGAGCAGGAGCGGCACAAGCGTGCGAATCTGGTGGGATCTGACTCCAACCAGACCCCGTGTCTTTGCCCTCGCACTTCCGGTATTGAGTGCCATGCTTGCCGTCCAAGTAAACCGACTTGTCTACAGCATGGGCAAGCAAACCAGCCCTATTGGCACAAACGACTTCCTCGGGCGCATTTATCGCTTGATGGGAAACCTCTGCTGAGTACCGTGAGTCGAACCGCATTCGGATATGCCAACTCGGGCTACCGGTGACCGGACCCCACCCATGCACCAGTTCGGCGGGGTGAAGGGCGAGGAGATGAAGCGCCTCAAAGAACTCGAGCACGAGAACCGCCGGCTCAAGGGCCACTGATTCCGCCAGCGGCCGTAGGTCACCTCCGAGACCCCCAGCCGCGCGGCGACCTCGCCCACGCTCAACCCCTGGCTGACCAGCACGCCGGCGCTGCGACGCTTGTCGATCATCTGCTGCGGCGTGTGCCGCTTGCGCTTCGGGCTGATCGATTCGGACACTGTCAACTCCTTCCCTGGATACCACGGACTCGTTCCATGGGGGCAGGTCAGGTGGGCCGCCACGGAGGCTCACGGCGTCGGAAAGCCCCAGATTCCCGCCCTGTTCGTATGGACCACAGGAACTCCGTCAAGATCGGGTCGGTTTGCCACCAACTCACAAGACTGCGCCGAGTGCAAAGCAGACCGTCGCCAGCGCCGCCGCGATCGTCCGGACGTGATTCCACGCCGTCCAAACCCGCAGATATCGCGACCAGACCTCCCCGCCCGTCTCGGGATCCACACGCGCAAGCTCGTTGTTCAGCGGCACGTTCGCTGCGACGGTCACGCTGAACGTTCCCACCAGATACAAGACCCCTCCGCCCACCGGAAGCGCCGATTCCATACCCGACCATCGGGCGATGCCGACGACAATCGCCGCCAGCGACACCAGCGCCGTCCCGAAGAACGCGCCGAGGAACCACGGGTTGATCACCACGACGTTGATCGCCTGCATCGCCGCGATCCCCTGCGCAGCGGGGATCCTGGCCAAAGCCCCCATGACGAACGTCGAGAACGCAAAGAACACGCCCGCGATCAACCCCGAGCCGAGGATCGCCGCGACGATAAGGATCTCCTCCCAACGCATAAGCTCCGTGCCTCCGTGCCTCGGTGGTGAATCTTCTCACTCCCCCCGCCGATACCCTGTCGGGTTCTCGATCAGGCTGTACCACTCGCGCAGCACGGTCATCCCCAGCCACCCCGCGACCGTCAGCGTCCCCAGGATTACGCTCTCCTCCCACAGCCCCGCGCCCACCAGCCAGCCGCACCCGTACAGCGCCATCCACAGCGCCCCGTACCGCCCGACCTTCTCTGCCGTCCGCGCCCCTGCGCCCATCGCCCGAATCCGCCGCCGGATGAACAGCCCGAACGCCGCCACCAGCGCCAACACCGGGATCGCGCTCCACCAAGGGACCCATTCGGGCCAGAGCCAATCGTCCGGCCCGCCGCGTCTCCAACTCAACGCCACCACCACCGCCGTGCACACCCCCCAACCGACCGACGCCACGACGACCGCCCGCCTCGACACCGGCGGCACCTTCCGCCCCACCACATGGCGAACCAACGCCACCACCATCACATGCGTCAGGATCAGCCAGATCGGCCACAGGAACTTGATGCTCGGGTTCGGCACCAGCATGTGCCCCGCGACGATCACCCCCAGCATCACCAGCCCGACGCCCGGGACGAACTTCGCCGCCGCGTTGAACCCCAGGATCGCCGCCGCCAGCAGCAGCGTGATGAGCACGCCCCGATCCCCGAACGCGGTCGCCCCGAGGACGGCGAGCATGAGCGTCCCGCTGACCGCCGCGAGCCCCGCCGCGGCACTCACCCGCCCCGCCGCCACCGGGCGATCGAGGCGAAACGCCCGGTCCTGCTTGGCGTCGAGCAGGTCGTTCAGACTGACGCCGAAGGCATAGAGCCCCAGTGCGTTGCCCGCCCCGCCGAGCAGCAGCAGCCACGCCGGTTGCCCGCTGAGCGTGCTCACGCCCGCCTCGTGGTCGCCCATCGCCAGGGTCCAGAGGATCGCGAACCAGGTGTTCGCGACCGCGGCGAACGCCGTGGTCACCCGGGCCAGATGTAGGTACGGCGAGACCCGCCGCATGATGCGCGACATGGCCAGATGCTAGCGAGTCTGCCTGAACGCGCCGGGCGCGAGCCCTATCATCGCCCCACATGCCCGAGCCCGGCTCCGCCATCGCGATCGTCGTCAGCCGCTATCACGCGTCGGTCACCGATGCGCTCTTGCAGGGCGCGATCGAGGTGTACGCCGAGCGGTTCGGCGACCAGTCCCGTCTGGGCATCATCGACGCTCCCGGCGCGTTCGAGCTTCCGGTGCTGTGCTCGATCGCAGCGGATTGCGGGCTGTACGAGGGCGTGGTGGCGCTGGGGTGCGTGATCAAGGGCGAGACCAGCCATAACGAGCACATCTGCCGGGCGGTCGCCGACAGCCTGGCGCGGGTCTCGACCGACGCGACGATCCCGGTCGGGTTCGGCGTGGTGACCTGCGACACGATCGAGCAGGCGCTGGCGCGGGCCGGGGGCTCGGCGGGCAACAAGGGGCGCGAGGCGATGGCCGCGACGCTGGACACGCTGGAATCGGTCGGCGCGATTCTTGAGGCACTGGAAGCCGAGGACCCCGGTGCGGTGCTTCGAACGCTGGTGCGCCAGATCGCCAAGCTGGGCGGGGAGGCCTGATGGCGACGCCCCGCGAGATCCGACGTTTGGCGTTCCAGACGCTGTACCAGATCGACGCGCGGGGCGGGGAAGACTGTGAGGTGATCCGCGCCGGGCTGGAGCACGCCGAGGAGTTCACGCCGAAGGAGCGGGAGAAGGCGCTGGCGCTGGCCGAGGGGGCGTTCACGCATCGGGCGGATGCGGACGCGGAGATGCAGCGATTGGCCCCGGCGTGGCCTGCGCATCGCCAGGCGGCGGTGGATCGGGCGATCCTGCGGCTGGCGCACTTCGAGATGACGCGGACCGGGACGGGGGCAAAGATCGTGGTGAACGAGGCGGTGGAGTTGGCGAAGAAGTTCAGCACGGATAAGTCCCCCGCGTTCATCAACGGGTTGCTGGACAAGGTGCTCAAGCGGGTGCTGCGCGAGTGGGACTCGGTCGGAGCCAGCACGGCAACCGGCACAGCATCCGCGACAAGATCCGAGACAAGATCTGAGACAAGATCTGAGTCGGGGCCCGCGGCCTGATGGGGATCTTCCGCTCGACCATCGGGAAGCTGAAGCAGGGTCTGGCGCGAACGCGCGAGTCGTTCGGCGGCGGGCTGAAGTCGATGCTCTTCGGCAAGCGCCTGGACGAGCAGCTCATCAAGGACCTGGAGCGCCGCCTGATCGAGTCGGACGTCGGCGTGCAGGCGACCCGCCGCCTGATCGCGGGGATCCGCGAGGATTTCAAGAAAGGCGAGCTGACCAGGGGCGAGGACGTGCTCGCGTACATGAAGCGCGAGTTGAAGACGATGTGGCCGGAGGCGGATCGGCGGCTGCGCGAGGCCGAGAGCGGGCCGACGGTGATCCTGGTGACGGGGATCAACGGCGTCGGCAAGACGACGAGCATCGCCAAGCTGTGCAAGGCGCTGCGCGATGAGGGCAGGAGCGTGCTGCTCGGGGCGTGCGACACGTTTCGGGCGGGAGCGGTTCGGCAACTCGAGATCTGGGCCGAGCGGCTGGGGGTCGACGTCGTCAAAGGGCAGCAGGGCGGGGACCCGGCGGCGGTGGCGTTCGATGCGTGCAGCGCGGCGGTGTCGCGCGGGGTGGACGTGCTGATATTGGACACCGCCGGGCGGCTGCACACGCAGGACCCGCTGATGCGCCAGCTCGAGAAGATCGGGAAGGTGATTGACAAGCAGATCAGCGGCGGGCCGCACGAGGTGCTGCTGGTGCTGGACGCGACGAGCGGGCAGAACGCGTTGCGGCAGGCCGAGGAGTTCCAGAAGAGCGCGGGGGTGACGGGGATTTTTCTGTCGAAGCTTGATGGGACGGCCAAGGGCGGCATCGTGATCGCGATCCGCGAGTCGGTGGATATCCCGGTGAAGTTCGTGGGGGTCGGGGAGACGCCGGAGGACGTGGAGCCGTTTGATCCGGATGGGTTTATCGAGGCGATGTTCGGGGGGTGAGAAGAGCCACGAAGCGACGCAGGCCCGGAGCGACGGGGGTGGTGGTTCGGGGGATCGGTGGGTGGTGCGCGATGGTTTGAGCGCATAGTGGCTTTGGCGTGGTCGTTGCTCGAAGACTCGTTCTGATCACGCAGCCGGGTGGGGTTGTTGCAGGTTGACGCGGTGCGAGGAGGGTGTGTAGGAGCGGTAGGCGACCGGCTGGAAGCCGGTGCTACCGGGGGGCCTGCGCTCGGAGACTCGCTTCGACCACGGCGCCGGGAGTCGTTCATGCCCGATGCTGTGTCGTTGGTGGAAGGAGAGTTGGTAGCGAGGGTAGACGCCCTTCCTGACGGTCGGGCCTGTGATTGGATTCGTAAGAGTTGGGCGGCGGCTTTGCGGGCGGATTCGTGGGCGGGGAGTTGTTTGCGGTCGATGCGGTCGGGGTCGCGGGCCGCGGCGAGGCGGAGGCGGTGCAGGGCGATGGGGCGGGATTGGGCGGCGATGGCTCGCTCGCGCTTTTCGTTGATGCGCTCGAGAGAGGCGAGGGCCGCGGCGGTCTTGGGGGAGTCGAGCCAGGCTTCGAGCTGGGCGATGGTGATGTCGTGGTTGTCGCAGATGTCGAGGGGGTCGAGGTCGGCGCAGAGGAAGTCGCGGAGGAGAGAAGAAGGGTCGAGGGTCGGGGGGAGAGGGTTGGGGTTCGGGCGCACTTCGTGCGTGGGGTCTTTGGTCTGGGGGCTGGGGCTCGCGTGGGTGCGGTTGCTGGTGGCGCTGTGGATGTGCGTGTGTTCGGCGATCATGGGGGTATTGTCGTTGATCGCGGACGCGGCGTCGAGTGCGGCGTTGGGAGGACCGCAAAACGGCGGATGAAGGGCGTCCGTCGTTCGAGGATTGTGGATAGGAAGTTCACCACGGAGACACGGAGGCACGGAGGAGAGGGTCCTACGGCGAGGGTGCCTGCGCCTGCGTGGTGTTGGGCGCCTCGTTGAGTGCCTCGATCAGGAGGGCGAGGACGAAGGTGATGGTGAGGACGATGGCAAGGAAGATGATGGTGAGGATGAGGCGGGCGAAGAAGGAGCGGCGTTTGCGGGCGATGAGGTGGCGGCCGCCCATGAGCTGGTAGGTGCGGTGGCACTTGGGGCATTCGTTGTCGGGGTTGTCGCGGAGGTTGTGGCCGCACTTGCACTTGAGGTTGCGGTTGCGGAGGTGGCGGACGAGGCGGTCGGTGTTGGATTCATCGGGGAGGCGGGCGTCGGTTGCGGTGATGGGACGGGCGCACTCGGGGCATTGGAGGGTGGTGAGGCCGCGGAGGTTGTAGGAGCAGGTGGGGCAGGGGGTGTCGCGGGTTGCGAGGTGGGCGATGATGGCGGCGTCGATGGGGTCGTGGGGGTCGGGCATGGGGGATTGTTGGGGAGGCGAAGCGCACGGCGAGGTCGGGAGATTGGGGTGAGTTCTTTGCGGGCGGGCGACTGAATGGGGGGTTCAGGGGCTGGAGCGCGTCGGTCCAGGGGCTGAAGCCCCTGGCAACGCTCGTTCGCCCTGGCGGGCTGGGGACGGGCTGTGCCCGGAGGCGACCGATCGGCCCCGGGCAGAAAGGTCGCTGATACTTTCGACTGCCCGCGAGTTGGCGCTGGATCTATGAGTTCGCACGGGCGGGACGCCCGTGCCACTGGGGCATGTGCCACTGGCTCTCATGGCACCGGTTCTGCCAGCGTCGTTAGGTCGCGTCGGCATCGAGTTCGGCGATCAGCGTATCTGAGGCAGGCCGCTCGTTCTGTAGTCTCGCGGCGATGTGCTCGTTGTCGCGGAGGACGCGGAGGAGGTTTTCGCCGAGGAGCTTGCGGATGTTGGTATCGGACCAGCCGCGGCGGAGGAGTTCGGCGATGAGGTGGGGGTAGGTGGAGACGTCGTGGAGGCCTTCGGGGAGGCTGGAGACGCCGTCGTAGTCGCCGCCGATGCCGACGTGGTCGTGGCCGGCGATGTTGGCGACGTGGTCGATGTGGTCGGCGACGTCGGCGAGGGTGGCCTTGGGGGCGGGGTTGGCTTCACTCCAGGCTTGCATGGCTCGACTGATGGCGTCGGTGTCGTCGGGATGGAGTTGGGCGAGGCGGTCGCGTTCGGCGTCGCGGGCGAGGTACCAGTTGCGGAGGGGTTGGGAGACGTAGGAGGGGACGAAGGTGACCATGACGATGCCGCGGTTTTCGGTGACGCGGCGGAGAACGTCGTCGGGGACGTTGCGGGGGTGATGGGTGAGGGCCCTTGCCGAGGAGTGGGAGAAGATGACCGGGGAGACAGCGACGTCGAGGGCGTCGTGCATGGTGTCGGCGGAGACGTGGGAGAGGTCGACGAGCATGCCGAGGCGGTTCATCTCGCGGATGACCTCCTCGCCGAAGGGTGTGAGGCCCCCGTGGCGGGGCTCGTCGGTGGCGGAGTCTGCCCACTCGGTTCTGAGGGAGTGGGTGATGGTCATGTAGCGTGCGCCCATCTCGTAGGTCATGCGGAGGGCGCCGAGGGAGTTTTCGATGGAGTGGCCGCCTTCCATGCCGATGAGGGAGGCGATTTTGCCGCTGGCGAAGATGCGTTCGATGTCATCGGCGGTGAGGGCGAGTTCGAGGTCATCGGGGTATTGCTCACAGAGGCGGTGGACGACGTCGATCTGCTCGGAGACGACTTTCATGTCGCCGGGCTTGCCGGGGTATTCGCGGATGGGGATGTAGACGGACCAGAACTGGGCGCCGACGCCGCCGGCGCGGAGGCGGGGGATGTCGGTGTGGGTTGGTCGATCGAGAGTTTCGGTGAGGTCGTGGGTGATATCCATCTCGCAGAGGTGGTTGTGGTGGCGGGAGCGGTATTGCCAAGGGAGGTCGTTGTGGCCGTC
>JAJDDM010000121.1 GCA_029260315.1 Phycisphaerales bacterium | reverse complement strand
GTGGCGCCGGCGCCAACGATCGCGGAACTGCGCCTCGCCGCCAAATTAGATGTCGATGGCCGGGCCGAGGTTGCGCGCCTGGGCTTCATCACCAACGGCGCGGGCCAGGCCCTAATCTACGAGGCCAAGCGCCGCGAGTCCGAAGCCTGCCTGGCCAACTATACGGCCGTGTCGCCGCCGGCGGCCGGCGTCTACCCCGTGCTCGACGCCGAGATTGGCATCACCTTGACGGCCGCCGCCCAAGCCACGGCCGACGCCTACGAGGTCGCGGTCGCGGTCGATGCCATGGCCACGGCCTGGATCGCCGCCGGCGCCGCGATCGAGACCATCCGGCTCGGCGCCAAGCGCGACCTCGAAACCGCCGCCGACCAAGCCGCGATCGACGCCATCCTCGCCGGCCTCGTCTGGCCGACGCCCTAAGAAGGAGAGACCCAAGCATGCCGATCATCTCGACCGACATTGAGTACCGCTTGTCGGGCGGTTTGGCCAACGCGGACCCGAACGCGAGCCTCGGCGGCATCAAGTCCGCGACGGAGCTGGTCGACGCCACGCTCCACAACCTCTTCGACGTCGTGACCGGGGACGAGGGCGCGGCCGGCGATACCGAGTACCGCTGCATCTACGTCCACAACGCACACGCGACGATCACGCTTCAAAACCCGGTCGTGTGGATCAGCCAACTAACGCCCAGCGCCGACGACGAGGTCGATATCGCACTCGACGGCGCCGGGGTTGGCAACGGCTCGACGACCGGCGTGGCCGAGGTCGTGGCCGACGAGCAGACCGCGCCGGTCGGCGAGGTCTTCACCCGGCCGGTCACCAAGGGCGCCGGCCTGGCGATCGCCGATCTCGCACCGGGCGACAGCCAGGCGATCTGGATCAGGCGCACGGTCGATCCCGGCGCGGCCGCCGTCAACAACAACAACGCCATCATCACGGTCGAGGGCGAGACCGCGGCATAGGAGGATCGACACGATGAGCTACAGGAATATCCACAAATGGGAATCGGTGTTGCAGGTTCTCTTTGTCGCCGTGCTGCTCGCGCTCTCCGCGCGGGCGGGGGTGGCGCAAGAACCTGCCGCCGCGACCTGCAAAACCGCGATCGTCATCTGGGTTCCGACGGATGGCGGCGAGATACCGCTCTTGCGCGCGGACAAAGAATACGTCGATCGCGCGACCTGTATCTCCAATAAAGCGCGCCGCGAAGGCGCGGCCGCGATCCTCGAATTTCGCGCCAGCGCCGCCGGGGCCATGCCGCCCTCGCGATGCGCCGGTGTGCGCGAAGCGCTCTCGGCTGAGGGTATAGCGCCGGGCGATCCGATCATGTCGGCCGAGGCGATCAACGAAGCCTATGGCGAGGAAATCTGCCCGCCCGATCCGCCGGTGGACGCGCCAGGCACCGGTACGGGGTCTTGAGCCATGAGCGAACTTAACCGCGACGAACTTATGGCGCTCAAGGCGGAGCGCGCACTCAATCCTGCAACGCTCGGCTACACCAGCGACGACGTGGCCAATGCGCTGCTGATCATGACCCCTAGCCGCACCGTCCGCCGACGGGTGCCTGTGGCGCGCCTCAAGGACTACTTTCGAAAGACCGCGCATCCGGTTTCACGGCGCCCGCTGCGCCTGACGGTCGAGGACTTGGCGCGTGACGCCACGGCCGCCCCGGCACATCGGGACGCCGCGCGCCTCGCCTTGCACACGGTGGAAGACCCGACCAACCCGGACGTGGACCTGGATAATCCGCTGGTCGCGGCCATGCTCGACCTTTTGATCGCCGGCGGCGCGATCGAGGCGGCGCACAAGACCGCTATCCTCGCCATGGGTGACACGGCCGTTAGCCGGACCGAGGAAATCGGCATCTTCAAGCCGGTGCGCGCCCGCCACTTCGCACGCGCGGCGGGGACAAGCTGATGGCGGTCACGAAACCCGCGACTCAGATCACCTTCGCGGCGGCGAACAGTTTCAGCTTGGGCGCTGGCTTGACGGTCAAGAGCGACAGCTTCACGCCGGGGGTTGCCGACGACACCTTAACGGTCCAGGTCAAGGCGGATAACGCCGGCGCGCCGGCCGCCGGCGACGAGGTCGAGGTTTACCTCCAACGCACGCTCGGCGACCCGGACGCGGAGCCGGACGTGGCCGACGAGTTCGAGAGCGACCAGCACAGCCTGCATTTGGGCACGCTGGACACCTTCCTCGAAGACCCGGCCCTGCTCGTGGCCGAAGGCCTGGGCGCGGTCTTCAAGGCGGCGCGGCTCTACTTCGTCTCCAACGCCGCGTCCGCGATCACGATTTCGGCGACCGTCACGGCGCGGAACGTCCCTTAATGCCGGTAAGCCGCGCAACCCCCGTCTCAACGATCGGCCGCGCGCCACGCTGGCCCTTGGCGCTGAAACGCGGGTCCCGCTTGACGCGCGGCCTTGGCGCGGCCTGGCCCTTGTTCGCGGGTCCTGTGGGCGGACGCCGCGATCTTTCCGGCAACGGCGCGCACCTCGTGTTGGGCGCGGCGGCCGAACGCCCGGTCTGGACCTCAAGACCAGGTCAGCGCGGCCGTCCGATGTACTTCGACGGCGGGGACGAGGCGCACGTCGCGGCCGGCGACGTGGCGTCGCTCGATATCACCGGCGATCAGATCACGCTCTGCGCCTCGATCCGCCCCGACGACATCGGCAACGCCAACGGCCGGCGCATCATATCCAAGCGCACCGATGCCGGCGGGTCCGACGTCTATGCCTTGTTCACCATCACCCCAGGTGCCGGTGAGGTCTGGTTCCGCCTGCGCATAGGCGCGACCGATATCAATCTTGTGTTCGCGACGCCGGTTGTAACCGGCGTCTGGCAACACTGGGTCGCGACCTATGACGGTGCCGTCATGCGCCTGTATCTCAATGGCGTGCAGGTCGCGAGCCAAGCGCAGACCGGCAACATCGACGGCTCGAACCAGGAGGTCTATCTAGCCCACCGTAAGTTGGAGGCGCGGCGTTTCTTAGGCGCCATGTCGGTGGCCGCGATCTGGTCGCGGTGCCTGAGTGCGGCGGAGGTTCGCGAGCTGTACCTGCTTCAGGAGGCCGCGCTGTTTCAAGAAATGGCCGCGCCGCGCCTGTGGCCGGTGGCGGCCGGCGGGCTCACGACGGTCGGCCGGGCCTTGGACGCGCGTTGGGATATGCACCAGCTAGCGGCCCGCACCGCCAGCCTGCCCTACGCGATTCGTGGCTTGGCCGCACGAACGCTCGACGCCCGCTGGGACATACGTCAGCTTGTCACACGAGCTTTGGACGCGCGTTGGGATCTGCGGGCTCTGGTCTCACGCGCGCTCGATGCCCGCTGGAACGTTCGCGCGCTTGCGGGTCGAACCCTTGAGGCGCGCTGGTCTATCCGTCAACTGGCTGGCCGCGCGGCCGATCTGCGCTGGAATATCCAAAGCACGCTCGCCACGGTCGCCCGCACGCTTTCCGTTGTGTGGAACCGGCGCGCCAACGCGGCGCGCGCGCTCGATGCCCGCTGGAACGTTCGCGCGCTTGCGGGTCGAACCCTTGAGGCGCGCTGGTCTATCCGTAGTTTCGTCTCGCGCGCTCTCGATACACGCTGGGGCATCCGCCAGATCGCCGGACGCGCCGCGAACCTGCCCTACGCGATTCGCGGCTTGGTTGGCCGCGCGCTAGACGTGCGTTGGAACCGCCAAGCCTTTATCGGACGGGCGCTGAATTTGTTGTGGAACCTGGGCGTTCTTCCGTCACCGCCGCCCGCGCGTGCGCTCGTCTCGATTTACGACCGACCGGCCACGCTGATCTCAGTCTCCGATCGGCCGGCGACGCTCATCAGCGTCTACGACAGGGCAGGCTGATGGCAGGGTCTTACCGCATCGGTCAATTGGTCGAGGTTGGCACCGAATTCAGAGACCCCAACACCAAGGCACTCGTCGATCCAAGCGTCGTGCGCCTGCGCGTGCTCAACCCCGCGAAAGTGATCGTGCACGTTTGGCTTTTCGGAACCGACCCGGAGATCGTCAAGGACGCGGTGGGCAAGTACCACGCCAACGTCGACGGCAACGCCTCCGGGACCTGGTATTACTACTGGTATTCGACCGCCACCGGCCAAGCGGCCGAGGAAGGCAAGTTCACAATATTGGCCGCGAAAGCGGCCCCATGATCCCCGCCTAAGAACGGCGGGGGATGGGCGCGCGAACGCCCAGAGCCACGGAAAGAGACTCCGCATGATCAAGACCGGCCTAGTCCTGGCCACCCCGCCACCCGGGATCACGGGCGGGGCAATCGTGACTCGGGAGAGCTATGGAGTCCATCCGTTGCGCTTGCCGCGCAATGTTGCTGCGCGCGCGCGCCGACGCTATTATCGAGGGTGTCGAGGTCAAGTGCCGCAAGTGCGGCCGCCTCAACGTCATCCACCAGAGGGCCGCCCAGCCGGGCCGCGAGAGCCCCTCCCCGGAACGCCACGGAGCGTCGCAGTCGGAAGACGTATGACGTGGCTCTATCTACCGAACCTAAACCCGCAATCAACGGGATCGCCTTGTGTGCCGGCTATGGCGGGCTCGAACTCGGTCTCCATATCGCGGAGCCCAGCTATCGAACTGTGTGTTTCGTCGAGCGGGAAGCCCATGCAGCGGCCGCTCTCGTGGCGCGGATGGAAGACGCGGCCTTGGATCGCGCGCCTATCTGGAACGACCTTAAGACCTTCAAGGGCCGCCCGTGGCGCGGCCGCGTTCATATCGTCTCTGCCGGTTATCCCTGCCAGCCGTTCTCAAGCGCCGGGCGGCGGCGCGGCGCCAAGGACCCGCGCCACCTCTGGCCGGACGTCCGGCGCGTCGTCTCGGAGGTCCAGCCCGAGTGGGTGTTCCTCGAGAATGTCCAAGGGCACCTCGATCTCGGCTTTCCCGAGGTCGGCCAAGGACTACGGCGAATGGGCTTCCAGCCTAAGGCGATGCTTGGCTCAGCGTTTGAAGTCGGCGCGAGTCACGAGAGGGCCCGGCTATTCGTGCTGGCCCACGCCGACCGCTTGCAACAACGGAAATTGGGTGGATATACGCCTCGACGCTGCCGGGCTCGCCTTCGAGATTCCGAAGGGGTATGTGGGCAAGCAGAAAGCGCCCAAGACGGCTGCGACGGCGTGGCTTCTGATCTGGACGCTACTGACAGCGGCCGGGTATCGGCCTCCGGCAGGCGATCGGCGGATGTGCCTCTCTTTGCCCCAGGTCCGGGTGATGTTGCGTCTTGGCACCGGGCATTGCGGGCCAAGGCCGATCTTCAACCCGCTTTTTTTGGAATGGCAGATGGGTTGGCCGACCGGCTGGACCGATCCAGGGGCGCGGGTAACGGGGTTTGCCCGCTGGCTGCAGCGTTCGCGTACCGAACTCTCAGGGCTGCTTTTGAGAGACCAATCGCCGCTTGAAACCGCCGGGTTTCGCTAAGGTTTCCTGCCCGTTTCCAGGCTTGCCAAGGTACCCTTCCGTGGCTCAGATCCCACAGATGTCAAACTAAGTGGCGCGCTACAACGGGCCCAGGAAACTTTATGTGTCATTTCCGGAAAGTATAACTGGCGCGCTACATCATGGGCCTGATCCCGGTGGTCGGGGTGCCTCTGCCCCTTATCTCCTATGGCGGCACCGCCATGCTGACCGTCATGGGGGGGCTCGGCCTGGTAATGTCTGTCTACATACACCGCGACGTCCGCATACCCAGGCGCGGCCCAGCCGACGAGATGTGATC
>JAJDDM010000013.1 GCA_029260315.1 Phycisphaerales bacterium | reverse complement strand
CTACGGCGTCCCGGATCTGGACGCGGACTCCGACGACTTCTTCTTCTTCCTCGACGGGATCGTGCGCGGCGACGTGCGCACCTGCGATATCGACCGCGACGGCGATTGCGACGCCGAGGACTTCTTCATGTACCTCGACCTGTTCGCGCAAGGCTGCTGAGCGGGAAGGAGCGATCGTGAGACCCGCAGCGCCATGTGTCCGTCTGCTGGCGATCCTCGGATCGTGCGCGGGATCCACCGCCACTCAGCACTGCCCCCCCGACCAGAACTGGGACACGCATCCGCTGTTCGGGGCTGTCACGAGCAGCCCGCTGTTCTTCAGCCAGGAGCATGCCAGGCAGGCCACCAGCCTGCGCTTCGGCGACCTGAATGGCGACGGGCTCGACGACGCGGTCTGCGCCGTGTCGATCACGGACTCGTACGTCACGATTCTGCTCGGCCGCGGCGACGGCACGTTCGAGCGGAGGTTCCGCGTCGACGCCGGCGACGAAGATGCGCTGGAGACCTGCGACGCCTGGCCGGTGGATCCCGACGGCGACGGGGATCTCGACATCGCGACGGCCAACGCACGCACCGACGACTGCACGATGCTCTTCAACGACGGTGAGGCGAACTTCACCAGAGGCGATCGCTATCCGCTGGGCGACGAGCCGCGCTCGATCGTCGCCGGAGACCTGGACGGCGACGGCGATCCGGACCTCGCCTACCTCAACGTCCTCAGCCGGGACGTGTCCGTGCTCTTAGACCGCGGCGACGGGACCTTCGACCCGGAGGTGCGCATCGCCGTCGGCGGCACGACAGGGCGCGGCCAGTCCAACCGCACCTTCCCGTACCCGGGGCCGTTCCTGGCGATCGGCGACATCGACGACGACCTCGACATCATGGTGCCGGGCGGGTTCGAGATCGAGATCCTGCTCAACGACGGCGCCGGCGGGTTCACGCTGCGCGACGAGCACCCGCTGGTCGATATCGCGACCCGCGTCTACGACATCAAGGCGGTGGATCTGGACGGCGACGAGGATCTGGATCTCGCCGCGGCGCTGTATGGCGGGCGGGCCGAGTTGGGGGTGTGGCTCAAGGCGGGTGACGGCATGTACGGCGAGGTATCGCGCTACGACGCGTCGGTCATGGGCGACGGCCTCCTACACTTCAGCACCACAGTCGGCGTCGGTGATATCGACGGCGACCTCGACGCGGTGATCGGCAACGAGTTGTGGGGCGCCTACGGCCTGCTGCGCAACCGCGGCGACGGGATCTTCGCGCCGTTCGAAGCATATCTTGACGACGAGGGGCCGTGGCTGCTCGAGATTCGAGACGTCAACGGCGACGATTGGGCGGACGTGATCTCGGCGCCGTCACACTCGTTCCGCATCTCGCATGTCATCGCGCACCTCAACGACGGGACGGGCACCCCGCAAGGCACAGTCAATAGTTGAGATCGGCGATCCGGAAGATTCGTTCTATAGTGCTAGCGACAGCGCTGATCTGGACGGAGACGGCGATCTCGACGTGGTCCTTGGAATCATCAGTAACGGCTCGTTCAATCTTCGCGCTCTGGCGAACGATGGATCCGGCATCCTAACCGAGAGTTGGCGAACCTTGATCGGTGAACAGAATATCTCGCGTCCAGAGGACGTGCGTCTCACGCATCTGAACAGTGATTCGTGGTTTGATCTTGTGATTTCGCTGAACGAAGTGGAATCGGTACTTGATGATCCGGGCTCAATCTGGGTTGCTTTCGGAGGTCCGGAACTACAGTTCAATCCTCCCGTGCGGATTGGATTCGCCGACGCGAGCCCAAGGCGAATAGAAATGATCGACATCGACAACGATGGCGACTCTGACGTGCTCGCACACGTCCACGGGCTATTCTCTCAGGACGGACCCGGGCCCCATCGATCGACGCGTGGCTGTGCTGCTGAATGATGGCGAAGGCAAGTTGACGACTGCACAGCAGATCGTTGTCGACAATCGACGCGCCAGTTCGTCCTTCGGTAACACCGGCGACTTCGAAGGCGATGGCGACGTGGACGCGCTCGGCGTTTCCGGCTCGCGCCTGGACGCCGGTTTGCTTGGCGTGCTGCTCAATGATGGCACAGGAACGCTTGCTCTCGATCACACGATGGTCACCACCCCGCACGGGTTCAGCGTGGTCGCCGGCGACTTCGACGACGACGGCGACCCCGACGCCGCGCTGATGCACTGGAGCGTCGAGGGCGAGATCCCGTATCTCACGATCTACGAGAACGACGGCGGCGCGCGCTTCTCGATCTCGCAGACGATCACCGCCTTCGAGCAGCGCGTTCACGGCGCCATGCGCGCGTTCGACGGCGATGGGGACCTCGATCTGGTCTGCACCGCCGAGTACAGCGGCGTGATCGTCCACCTCAACGACGGGCTCGGCGATTTCTCGAACATCGCGTGGTATTCCGCCAACTCGCCCGCCGGCGATGTCGCCTTCGGCGACTTCGACCTCGACGGCGACATCGACATTGTCAGCCCCAGGGTGACCTCCACCGGCACGGATCTCGCGCCGATCGTGATGCTGGAGAACGTGATGTGCCGCTGCCGGGCCGATCTCGACGGCGACGGCGTGCCCACGCCCGAGGACTTCTTCCTATTCCTCGACCGCTACGGCGCCGGCAACCTCTCCTTCTGCGACGGGGACGGCGACGGGGACTGCGACAGCGAGGACTTCTTCGCCTATCTCGACCTGTTCGCGAGAGGATGTTGAACGCGGCGCTTCGTGCGCGCCAGCCCGGCCCGTGGCGACAGGCGTACGATTTTGCCGTGGACCGCAAGCGCAAGAGCCAGATCCTGCTGACGATCTGGCTGTCGCTGCCGGTTTTGTTGATCGCGGGGTTGATGTACGCCGTGGCGTGGTCGATCGATCACGGGCCGGTGGAGGGCCAGCCGCGCGAGCCGGTCGGGGCGGGCGGGGGCGATACCGGCGGGGCGAACGCGATCGGGGAGGCGCTGCGCGATTCGGACTCGCCCGACAAGGATGACTCATCCGACGACTCGGGCGACGACCCGGAACCGGACAGGTAGTCCTGTTTGACTCACGCTTGCGCACTTGCGAGCCCGACGCGCGAGCGAGGAGAAACTGCCCGACGCTCGGTTCTGTCGCAATCCACCTCACTTGCGCTTCGGGCTCGTCAAGCGCAAAAGAACGCGAGCCCTTTGGGCTCGCGTCGTGGATGCATCGGTCATGGGAATGTGCGGCCCTACGCGGTCTCCGCGGCGGCCTCGGCTTCCTTCTGCTCGCTGTCGCCCTTGGCGTCTCTGGCTGGCTTGTCGGGCTTCTCGATCAGGTTGCCCTCGTTGTCGAACTCCATCTCCTCTCGCTCGTCGCTGACGATCTCGCGGTCGGGGTTCACCACGAGCTTGATGTCGGTCTCCAGGTCGCTGTCGAGCTTGATGTGTACGTCGTACTCGCCGACGCGTTTGATCGCGTGGGGCAGGCGGACATCACGACCCTTGATCGCGAAGCCGGCCTCTTCCAGAGCGTGGGCAAGATCGTGCTGGGAGACCGAGCCGTAGAGGATGCCGTGGTCGTTGCAGGAGCGCTCGAGCGTGACGACGACGCCGACCATCTTGCCGATCATCGTCTCACGGTCGGACCGCAGCTTGGCGACCTCCTTCTTGGCCTGCTCGCGCTTCTGTGTCAGCGAGGCGAGGATGTCGTCGCTGGGCTCGGTCGCCAGGCCCCGCGGCAGCAGGAAGTTGCGCGCAAAGCCCACGCGGACGTTAACGACATCGCCGACGATGCCGAGGTGGTCGACGTTCTCGATGAGCAGGAGCTTGACGGTCTTGGTTGCCATTGCTGATTCCTTTCGCTGTCTCGAAGGGCGGGCTCTGGTGAGCTGCCCCGCGGTTGAGGGGCGAACTGCCCCAACGATGCCTCCCGAACGCTCGGGAGTCGCTAGAACGGGATGTCGTCCTCGGTCATGGGCGGATCGGAGCTCTCGTACGACGAGGATCCGCCCCGGCTGCCCGCGCTTGCGTGCGAGCCGCCGGAGCCACCGCCCGACCCCCCGCCGCCGTCACCCCGGCTGTCGATGAACTGGAAGCTCTCGACGACGACCAGGAGCTTGGAGCGGTTGTTGCCTTGCTGGTCCTGCCACTGGTCGAGCTTCAGGCGTCCCTCGATGAACACAGGACGCCCCTTCTGGAGGTACTGGCTCATGACCTCGGCGGTGCGCCCCCAGGCCTCGCAGTCAACGAACGTGACCTCCTCGCGCAGCTCGCGGTTGTCGCCCTCGCCCACGCGAAACTTCCGGTTCACCGCGATGCCGATCTTGGCGACCGCTGTGTTGCCGGAGGTGTGGCGCAGCTCGATGTCGCGCGTCAGATTGCCCATGAGCATGACTTTATTGAAGCTGCCGGCCATGGTTTGCTCCCTTGTACTGGCCCTTGTGCTTGCGATCACTCGCCCTTCGACTCGCCCTCTTCCTGCGCGGCGACCGGCTCGGGCTTGGCCTCCGCCTTGGGCTCGGGCTTGGCTTCCGCCTTGGGCTCGGGCTTGGGCTCGGGCTTGGGCTCGTCGGCCTTGATCTCGACGCGGGCCCCGCCGGTGTCGGTCTGCTCGGCGGCGCGCTCGGCACGCATCTTCGCCTCGGCACCCAGCTCGGCGCTCTGATCCGCCGCCCGCATCTGGTCCTCGCTCAGGTGGTTCGCCCGCGTGACCAGGATCCGCATGATCCGCTCGGAGATGTTGCAGTCACGCTCCAGGCCCGCGATCGACTCGGGCTCGGCGTGGATGTACGCGAGGAAGTACACGCCGCGGCGCTGCTTGTCGATCTCGAACGCCAGGCGGCGCTCGTCCCACTTCTGGAGCGCCAGCACCTCGGCGCCGGCTCGCGAGAGTTGCTCGCGGAGGTGCTCGACCGTGCCGCCGAAGTCGCTGGCCACCTGCTGGCTCACCAGGAACATCACCTCGTATGGGTTCATCGTTTGCGTTGCCATGGGTCTCCGATCCGCCGGGCTCGCCGGCACTCGTGTTCTAGCTCTCTGTGTCTCGTGGTGTCTCGCGCTGCTCACCCAGCCATCCAGCGTCGACCCCCTCCGGCGGGTCGGCCTTCGGCGGGTCGGTTCTTGTCTGTGTGGGCGGCGGGCTCAGGCGCTCGTTGAAACGGTTCATCGCGGCCTCGACGCCCTCGCGCACGAACGTCTCGGTGGCGTCTGCCGCCTTCTCGATCGCGCGATCGATCGCGTCGCGCTCCAAATCGCTGAATCTGCTCAGGACGTAATCGGCCTGGTCCATGAACGCGGGCTTTGCGCCGATGCCCACGCGCAGGCGGGGGTAATCATCGCCCCCGAGCACGCGCGAGATGTCGCTGAGCCCGTTGTGCCCGCCGCTGCCGCCACGCGCCCGCAGGCGGATTGCCCCCACCGGCAGCGCCAGGTCGTCGGTGATGACGAGCAGGTCGCTGGCGGGGTCGATCTTGTAGAACCCCGCCGCCTCTTGCACGGCGGGCCCCGAGTGGTTCATGTAGGTCATCGGCTTGAGCAGCAGGCAGCGGGCCGAGGCGATCGGCGCCTCGATCGTGTCGCCCCGGAAGCGGGCCTTGACGCGCTCGCTGGGCGCGTGCCGCCGCACCAGGCGGTCCACGACCACGAACCCCGCGTTGTGGCGGGTGCCCTCGTAGCGCTTCTCGGGATTGCCCAGGCCGACGATCAGCTTCACGTTCCGTTCCTGTTCAGGAGTCCTCGTCCTTGGACTCGCTCTTGGCCTCGCCCTCAGCGCCCTCAGCGCCCTCGGCGCCTTCCTCGCCCTCGCCCTCCTCATCCTCAGCCGCGGCAGAGACCGCGCCCTTGCTGATGCGGACCTGAGCGACCACCGCGTGCGGGTCGCTGACGAGCGTCATGGTCTCGCCCGGCAGCGCGATGTCGTCGGCGGCGAGCGTGTCGTTCACGTCGAGTTGCGACACGTCGATCTCGATCTCATCGGGCAGGTCGCGGATCGCGCACTCGATCTCGATCTCGGTGTTCGGGTGCATGATCATCGCGCCGGCGGCCGAGAGGCCCTTGGCCTCCCCGACGAAGTCGAGCCGGACGCGCGAGTGGACGCGCTCGTCGAGATCGACGCGGGCGAAGTCGGCGTGAACAACGTGCGTGCCGAGGTAGTCGAACTGGAGGGCCTTGATCAGCACGAGCTGCGGATCGCCCTCGTCGATCGCCATGCGGAAGACGCGATCACCCTCGGTGATAAGGTGGACCGCGTTCTTATGGTCCAGCGAGACGCTGAGCGGCTCTTTCTTGTGCCCGTAGATGACCGCGGGCAGGCCGCCGGACTCGCGGACGCGCCGCGCATAACGACTGCCGACGCGATCGCGGCTCTTGGCTTCCAGAATCGGTGCTTCTTCGTGCATGCTTGTTGCTCCTAGCGTTTCGGTCCCACCGAGTCGCGAAACAGGGCGCTGACCGAGAGGTCGTTATGGATGTTGTGGATCGCGTCACCCAGCAGGTGCGCGACGCTCAGAACCTCGACGCGATTCCCCAGGCGCGAGGCCTGCTCGCACAAGGGAATCGTGTCGGTGACGATCAGCTTCGAGATCGGGCTGGATTCCAGGCGCTCGATCGCCGGCCCGACCAGCACCGGATGCGTCGCGGCGACGATCACGTCGCCCGCGCCCTGCTCCATGACCACGCGGGCCGCGGCGCAGACCGTGCCCGCGGTCGAGATCATGTCGTCGAACATCAGCACGGTCTTGTTCTCGACCGTGCCGACGATCTCGCGCGTGTCGACGTCCTGCCCGCTCACGCGGCGCTTGTTGATGACCGCGAGGGTCGCGCCCAGCATGTCGGCGACGCGATCGGCGACCTTGACGTTGCCCACATCCGGGCTCAGCACCACCAGGTCGCCCATCTTCTCGCGGTTCTTGCGAAAGTAATCCAGGAAGACCGGCATCGCCGTCAGGTGGTCCATCGGGATGTCGAAGAAGCCCTGGATCTGGGCCGCGTGCAGGTCGATCGCAAGCACGCGATCCGCCCCAGCCTTGGTGACCAGGTTTGCGACGAGCTTGGCGGTGATCGGCACGCGCCCCTCGTCCTTGCGGTCTTGCCTGCCGTAGCCGTAGTACGGCATCACGACGCTAACGCGATTGGCGCTGGCGCGGCGCAGGCTGTCGATGAAGATGAACAGCTCGACGATGTTGTCGTTGACCGGCTGGCACGTCGAGATCACGACGTAGCAGTCGCGCCCGCGCACGTCCTCGTCGATCTTGACCAGCAGCTCGCCGTCGGGGAACTCGAACGTCTTGGCGTCGCCCAGCGGGATGTTCAGGTGGTCGCAGACCTTGCCCGCCAGGGCCTTGGTGTGACGCCCGGCGAAGATGCGGAGGTTGTCGGTCCCGCCGTTGCCGTTGGGACCCGCGAATCCGCCCGGTCCCCTGAATCCTCCGGATGTCTTGGCTCCGTCGCTCACGCCGCGCCCTCCCCGATCCTGCTGTGCCCGCTCGTGCGCTGGCGATAGATCCGGTCGACCTCGCGCAGGTCCTCGGGCGTGTTGATGCTCAAGACGTCTTCGGGCGGCACGGCGTCGATCACCTCGACGTGCCCGCCATCGCCCTTGAGAATCGCCGGCACGTCGGTGACGTAGTACTCGCCCGATGCTTCGTTGCGCTCGACGCGATCGAGGGCCGCGAACAGGCGCGCCGCGTCGAAGCAGTAATAACTCGGGTTCACCTCGCGGATCGCCAGTTGCTCCGGCGTCGCGTTCTTCTGCTCGACGATCGAGAGGAACCCGCCGGCGTCGTCGCGCACGATCCTGCCGTAGCCCTCCGGATCGTCGATCACGCTCGTCGCCAGCGTCGCCGCGGCGCCCGTCTCGCGATGGCGATCCAGCACGGTCCGCAGCGCCGACGGGCGGATCAGCGGGCCGTCGCCGCAGAGCACGAAGACATCGCCCTCGAACCCCGCCAGAGCATCGCGAACGCTCAGCACGGCGTGCCCGGTGCCGAGCTGCTCAGCCTGCACCGTGAACTCGACATCGAAGCCCTCCAGGGCCTCGCGGACCAACTCCTGCTTGTAGCCCACGACCACGACGATCCGCTCGCAGCCGGCGGCCCGGCACGCGTCGACCACGGCACAGACCATCGCCCGCCCGCCCACCTCGTGACAGACCTTGGGCAGGTCGCTGTCCATGCGCGTGCCCTTGCCAGCGGCGAGGATCACGGCGGCGGGTTGTCCGGAACGCTTGGTCATCGATATACCGAGAATATACTACCCGACCAGGACTCGAACCTGGACTCTCAGTACCAAAAACTGATGTGCTGCCGATTACACCATCGGGTAATTGCGAGTCGTCGTGGGCTCGCCAGTGGTCGCCTCCGCAGGTGAGCGTATCACCCGGTCTCGCCCCGGGGGGCCCGAAGCGGCTGCGTCTGCGCCGAAGCGCGCCGGCTGCCGCGGCATATCGACCCGAACCGACAGGCTCGGATCTGGGAGCTGGACCCCGCCGTGCCGCGGATGCACCCGGCAAGGACCCCTGACCACGCCTCGGCAGCCCGGCCCCAAGCCGGAGAGCGTCCGTCGTGATCGGCTCCGATCGCGCGAAGTCTAGAGACCCCAGGGCGACAGTCAATGGAGTTCAGGAGTTGGGATCGTCCGAATCAAGGACATCGTCGCCGAAGCCCTCCGGCTCGTCGTCGCGGGCGTCCTCATCGCCGGCGTCGCGCTCGGAAATCTGGCGCGCCCGCTCGCCGATCAGGTCGTAACACGTCGCCAGCAGTCCCACCATCGGGAAGCGACTCTCCGAGAACGGCGTCTGGCCCAGTCGGCGGAGCAGCGGATGATCGACCTCGCCCGCCTCGATCGGGATGTCCAGATCGTCCAGCGGCATCGGGGTATCCCAGAAGGTCTCCAGCAGATCCTCCAACGGCGGATCCTGCTGGTCGGCGAGCCCGGCGAGATGGGGGGAGTAGACGGGCACGGCGTCTTCCTGCCCGCTCACAGCCCGGCGGGATCGCAGGCGCTCGCTCAACTCGTCCATCGGGCAGCCGCGCAGCGTCAGCATCGCCAGAGGCTCATCCATCAGGCGCTGGGCGAACAGGTACGCGGTCGCGACGGCGTGCTTGCACCAGACGCCGTCGTCCTTGCCGCAGTCGCAGTCGATCCGCAGCTCATCGTGCGAGAGCGGGAACAGGCGGGTGCCGAGCGGGGCGAAGACGTCCTCGATATTGGCCTGGAGCTCCCCGGCGGCGAGGCGGGCCGCGTGCGACGCGCCGTCGAGCAGCGCCTCCTCGACGCGGTCCCACGTCGCGTCGTCGATGGGCTCCAGGTGGATCGAGGTCGCATAGGCACGGGCGCGCCGGCCCTGCACGCTCGCCTCGATCGCGCCTTCTCGGACCGAGAGCGAGCGGGTCTGGCCGAGTTGGGCGTACTCCAGCCCGGTCGTGATCGTGTCGCCGGTCGCGGCGTCCTCGATGATGCGGAGCCAGCGGCTGGCGGCCCACGAGGTCGCGATGTTTTCGAGCGGCTTATTGAGCTTGAGCCCGCCGCGCACGCGACGAGGCTTGGTCGGCTCCGGACGCTGGTGGTGCGAGGACTGGAATCGGCTCACGCGTCGTCTCCGATCGCCTCGTCGCGCAGGCTGAGCAGGTCGCGCAGATCCTCGGTGTCCAGGTCGGTCAGCCAGCTCTCGCCAGCGCCGATGATGTTCTCGGCGAGCTCGGTCTTCTGCTCGATCATCTCGTCGATGCGCTCCTCGAGTGTGCCGCGGACCAGGTACTTGTGGACCATGACCGTGCGGGTCTGGCCGATGCGATATGCCCGGTCGGTCGCCTGGTTCTCCACCGCGGGGTTCCACCAGCGGTCGAAGTGGAAGACGTGGGTGGCGGCGGTGAGGTTCAAACCCACCCCGCCGGCGCGCAGGCTCAGGATCAGGATGGGTGCCGTGCCGTCGGCTTTCTGGAAGCGATCAATCATCTTCTCGCGCTGCCCGCGCGGGGTCCCACCGTGCAGGAACAGGATCTCGCGATCGAGCTCGTGGCGGAGCATCCGCGCAAGCAGGGTGCCCATCTGGCGGAACTGGGTGAAGACCAGGGACTGATCGCCCTCAGCGAGCACCTCGTCGAGCTGCTCGATGAGGCGGACGCACTTGCCCGAGCGTGCCACGCGGACCCGCTCGCCCTCGCCCACGTCCTTGAGCACCTGCGAGGGGTGGTTGCAGATCTGCTTGAGCTTGATGAGCCCGGCGAGGACCTCGCCGCGACGCTGGATGCCCTCGCTGGACTCGACCTTGGCGATCATCCGCGCGACGGTGTTCTCGTACATCTCCGCCTGCTCGGGCGTGAGCACGCAGTGCTCCTTGGTCTCGATCTTCTCGGGCAGGTCCGAGACGACGTTCGCGTCGGTCTTGAGACGCCGGAGGATGAACGGCTGCACCAGCGAGCGGAGCTTGCGCGACTTGTCCTTGTCGCGCCGGCGCTCGATGGGCGCCGCGAACCGCGTGCGGAACTGGCCCGGAGAGCCCAGATAGCCCGGGTTGAGAAAGTCCATGATCGACCACAGCTCGCCCAGGCGATTCTCGACCGGCGTGCCGGTGAGCGCGGCCCGGTGCGAGCCCGTGAGCGAGCGGACCGCCTGGGTCTGCTTGGCGCTGGGGTTCTTGATGAACTGGGCCTCGTCGAGGACGATCCGGTGCCAGGGCACGTTCTCGATCGTCTGGATGTCGCGGTACGCGAGCGCGTATGTGGTGACGATGAGGTCATTGGTCATCGCCATCTGCGCGAACGCCTCGCCCTGGAGACGCTCGACGCCGTGGTGGATGTGCGTCTTGATCTCCGGCGTGAACCGCTTGGCCTCGTGGTACCAGTTGGCGAGCACCGAGGTGGGCGCGATCAGCAGCGTGGGCGGGACGCGCTGCTCGGACTCCTCGCGTTCGAGCTGCATCAGGGCGAGCATCTGTATGGTCTTGCCCAGGCCCATGTCGTCGGCGAGGCACAGCCCGAAGCCGAAGCGCTCGAGGAATCGCATCCACGACAGTCCGCGAACCTGATATGGACGCAGCGTCCCCTTGAAGCCCTCGGGCGGCTCGGCGAGCGGCATCGACTCGGCGGAGTCTCCCAGCAGCGAGCTGACCCAGCCGGAGGCCTCCAGCCCGACGACGGGGATGCCCGTTTTCTTTGGATCCGTGCCGAACGCCAGGCGCATCGCATCGCCCAGAGCCATCGCGCCGCCGGGGTTCTCGTGGATGAACTTGACAGCGTTCTCGACGTCCTCGGGCCTGATCTCGACCCACTTGCCGCCCATGCGCACCAGCGGGGTCTTGAGCGAGGCGAGCTGCTCGAACTCCTTGAGCGTCAGCGTCGTGTCGCCGACGGCGATCTCCCAGCGGTACCCGACCAGCGCCGAGAGCCCCACGTTGGAAGTGATCGCGCGCGAGGCGTCGGCGGGCTCTGGCTGCTCGGGCGCGTCCTCGATCCGCAGGCGGGCGCCGAGGCGCGAGCGCGAGGTCTCCCACCAGTCCGGGCTTTCCACGCCGAAGCCCTGCTCGTGCAGGATCGGACGGACCTCGCGCAGGAACTCGTACGCCTGGCGCGTGTCAAGCTCTAGATCGACCGGCTCGGCGTGCTCCAGCGCCTTCTCGATCGGCTTGTACAGACGCGCCGCCCGGGCGAGCTCTGCCAGCAGCAGCTCGTGCGGGTCGTCCAGGCGCAGGCCCTCGATCGACACGCCGTCGGAGGGCAGCAGCCAGATGTCCGCCGCGTCCACCATCACATGCTCGGCGTCGCCCGCCTGGAGATGGAACGAGAGCGACCACGGAACGTTGGGGACAGCCTGCGGATTCTCGCTCAGCAGCGCGTCGAGAGGCTCGTTCAGGCGCAGGCACAGACGCCAGGTGGAGCTTGCGCCGCGTTCTTCGAGGCGGGCGATCCAGCCGCGCACGCCGCGGATGATGCCCTGACGCTCGCGTCCGCTGGCCTTGACCTCGGCCTTGCCGTCGAGCAGTCCCGAGAGCCAGGCGACGTGGGGGTCCGCGCCGTCCCTGCCGCTGATCGTCTCGGACATGTCCTCGTCTTCGAGAACCTCGCGGCAGCTCGCGTCGATGATGCGCCAGAGCATGTCATCGAGGATGGACCAGGCGCTGGCGGGCGGGTCGCTCTCGATGGCCCGGAACGCCGGGGGCATGGTCTCCAGCAGGCGCGTTGCCCGCTCGCGGGTCTTGTCGTCTGCGAGCCAGGGTCGCCAGGCGGCGCTCAACTCGCCATCGGCGCTGTGGCAGAGCATCGGCACGAACCGCTGCTGGGCCAGGACGTGGCGCGCCAGGGCCGAGACGCGCTCGGCGAACGCGACGCTCGGGGCGAGCAGCAGGTCGCGATCGTTCCGGGCGGCGTCCAGCAGGCGCTCGAGCACGCCGGCAGCATCCGATGGAGCGATCGAGCACGAGGGAACGCTCGTCGAGCGAAGCATGAGGGCGGTGGGCGAGTCTTCATCGCCCCGCCGACGGGCCAGAGCCGCGCTGGGCAGGACCGAGCTCTCGCTCGCGGGCAGGCGCAGGGCCGCTTCGTCGTCCTCCAGCGAACGCACCGCGTGCCCGATGGCATGGCGGACCTGCTCGCAGGAGGCGGGCTCGCCGCGCTCGGTCTCGCCCCAGAGGTGCAGGCGCCCGTCGATCCAGTTCGCGTGAAGGACGATCATCGTGAGCGCGTGCTCCTCCTTGAGACCCAGCTCGATCCGTGAATGAGGGCGCAGGGACTCGAACCCTGGACCCGCGGATTAAAAGTCCGCTGCTCTACCAACTGAGCTACGCCCTCGTTGCGCCGAGCCAAGATCGTAGCGCGCACCCGCACGAACGGCGCGCAAACACCTTCCCTCGGCTCGATCCGGCCCGGACATCACTTCGCGGGGTGAGCGAGCAACTCGCGCAGCAGGTGGGCCGTCCGCTCGCTGGGGCCGCGATGCGCCGCGACGCACTCGCGGGCCCGCTCGCCGAGAGAAGCCCGCGCACTGGGGTTTTCGAGCAATCGCCGGATATCGCCCACCAGTCCCTCGCGGGTGGTCCGGACGATCGCGTCACACTGGGCTAGGGTCTCGACGGCATGGGTGAAATCCGAGGTCGCCGGGCCGATCAGGATAGGTTTTCCCAGGGCGGCGGGCTCCAGCGGGTCCGAGCCGTGGAGGTCGCCGAAGGAGCGGCCCAGCACGACGATGTCCGCGAGAGCGTAGGCGTCGCCCAGTTCGCCGATGGTGTCGAGGAGGAAGCGGTCGGACGAGGGGCGTCCCTCGTGCGGGCGGGATCGACGGACGCAAGCGGGCAAAGCCTCGCCGGCCTCGTCGAATCGTTCGGGTCGGCGGGGGGCGCAGAGCAGTTGGACGCCCTGGGAACAGGCGGCGTGCAGCAGGGCCTCCTCGCCGTCGGCGGTGCTGCCAGCGACAATGAGGGGGCGGTTTCGATCGATCCCCATCTCTCGTGCGAAGCGGTCCGCCGTCTCGGCGTCGTGCTGCATGGGCGGGGCGTCCCATTTCATCGAGCCGACGACCTCGCAGCGCGCGGGATCGACGCCCATCGCGTTGAATCGCTTGCGGTACGCCTCGTCCTGGACGGCGACCCGGCGCAGCGAGGCGAAGTGGCGACGCAGGAGAGGGCGGAGCTTCTTGTAGCCACGGAAGGACCGCTCGCTCAGGCGCCCGTTGATGATGGCGACGGGGATGTCTCGCTTGCGGCAGCTCTTGAGAAAGTTGGGCCAGAGCTCCAACTCGACCAGGGCAACGGCGTCGGGGCGGACGCCATCGAGGAACCGCCGGACGCACCACGAGAAATCCAGCGGGTAGCGGACGATGGTCGCGGTGTCGCTGTAGAGGGCCCAGGCCCGCTCGATGCCGGTGTCGGTGGAGACCGAGATGACCAGATCGGTCTCGTTCGCGAGCAGGGGGACGAGGGTGCGCAGGGCCGAGACCTCGCCGACGGAGACGGCGTGGATGAGCAGGCGGGACTTGGAGGCCATGGGTAGCGGCTCGCCCTGGCCGAAGCGGGCGGGCCAGTCGCCCCGGGCCTTGCGCCGCCAGAGGGGCCAGGTCGCGAGGGCCACGAGCATGTAGATGGGGTCGAGCGGGGTCATGGAGGGGTCAGTCTGCGATCTTTGGCAGAACTTCGCGCTCGATCCGGACAGTCGGGCCCGAGAGGGCTCGATTCTTGGCTAGCCTGGTCGCTAGAGCATCTTCGATAATCGCAGAGCGGGTTCGGGGTGCCGTGGTCTGACGAGGCTCTGCGAGGAAGGCCACGCGAGCCGCCGGCGATACCCGAACGGCAAGGCTGTTTTGAGAGCGCATGGCGGTGTCGGCGTGGCCTTCGCTCGAAGACTCGCTCAGACCACGGCACCGCCGAACGGCCTGCTGTCGGCGGGCTCGTTGTGGTGAGCGCCCGCCAACGCCGGCCTTCGCTGTCGTGCTGATCGTAAAACCGAGATCCCGGGCGCTTCGTGGGGGGCGGTCGGGACGCGGTCTTCCGGGCGTCAATGGGCGGGGCGGGATTCGAACCCGCGACCCCTCGCGTGTAAGGCGAGTGCTCTAGCCAGCTGAGCTACCCGCCCAGGCCGCCGACAGCATAGGGGCGATATGCTCCGCCATGCTGTGCATCGCGGGCAATGTGACGATCGGCGAGGGCCAGGCGCTGGCGGTGATCAGCGGGCCTTGCCTGCTGGAGAGCCTGGAGATGGGGCTCGAGGTCGGGCGGGTCGCGCGCGATGCGTGCCGTGAGCTTGGCCTTGGGTATGTCTTCAAGGCGAGCTTCGACAAGGCGAATCGCTCCAGCCCCGGCTCGCCGAGGGGGCCGGGGCTGGAGAAAGGGCTTGGTTGGCTCTCGCAGATCCGCGATGAGCTGGGCGTGCCGGTGACGACCGATGTGCACGAGCCGGCGCAGGCTGGGCCGGTCACGAAGGTGGCTTCGATCTTGCAGATTCCCGCGTTCCTGTGTCGCCAGACCGACCTGCTCGTCGCGGCGTCGCGTGCCGCGGGCGCTGCCGGCGGGGCGGTCAACATCAAGAAGGGACAGTTCCTGTCGCCGAGCGAGATGCGGGGGCCCATCCAGAAGTGCTGCGAGGCGGGGTGCGCGAACCTGCTGCTCACAGAACGCGGCACGTTCTTCGGTTACCACCGCCTGGTCAACGACTTCGCGGGCGTCGCGGAGATGATGGCGCTGGGCGACAACGCGCCGCCGGTCTGCTTTGATGCGACGCACTCGACCCAGACGCCGGGGACGGGGGCGGTGACCGGGGGCAATCGCGCTCTGGCGCCGCGCCTGGCGCGGGCGGCGGTGGCCATCGGTGTGCACGCCGTCTTCCTGGAGTGCCACCCGGATCCGGACCGAGCCCAGAGCGACGCGGCGACGCAGCTCGCACTCGCGGACTTGCCCGGCGTGCTCGCGTCGCTGGCACGGGTCCGCGATGCGATCGCCTGAGACTTTCAGCGAGCATCGGAGGGACCATGCCCCCCGCCACCAAGCAGCTCTTGGTCATCATCTTCATCGCCCTCGC
>JAJDDM010000120.1 GCA_029260315.1 Phycisphaerales bacterium | reverse complement strand
TCGATGCCGACGGACCACCTGTGGGCCTCCTCTCGCTGATCTTGAGACGACCCGAGTTACGCCCTCGGGCCGATCTCGCACAAGAGCACGATTGGAGGCCTGCTACATAGTGTCACCCAAAGCCGTGGCCATGGCACGCGGGGTCTGCACAGGCTTGGGGCATTCGGTGAGGATGGCGTGGCAGAGGCGGCGGAGTTGCCAGCGGCCGAAGGGGCCGTCGGCGAAGCCGGTGAGCGTGCGTGTGCGGTGGGCGGCGCGGAGGATGAGGCGATTGGCGCGCGGCTCGATGTCTTCGAGCTCTTCGAAGGGGATGTGCCAGCCGGCGAGGTGGAAGAGGCTCCAGACGCGATAGCCGGTGAAGCGGATGGAGGGGGTGGTCGCGGGGTTGTCGATGATGAGGCGTGCGCCGCCGAGGGACGCGGAAAAGGATGGCGGTGCCGGCGAAGAAGACGAAGAGGATGCTGAGCCATGGGGCGGCGTGCTGGTTCGCGCTGCGGGCGACGCCGATGACGACGGCGATGAGCATGGTCAGGAGCAGGGCTTCGACGGCGAGACGGAGGACGAAGCTGAGGATGCGCGAGCCGGGCTCGTGGACGAGGGTGATGTCGGTGGGCGAGAAGCGTGCGATGCGCCAGCTGCCGAGGTGGGTTCCCTTGCGCAGCGGTGGGAGGTCGGTCTGGGCGTCGAGGTCGAGGCGCTTGCTCAGGGTGTTGAGGCGTGTTGCGTAGAGGATGCGCATCGCGGCGCCGAGCGGGGCGGAGACGACGCCGAGGAGGATGGTCATGACGCCGACGCCCGCGACGGCGGTGGTGAGCCTGCCGGCGTTGGGGAAGCTGACGGCGGCGGTCATGGTGAGCGCCAAGCCGATGGCGGGGGCGTACATCATCAGCAGGCCAGCGCGTCGGCGTGTGTTGAGGCGGTTGAGCTCAAGGTCGATGCGCGGCGGGCGTGCGGTGAGGGTTGTAAACGGCGCGGGTCTCACAGAAGGAGCGTACGGATCGGGGGCGCGTGGCGTTCCCCGCGGGATGCGAATGGCTAGGGTTGGAGATGGTCCGTATCGAGCGCGTCGATCACGAGGATGGGTTGTATCCCCCGGCGTGCGCGTTGCGCGAGCGGGAGCTGCTGGCGCAGGTCGGGCTGGATCTTGCGCGATATCGGGAAATGTTTCCCGGCGTCGACGAGGCGTCGGAGCATTTCGTGGCGATCGAGGACGGCGAGGTTATCGGGTGCGTGCTCTTGCGCACGGTGGAGGGCGCTTCGGTGGGCGATGGCGGCGATGGCGAAGGCGTGCTCTCGCAGATGGTGGTGGATGGATCGGCGCAGGGGCGCGGGGTGGGGCGGTTGCTCGTCGAGGCGCTGCTGGCGCGGGCGTTCGGGGCGTTGGGGCTGGATTCGGTGTGGTGCCACGTTCGGCGGGAGGCGTATGGGTTCTATGAGAAGATGGGGTGGGTGCATGAGGGAGAGGAGTTCGAGGAGGTGGGGGTTACCCATCGGACGATGCGAATCGGGCGGGCGGAGTGGCCCGGGGCGGCGGAGAGGGGATAATCCTCGTGTGGGAGACGATTTTTCGGTGCTTGCATGAACGACGCCGGCGAGAAACTACGGGCCCGGGGCCTGCGATGCACGCGGCAGCGGGAGTTGGTGTATGGCGCGCTGTGCCAGACGGTGTCGCACCCGACCGCCGAGGAGCTGCTGGGGAGCGTGCGCCGGGCGGATGAGGGGATCAGCCTGGCGACGGTGTACAACACGCTGGAGGCGCTGTGCGAGTGCGGGCTGGTGCGGCGGCTTGCGTCGGATGATGGGAGCGGGCCTTGCCGGTTTGACGCGACGGTGGAGTCGCACGCGCATGTGCTGCTGGATGATGGGCGTGTGATGGACGTGCCGCGAGAGATCAACGAGCGGCTGGTGGGGTCGGTGGATGAGGGGGCGATGGAGGAGCTGGCGGCCCGGCTGGGGGTGGCTCGGTCGCGGCTGGAGCTTCGGGTCGGCGTGCGGGTCGAGGGCGGCTGAGGGGCTCAGGCTCAGAAACTGGGATTGGAATGGCGTGCGGCGCTGAACTGGCGGGTTCGGTGGCCCGATAGCGCTCGCGGAACTCAATCCGGGAGCGAGCCATGTCGAGCACATCCAAGAGTGATTCGGGCATCAATCGGCGGCGTTTCGAGCGGTTCAGCTTGCCGGCGGCGTATACCGAGGTGAAGGTTGCGGGCGCGGGCGGGGAGTGGCTGAGCGGGCACGCGTACGACGTGAGCGAGGCGGGGATCCGGTTCGAGCTGGATGAGGAACTGCCCGCGGGGACTTCGATCCGGCTGCGATTGAGCTTGCCGACGGGGGATGCGCGGATCGAGAACGCGTCGGAGCTGATCTGCGAGATCGAGGCGCAGGCGAACGTGGTGTGGCAGGATCGTGATGACGTGGATGGGCCGGTGTTCTTGGCCGCGGCGTTTACGGGGTTTGCGAATGCGGGGGATCGGGAGCGGCTGGTGCGGCGGGTTCTGGAGGGGCGGTTTCGGCGGGCGGCATAGGGGGGGCGTGGAACCCGCCCGTGCGAATCGCTGAGCTAGCACCTAACAGAGTGCGTATGCTAGCTCCATGGCGTCGCGAAGGAATAGGGCAAGCGGCACGACGAGTCCAGCTCAGCGCGAGGCGCCCGTCAGGGTCAACGCAGATAAGCCTCACCTCTGGAAAGCTGACATCGCGGCGTCGGTGGACCAGTTCAACGATTGGTTCATGCGATTTGCGCCGGAGGCTTTCCGCTCGTCTCGGGTCAGGGCGACGGAGGAGGTCAGAGCGGCGCTGATTGCCACGCGGGACTTGCGGTCGCTCGACGTGCGCACCCTCAAGGAGAACCCGTCGGCACTCTCAACGCTTCGCATGTGCACCGCTCCGCCGCTGGCCGTTGACCGGCTGATCGGACTTGCTGACGCCAACAAGTCTCTCATCAAGCAGATGGGGAAGGGCAAGCTCGCTGTCAGAATGAAGGCGGAGCGTGTCGAGGCGAATCTGGAGAGAGTCTGCAATGTCCTTACGCGTCTGATTGATACCGATATTTTCCCTTGGTTGGGGGCGAGTTCGAGTCCTACCAACCAGGAGCGTGATCGAGCATCAACGATCGTGGCCGACCGGCTCTCTGGCGCAACGGCCAATCCGGTCATCCGCAACGCCCAGGAAGATCGACAATTCCAGTTATTAGGGGAGTGGTTGGGAGAGCGAGGCTATCGCCGCCAGTCTCCTGCTGCGGGTGCAGTGATTGGGGACATGGAGGCGGGTACATATTCGTTCCGCACGATTCTCATGGCAGGAGAATCGCGCACGATCAAGATGCCCATTGACGCGGTTATCCAGCCGAAGCGACCGAGGGACGGCGCTGTTCCGGTGCTGATCGAGGCGAAGTCTGCGGGGGATTTCGCCAATACGAATAAGCGACGCAAGGAAGAGGCAACCAAGATCCGGCAGCTTCAAGCGGCCCATGGCGACGATGTGTCTCTGGTCCTGTTTTTGTGTGGGTATTTCGGGAGCGAGTACCTCGGGTATGAGGCCGCAGAGGGGCTGGACTGGGTGTGGGAACATCGCATCGACGACCTCAAGAAGCTTGGGCTATGAACGACATAAATGTCCACTGCGCGGAATCTGTCGAGTTGCGACGCCAAGCCATTCAGGCGGCGGTGGATGCCAAGAAATCGTCTGCCGAGCGCAATCAACTTGGCCAGTTCGCAACACCGAACTCGCTCGCGGTGGAGATCGCCGGGTTTATTGATGCGACTGTCGGTGAGCGATTGGGCGAGATTCGATTCGCGGATCCTTCGGTCGGTTCGGGGAGCTTCTTTTCGGCTGCGCTCGCGGTGTTTGGTCGCGATCGGATTCGGAGCTCGGTGGGTGTGGAGCTTGATCCAGAGTTCGCCGATGCTGCCCATGACTTGTGGTCTCGGGAGGGTCTGGAGGTTGTTCGCGGCGATTTTACACGGATTGTTGCGGATGTTGCTCGCCCATCGGGTCCGAACCTGATTCTGGCCAATCCACCCTATGTGCGCCACCATCACCTGGATCGTCAGGTCAAGGAGCGGTTGCGGCACGATACCTTTGAGTTGACGGGCGTCAAGGTCAACGGGCTGGCCGGTCTCTATGTTTACTTCGTGCTGCTTGCGACCGCGTGGATGGACGACGACGGCTATGCGGCGTGGCTTGTTCCGTCGGAGTTTATGGATGTCAACTACGGAGCATCGCTCAAGACGTATCTGACGAGTCGTGTTGAGTTGATCCGAATGCATCGCTTTGATCCTGACGAAGTGCAGTTCGGCGATGCGCTGGTATCATCGGTGGTAGTGGTATTCAGGAAGTCGCGGCCTTCTCTGGATCACGAGTGCGAGTTTTCTTTTGGCGGGACTTTGGTGGAACCAAAGGTGATCGACAACATTCCTTTGCAACGATTGCGCGACTGTCGAAAGTGGACGGTGTATCCGAGCCACCCCAAGAATGACCGGCGTGCCAGTGACGAGGGAGGCGGTGCGGCGATCGGCGATCTATTTCGAGTGCGGCGGGGTATCGCTACGGGAGACAACAAGTTCTTTGTTCTCGATCGTGAAGAGGTTCGGCGGCAAGGGCTTCCCGAGGAGTGCCTCCGTCCGATTCTGCCGAGCCCGCGAAATCTCAAGGGCACAGTTGTGGAGGCGGACGAGGACGGGTATCCGCTTCTGGAGAGGCAACATTGTTTGATTGATTGCGATCTGCCGGAGCACATTGTAGAAGAGCGGTATCCTGCGTTGTGGCGGTACTTGCAGACGGCGTCCGCCCGCGGTGTGCGGAGCGGCTACCTCGTGAGCAAGCGCAATCCATGGTACAAGCAGGAGCAGCGAGAGGCGTGCCCTTATCTATGCACATACATGGGCCGCGGCGCGGCCGAGAAGAAGCCGTTTCGGTTTATCTTCAATCGCTCAGGCGCCATTGCGACCAATCTGTATTTAATGCTCTATCCGCAACGCGCGCTCTTGTCAATGTTGAAGGAACATCCCGAACGAGCCGTCGGCGTCCATGAGCTCTTGGGTGAAGTCACGGGTCATGAACTGCGCGGGGAGGGGCGCGTGTATGGTGGAGGTCTGAACAAGATCGAACCGAGGGAGCTTGGTCGTGTGTCGGCGGCATCATTTGTGGCGCGATGGCCTGAGCTGGCCTGCGGTCTTCGGCACCAAGAGACGGCGGGCCTCTTCGATTGAGCGGGTCTCGATAGGGTCTCAACGCGCATATTTGGGATCGCCGGTCCTCCTACGCTCTGACCTTGTTCGTCGACCAGGCAATCATCACGGTGAGCGCGGGGGATGGGGGCGATGGGTGCGTGTCCTTCTGTAGGGGGAAGGGCTTGCCGAAGGGGGGGCCCGATGGGGGGGATGGGGGCAAGGGCGGGGATGTCGTGCTCGCCGTGGACGATGGGGTGAACACGCTGATTGACTTTCGGGGGCGGCCGGAGTGGTCGGCGCCGGCGGGGGAGCGCGGGCGGGGCAAGCAGCAGTATGGGGCGGATGCGGACGAACTGGTGATCCGGGTGCCGGCGGGGACGATCGCGATCGACGACGAGCGCGGCGAGGTCGTGTGCGATCTGGGGCAGGGAGAGTCGGCGGTCGTGGCGCGCGGGGGGCGTGGGGGGTTCGGGAACGAGCATTTTAAGAGCGCGGTGAATCAGGCGCCGCGGAAGGCGACGGCGGGGGAACCCGGCGAGCGGTTTCGGTTGCGGCTGGAGCTGAAGCTGATCGCGGAGGTGGGGCTGATCGGGCTGCCGAACGCGGGCAAGAGCACGCTGCTGCGGGCGTTGACGCGGGCGACGCCGAAGGTGGGGGACTATCCGTTCACGACGCTGTCGCCGCAGCTGGGGATCGCGGAGCTGGATCCGGCGCGGCGGATGGTGCTGGCGGATATCCCGGGGTTGATCGAGGGGGCTTCGCAGGGGGCGGGGTTGGGGCACGATTTTCTGCGGCACGTCGAGCGGACGAGCGTGCTGGTGCATTTGTTGGACGCGTCGCCGGCGGATGGGTCGGATCCGATCGCGGCGTACCGGACGGTGCGGGCGGAGCTTGCGGGGTATGGCGAGGAGCTTGCGCACAAGCCGGAGATCGTGGTGTTGAATAAAGTGGACTTGTTGGATGAGGGGGCGGTCGAGGCGGCGCTGGCGGAGGTGCGGGGGCGGATCCCGCCGGGGAAGGAGCTGATGGCGATCTCGGGGGCGACGGGGATCGGGATGCGGGCGCTGTTGGAGCGGTTGTGGCGGTTGTTGCACGAGGATGAGGGTTGAGTGCGGCCCGCTGTTTGTCGTGGTGGGCGGGGCCGTACACTGGCGGCATGAGTGCACGGACGGGGTATTCGATCAGCAAGCCGACGGGGACGTGTGCCGCGAGCGGGCGCGCGATGGTTGTCGGTGAGGAGTTCGTCGCGACGCTAGTGGAGCGGGGCGATGGGTTTGGGCGCGAGGATTTCTCGTTGGAGGCATGGGAGAGCGGGTCGCGGCCGAAGGGGCGGATGGTGGGGTTCTGGCGGTCGGTGGTGGCGAGCGAGGATGCGCGGGCGAAGCGGCTGATCGCGGGCGATGAGCTGATGGACCTGTTCGAGCAGTTGGAGGGGACGGAGGACACGTCGCGGCTGGCGTTTCGGTATGTGCTGACGCTGATTCTGATCCGCAAGAAGTTGCTTTTGTATGAGGGGACGCGGGAGGGGATGGTGCTGGTGCGGGCGCGGGGGGTGGCGTTGCCGCCGGAGGGGCCCGAGCTTGTCGAGGTCGTTGATCCGGGGATGACCGATGAGCGGATCCAGGAGGTGAGCGAGCAGTTGTCGGCGGTGATTGATGAGGATGGGGCGTGAGTGGGTGGGGTTGGTTGTGGTTGTTGGGGCGTGGGGGAGTTGGTGCGCGGCGGGGCGATGAGGGTTCGAGGAGATGGGAGAGGGGGAGCACGCCCTTCCTGACGAGCCCTTTGCGTCGTTTGTCACCACAGTTTCGCGGCGGGGCGCTTGCGCGAGTGTCTAGCGCCGTGCCACCGACCGCTGTTTTGAGCGGTTGGTGTTTCATGGCACGAGCGCAGAAGCACCAACCGTGCAGAGCCACGGTTGGTGGCACGGCGGTCGGTGGTCAACTGACGGTCGGGCCCGTGATGCTTGGATGGGCATGGAGCGTCGTTCGTCTTCGGATCCGCGTGCTCACGCACGCGGCTCTGATGGGGGCGTTGGTGGTTGGGGGGTGTGCGAGGGAGCGGGTGGATGATGGGTTTGTGGGGGCGGTGGAGGAGCGGCCGAGTTACGCGGAGCTTCGCGAGCAGGTGAACGCGCGGAGCGAGCGATTGGGCAGGCTTTGGGCGCGGGCAACGGTGGTGGTGGACAGTGTTGTCGACGGCGAGGCGAGGCGGGATCAGGCGGATGGGTATCTGCAGGTCGTGCGGCCGACGAAGCTGAGTTTGTCGCTGGGCAAGTCGATCGATCGGATGTATTTCTTTTTGGGCTCGGACGAGGAGCGGTACTGGTGGGTGGACACGCTGGACGCGGAGCAGCGGGTTGCGCTGGTGGGGACGCACGCGCGGGCGACGGCGGCGCGGGCGGCGGAGTTCGGGGTGCCGGTGCATCCGCTGGATCTGATCGAGCTGTTGGGGATCTCTGGGTTGCCGGAGGAGGGCGAGACGCCGCGGTGGGACGCGGAGGTTGGTGGGTGGGCGGTGACGGTGGCGGCGCGGTTCGGGGAGCGCCGGGTGGTGTATGACCATGTGGAGCGGCTGCCGCGGCTGATTGAGTTGTTTGGCGAGGATGGGGAGCTGGCGGCGCGGGCGCGGCTGGGGGACTACAAGCGGCTGACGGAGTTTGATGGGGTGGGGTTGCGGCCGGAGGTGGCGAAGACGATCACGATCGAGCTGCCGCGGCTGGAGGCGACGGTGTTGTTTGACCTGGGGGCGACGAAGAGTATTGAGCGGTTGCCGCGGGAGATCGTGTTCGATCTGGAGGCGCTGCTTCGGCGGGAGCGCGTGTCGGACGTGCGTGATCTCGATGAGCCGGGGCCGTGAATCGGGCGCGGCGCAGCGTGATTATGTTTGGGTTGCTGTGCGCTGTTCTTGTCGGTGTGCCCGCGTGGGGGCAGGGGGCGGCACGGGGACAAGGAACGCTGTCGGCGTCGAGCGATGCGGGGCACCTGTGGTTTGCGATGCAAGGCGCGGGCGGCGACTCGGATTCTGATCCGGGGGACGCGGTCGGCGTCTGGCACGTCGCGGCGCGGGCGCAAGGTGGCGCGGCGAGCGGGACGGTGCGGTTCGCCTATGCGCTGGAGACGATGGCGGTGGGGCTGGCGGCGGATGGGGATCGGGTTGCGCTGTTCTTTGCGCGAGGTTCTGGGTTCATGGTGCGTGGGCTCGGGGTTGTGCGGGCCGGGGATGGGTGGCAGAACGCGAGCGTGGGACGGCTGGAGGCGATGGCGTCGTTGGACGTGGGCGGCGAGTTGATCGGGGCGGCGTGGAACGAGTTGGGGTTGCTGGCGCTGGTGCGCACCGAGGGCGGCGCGGTGTCGTTGTATCGGTTGGCGGACGGGGCGTGGGGTGAGGTCGCCTTGGTGGGGGTGGACAGCGCGTCGGTCGTTGGGATGGTGGAGCTTGGGGGCGAGGCGGTCGGGCTGATCGGGGCGGAGGGCGGATCGCTTTGGCGCGGGGGGCGCGACGCGGACGGGGCCTGGCAATGGACGCAGTCGGCGATTCCGGACGGGCTGGGCGATCAACTGCTGTCGGGCCGCGACGGTGAGTTGATCGGCGTTGCCTGGAACGAGGGCGGGGGCGGAACGGTGTGGCGCGCGAGGTGCGATGGGCTGCGGCTGCGGGTTGGGACGTTGGCGGGGTGGTGCCGAGGCTCGGCGGGGGTGCTGCGGGCGGATGATCGGATCGTCGTGCTGGGCGTGGAGGGTGAGCGGACGCTGGAGAGTTCGGCGGGGGGCGGGAAGCCTCGGATCTTTGAGATGAGCCTGTTGAGCGGGCGGGTGTTCGCGGATGGCGAGGCGGAGGTGCGTGCGCCGGTCTTGGAGCGGGATCTGCGGCTGCTGGTGGCGTCGATGCTGCTGGTGGTCTTCATGGTGATCGCGATGGTGGGGGTGCGGATGCCCGAGCCGCCGACGGTGCCGGCGGGATGGGTGCTCGCGCCGGGGTTCGCGCGGGTGCTGGCGGCGGCGGGAGATGTGATGGTCTCGGCGCTGGTGGTGTCGGCGTTGACCGGCGAGTCGCTGACGCGGACGCTGTGGCTGGAGTCGGGGATGGGTTTCGCGGGGGCGGCGAATCTGGGGATGGTGCTGGTCGTGGCGTTCTGTCAGGCGACGGTGCTGGAGTGGCTGTTCGGAGCGTCGGTGGGCAAGCTGGTGGTGGGCTGCCGGGTGATCGGGGCGCAGGGGGAAGAGGGGCGGATCGGGCTGGGGCGGATCGCGGCGCGGAACGCGGTGAAGTGGTTGCTGCCGGTGAGCGTCTTGATGGCGTGGGTGGATCCGTACGGGCGGCACACGGGCGATGCAGTGGCGCGGACAGTGGTGGTGATGGGGGTGGTGGAGGAAAGTTGAGCCTTTGAACGCGCAGATCGAACGCGTTCGGGTGCATCTGCCGATAGGTCGGATTGGGCTTGGACCCGCGAGGTGTCTTTGCGGGGTATTTTTCGCGCAGGAGTTGCGCGAGGACGGGGTCGTTTCGTGGCGGAGCCGCGCGACAATGTGGAGGACGGTGCGCCGAAGGAGCCGGCGCCCGATGCGAGCGGCGAGGGATCGCCCGCCGGCGGTCCCGCTGGCGAGAGAGGTTCGCCCGAGCCGGTGGTGGAGGAGGTCTCGCCGCCGATGTGGCGGGAGTTGTGGCAGGCGCCGGCGCTGGTTGGTTCGGTGGTGCTGCTGGGGGCGGCGGCGTATCTGTCCGTTGCCACGCGGCCGAAGGTGGATTATGAGGGGTTGCTTCGGCGGGGCGAGATCCTGATCGAGCAGGGCAAGCCGCTGGAGGCGATCGATGAGTTGAATGCGCGGGTGTTCCCGTTCGAGGCAAAGGGGGAGCTGCCGGGGGCGGCGCGGGCGCGGTATTACCTGCTGCTGGCGCGGGCGATGTATCAGGGGCAGCGCCAGCTCGAGGTGGACAACGCGGAGAATCATCAGCGGATTCTGCGGGCGTTCGGTGACGCCGAGGCGAGCGGGGCGGTGCTGGAGGATCACGATCGTGAGTCGATCGCGCGGACGCAGCTTGCGCTGGGTCGCGCGGATCTGGCGGCGGAGGTTGCCGGGCGGATCAGCGATGCGCGCAGCGATCGGCGGCATGCGTTGCTGCGCCGGGCGATCGAGCTGGAGCTGTCGCGGGCGCGTGAGGACTATGGGCCGGCGCTGCGGCTGATGGAGCGGATGCTGGATGACCCGACGCTGGACGATGTGGGTCGGGCGTGGATCACGCAGCGCCAGACGGATGTGCTGATCGAGCGGGGGTACGAGGACGAGGCGATCGCGAAGCTGCTGCGGGAGTTGCAGCGGCTGGGCGGGGTGGACGACCGGACACGGGCGGAGCTGCTGCTGAGCCTGGCGCGGGCGTATGTGGATGTGGGCGCGCCCGCGCGGGCGCTCGAGCAGCTTGGGCGGGTGGCGGCGCTGCTGGGGGCGAGCGACGACCGGATGGGCGAGGCGCTGTGGCTGGAGGGGATGGCGCTGGAGGCGATGGGCGAAGGGGAGGACGCGCGCGAGCGGCTGCTGGCGGTGCTGGTGGAGTATCCGTCGAGCGCGGCGGTGATCCCGGCATTGCTCGAGGTGGCGCAGATCGAGGCGCGGCTGGATGAGGGCGAGTCGGCGGTCCACCACTTCGAGCGGCTTGTGGAGGTGCTCTTGAGCGGGCGTCGGCATCCGCGGGTGGCGCGTGAGCGGGTCGTAGAGAGTCTGGTCGCGCGTTCGGCGGAGGTGGCGGCGCGCGGGCGGTGGGATCTGGCCCGCAGGCTTGGGCGGCTGGCGGAGGATCTGTTCGAGGATGGCGAGCCGACGGCGGCGGTGCTGGCGGCGATCGCGCGGGCCGAGCGCGGCATGGCGCTGTCGCTGATGGGATTCCAGAACGACCCGATCGGGACGCTGGCGGGCGAGCAGGGGCGGGATCTGCGGTCGCTGGATCCGGCGACGCGCGAGGAGGCACGGCGACATCTGATCGCGGCGGGGAGTATGTTCCTGCGGCACGCGCGGACGCAGGTGGTGGGTGATTACGCGGCGTTCGGTGCTTCGCTGTTTCTCGCCGGGGACAGCTTCGATCGGGCGGGGGATCAGAGCGAGGCGATCAACGCGTTCCAGGAGTATGTGGAGGCGTTTCCGGATGATCCGCGCCGGGCCGAGGCTCGGCTGCGGCTGGCGCAGGCGTTCGAGGCGCGCGGGGAGACGGAGCTTGCGATCGAGGGGTATCGGTCGCTGATCGCGGATGCGAAGGATCCGGCGACGGTGAACGTGGGAATTTTCGGGGATCTGAGCTATGTGCCGCTGGCGAGGCTGCTGGCGCGGGATGGCGACTCGAGCAACGACGCGGAGGCCGAGGAGTTGCTGCGGGCGATCGTGGACGGTGTGATCGTGCGCGATCCGGACACGGCGCTGTATCGCGACGGGGTGTTCGAGCTGGGGTCGCTGCTGCTGGAGCGGGGGCGGTACGAGGAGGCGATCGCGACGCTGAGCGAGGCGCTGGAGCGGTTCGCGGGCGATCCGCGGGAGATCGAGGCGCGGTATCGCCTGGCCGAGGCGTCGCGGATGGACGCGCAGCGGATCGAGGAGGAGCTCGGTCGGGCGATCCCGGCGAGCGAGCGCGAGGCGCTGGAGGCGACGCGCAGGACGCGGCTCGAGACGGCGCGGGATCTGTTCGCGCGGACGATCGAGGAGCTGAGCGCGATCGATGGGCGGCGGCTGGGCCTGGCTCGGGGGGAGATGCTGCGCAACAGCATGTACTTCCGGGCGGCGAGCGTGCGGGCGCTGGGGGACGCCGAGCGGGCGGTGGAGCTGTACGACGAGGCGTACGCGCGGTTCCCGGAGGACCCGGCGTCGCTGGTGGCGCTGACGCAGATCGTGAGCGTGCGGCTGGAGCAGGGGGACTTCGAGCGGGCGCTGGTTTCTAACGAGCGGGCGAAGCGGTTCTTTGAGTCGCTGCCGGAGGATGTGTGGGATGACCCGTACCTGCCGATGGGGCGGGACGAGTGGGAGGCGTGGTTGAACGCGACGACGGAGCTGGCGGGGGTCGATGACGGGTAGTGCGCGGGTTGGCGCTGGGATCGGGTCGTGGGGGATCGGTTGATCGGGAGTCGAGGTTTGGACACGGATGAGCGACAGGTTGGCGAGGTGCTGCGGACGCAGCTTGCGTCGTGGCGCGAGCTGGACGCGATGAGCCGCCGGCTCGCGGAGATCTGCGACGGCGAGCCGGCGGAGATCCTGCGGACGCTCGCGTCGCGCGAGACGCTGCTGAAGGAGATCGGCGAGCGTCAGGAGGCGGCGCTGGCGGCGGCGGGCGCGGTGGACGGGGGCGCGGCGCAGCGCGAGCAGATCGAGACGTTGACGAGCGCAGTGCGCGAGCGCGATGAGCGGACGCTGGGGGCGATCCTGACGCGCCGCGATGAGCTGCTGGCGGAGCTGCGGACGGTGGATCGGTCGCGCGAGGCGATCAGGGCGTACGGGCCGGGCGAGCGGGATCGCAGGCGCTTTCGGGACGATTCGGCATGAGCGACGGGGCGATCGACAAAGCGGGGGCGCTGAGCGCGTCGGATCTCGTCGAGCTGATGGGCGAGTTCAACGCGGTGACGGGCCGGCTGCACGAGTCGCACGCGGCGCTGCAGCGCGAGGTGGCGCGGTTGCACCGGGAGCTGGACGAGGCGAACGAGCGGGTGCATCGGTCCAGGCGGCTGGCGGCGCTGGGGGAGATGGCCGCGGGGATTGCGCACGAGGTGCGCAATCCGCTGGCGGCGATCGGGCTGAACGCGCGGCTGATCGAGGGGGGCGCGGGCGTGGACGACGAGGCTCGCGAGCTGGCGCGCCGGACGGGCGAGGCGGTGCGGGGGCTGGACGCGATCGTGCGGGATGTCTTGAGCTTTGCGCGGGATCTGAAGCCGCGGGTGGACCGGGTGGATGCGCTGACGCTGGTGGAGCGGGTGTTGCAGGTGGCGCTGGTGGGGGACGTGGCGGTCGAGGTGGAGGTTGATCGCGCGGGTTTGGGCGCGGTGGAGCTGTGGTGCGATGAGGGGATGCTGAGCCAGGCGCTGCTCAATATCGTGCGCAACGCGGTTGAGGCGATGGGTGAGATGGATGGCGAGGACGAGGGACGTGTGCTGCGGATCGGCGGGCGGATGCTCGGCGATGATCGGAGCGAGGCGGCGCAGCTGGAGATCAGCGACAGCGGAACGGGGATAGACAATGCGACGCTGGATCGGATGTTCAATCCGTTCTTCACGACGCGGGCGAGCGGGACGGGGCTGGGGCTTGCGATCGTGCATCGGATCGTGGATGCGCACGAGGGGGAGATCCGCGTGCGGACGGGCGCGGAGGCGGCGCTGGGTCGCGGCACGAGCTTTGAGATTCGTTTGCCCCTGAAGAGAGAAGAGAGAGAAGAGGGTGCGGGAGGCTCGTCGGGGGATGAGCCGGTTTGTCATTCTGTTACGGTCTTGAAGACCGGTCTGGAGCACGCGGCATGAGCACGGTGTTGATCGTGGACGACAAAGAGATGATGCGCGACAGCGTGACCGCGACTCTCTCGCGGGCGGGGATGGAGGCGATCGCCGCGGAGTCGGGCGAGAAGGCCATCGAACTCGCGACGCGGCGGCGGCCGGACGCGGTGGTGAGCGACCTGCGGATGCCGGGGATGGGGGGGCTGGAGCTGCTGGCGAAGCTCAAGGCGATCGACGAGGATCTGCCGGTGGTGCTGATGACGGCGTTCGGGGCGGTGGACACGGCGATCCAGGCGATGAAGGCCGGGGCGTTTGATTACATCACCAAGCCGTTCGAGGGCGATGAGCTGGTGATCGCGGTGAAGCGCGCGATCCGGCATGCGAAGGTGGTGCGCGAGAACACGGTGCTGCGGGCCGAGGGCGAGCGCGGGGAGAATGGGCGGGGGCTCAATCGGGTGATCGGGGATTCGGCGGCGATTCGCCGGGTGAAGGAGCAGGTGCGTGCGGTCGCGAACTCGGGCGGGAACGTGCTGATCTGCGGCGAGAGCGGGACGGGCAAGGAGGTCGTCAGCCGGGCGATCCACGAGCTGAGCCCGCGCGGCGAGGGGGCGATGCTGTGCGTGAACTGTGCGGCGCTCTCGGAGAGCCTGCTGGAATCGGAGCTGTTCGGGCACGAGCGTGGGGCGTTTACCGGGGCCGAGCGGACGCGCAAGGGGCGCTTTGAGTTGGCCGACGGGGGGACGCTGCTGCTGGATGAGATATCAGAGGTGAGCTCGAAGATCCAGGCGAAGCTGCTGCGGGTGTTGCAGGAGCGATCGTTCGAGCGGGTGGGTTCGAGCCAGCCGGTGATGGTGGATGTGCGGGTGGTGGCGACGAGCAATCGAGACCTGCCGAGGGCGGTGGGGTCGGGCGAGTTCCGGCAGGATCTGTTCTTTCGGCTGAACGTGCTGCCGATTCACATGCCGCCGCTGCGGGACCGGGTGGAGGATATCCCGGCGCTGAGCGAGCACTTCGTGGCGCGGGTGTGCGAGCGGGACGGTCGCGGGGCTCGGCGATTCGGCGACGAGGCGATCGCGCTGTTGCAGCGGTACGACTGGCCGGGGAATGTGCGGGAGTTGCAGAACATCTGCGAGCGGGCGGTGGTGCTGAGCACAACGCGTAGTTCGAGCGGGAGTGGGTCGGCGGAAGAGGGCGTGATCGGGGCGGGGCTGATCGAGCCGTGGCTGGGCCAGATGGGCGAGGCGGTGATCCGCGAGGCCAAGCCCATGAACGGGGCGAGCGGAGCGAATGGGTCGCATGGGGGGAATGGGCAGAGCTTTGGCGAGCGCGTGTTTGGCGCGAGCAACGGGTCGGGCGAGGGTCGATCGGAGACCGGCGGCGCGATCCGCACGCTCGCGGAGATCGAGCGGGAGATCATCGTGCAGACGCTGCGGCGGTTCAACGGGCACCGCCAGCGGACGGCCAAGGCGCTGGGGATCGGGGTGCGGACGCTGGGGCTGAAGCTGAAGAAGTGGAAGGAGGAGCAACTGGTGGAGCAGACGTTGTAGAGGGGGCACTAGGGATTGGGCAATAGGCATTGGGAAGATATGGGTAGGACAAGGAGCAGAGTGGATGATCCGCCAATGCCCAATGCCCAATGCCCAATGCCCAATGCCCAATGCCCAATGCCCAATGCCCAATGCCCAATGCCCAATGCCCAATGCCCAATGCCCAATGCCCAATGCCCAATTCCCAATGCCCAATGCGCTGGCACCTTGCT
>JAJDDM010000119.1 GCA_029260315.1 Phycisphaerales bacterium | reverse complement strand
TTCGGCCAGCGGAAGCGCCTGAAACGTAAACGACGCGATCTCCACCGGCGTCAGCGGATCAACATCAAGCTGAATCGTGTCGAACGTGAAATGGAAGACATCGTCGTTGCTTCCGGGGAGAAGCGGATCGCTAGTCCAGTTCTCCGGGTCACCCCAGTTGACCCCGTCGCCCATACCCGTCCAATGGACATCAGCACCAAGCACGATTGTCACCGAGAGCGCCATGAAAACCGCGCCCACCAAGACCAAGTTGATTCTTCGGTATGTCTTCATCCGTGCATCCTCCAATAGATCATCAAGGGGCGTAAGTACAACTCAAGCAAACAACGAATCTGCTACGATATCGTGGGCGTCGCAAGAGCGTCGAGTCTGCGGTGGGGCTTGGCACTAATACGGACCCGTTGCCGCGCCGAGCAACGCCTCGTAATCACTCAAATCCACCTGTCCGTCCGAGTCGAAGTCGAAGTTGCCGCAAGGCGGACCATCTTGGGCTTGATCCCCAAAGCAGTTCTGAAAAACGCCGAAGTCGGCGAAGTCGACATCGCTGTCCCCGTCCGCGTCGCCGAACCAGCGTACGCGGAGAATAAAAACCCCTCCGGACTGATCTTCAAAGTCGATTCCTATAACGAGTCTTCCGGAATCGTCAAGACTCTGCGGATGAGCGTCACTTCCGCCCGTCTTGTTCCAATAGGACGTGCTCAGATCGCTCGCTCCCTGGATCGTGACAATTTCCCCGTCCACAATCGACCCGTCTCGGAGGAGCGGAATCCACTTCGATCGTACACGGTCACGAAACCAGACGGCCACGTTGTTCGTCTCCGTTACGCCCGGCCCCACCATCTCGGTGGCGGTAACGACATCGCCGACATCGTTCATGGCGGCAAGCGCGGGCGCAATTGCCAAGAAGGACAACACGGTTCCCACCGGGAGTAACGGCGCCGGGGCACCCTGGCGAAGTGTCAATTCAGCGTTCTCAAACGGACCGAAATAGAGCCCTCGTTCGTTCGTTGCGTCAATTCCCGGTCCGGAGTACCTCGCTGAGTAGAGGATTTCGCCCGTGTTACTGATGAAGTGATTCCCCAGGTTTGCGATTTCGACTTCCTCGCCCGCCTCCGGAGCGGAATCACCTTCCCGGCGCATGATCTGAAGGTCGCCGGGCTGTCCGGCGTAGAGGATCAAGTCGTTGTCCTCAGTGATCCCGGGTCCCTGAAGCAACGTCAGCTCCGTCGTGTCGCCGTGGGCGTTGATCGTGGTCAACCCCCCGCCCGCAACAGCCAGCGTGATGTCCTCCGGAAAGCCCGGAGCCTGGTCGCCCGCGCGCGTTACCAGCGATAAGTTTCCCGCGCCACCCGACCAGCGGCCAACGTCATTGCTGTCGTCAATCGAATCGCCGGTCAGGCCACCACGAAACGCGATGTGCGCGGCGTCGTTGCAAACCATCAAATCGGCCCACGCGAAGGTCACACCCTGCTCGGTCCCCGGCGCCTCCATGCCCTCGCGCCAGATCGGCTGAAGGTTGTCGCGCGGACCGACGTAGACGACGCGGTCGTTGGTCTCGTTCACGTCCGGACCGCTCAGGTAAGCCTGCGTCCTGATCGTCGCGTTGTCGCTCAGGCTGGCCAGCAACCCGAAGCTGTCCGTCACGTCGATGATCGTCCCCGGCTCCAGCCCCGGCGCCGGGTCACCGCCTTGAAGCACCTTGCGAATGTCACCCGGCGGTCCGACGAACACCGCCAGATCATTGGACCCCTCGACGATCCCCGGTCCGATCAGCAACGACGGGATCGCCATCCACCCGTTCTCCGCCAACATCGAGAATCGGATCGACGACAAGATGACTCCGTCAGCCAAATCCGGCGCCTGCATCCCCTCATACGCGATCAGTTGCAACGCGCCAGGCGGACCATGCCAGATCCCCACTCGCGAGAACGGCTCGCCCGCGTTCTGGTAGAGCGCCTTGATCATCACGTTCCCCTCTCCGTCGATGTGCGGCGTGAAGAACCACACCATCGTCGCCCCCGGAATTCCCGGCGCAGGATCGCCCTGATGCAACACCGGCGTAATCTCGACGTTCGGCGTCCGCGGATCCCCCGCGCCCAGAACCAGCAATCCCAACATTCCTGAAACGACCAGCGACATCACCACCTCCGCCGACGACCGCCCTCACAATCGCCCGTCAAGACATGCCCCAAAGCAGCATACCAAATCGCCTCCACCACTCACAGCAAATGTGCCGCTCTGCCTCGATGCCCTGCGGCGAATTCAGGGGGGGCACTTTCGGCCTTCGCGTGGGAACAGCGGTCCGCGCGGCGCGTTCCAGAGCGGTCGTTGCGGTCAATCGGCCGTTGTGAGCGACAGGGCGAGCAGCAACGGTTGCGAGCGCAAGCGTCCGGTCTCGCATCCGCGCTCCCCAAAAAACCCTAACTATAGCAATCTCAACCACTTACATCGCTTGATCCCGCGGTGCACCCCCGATCCGCACCGGTGATTAACAGGGACCCCGCCACTCCGCGTGCGTTTGAGGCTGTTCTGCCCTAGAATCTCCGCCGCTGGACCCGCCGGTCCGCGATGGGAGTAACCTAGAACGATGAAAACACTCGATAGAAAAGCTGTACGCCGGGAATCGCCCGGTTCAAAAACCCGGCCCGAAGGAAGGACCCCCGCTGTGGCGCGCAAGAAGATCACCGTCGATCACAAACTCGAATACCTCGCCATCCTCGACGAACACGGGAAAATCGACGACGGCCTCGACCCCAAACTCGACGACAACACGCTCCTCGAAATGCACCGCCTCATGCTCACCACCCGCCTGCTCGATGACAGGCTTTTGGCCATGCAGCGGCAGGGGAAAATCGGCACGTACGCGCCCATCCGAGGGCAGGAAGCCGTCCAAATCGCCACGGCGATGACACTCACGCCGGACGACTGGATGCTCCAGTCCTTCCGCGAGCCCGGCGTCTGCTATTACCGAGGCTGGCCCATCCACACGATCATGCAATTCTGGGGCGGATACGAAGAGGGCTGCACTGTCCCGGAGGGCATCAACGACACGCCCATCTGCGTCCCCGTCGCGTCGCAGTTCCCCCACGTCACCGGTGTCGCGTGGGCCATGAAAATCAAGGGTAAGGAGACCGTCGCCCTCGGGTACATCGGCGACGGCGCCACGTCTGAAGGCGACTTCCACGAAGCGCTCACGTTCGCCGGAGTGTACGACGTGCCCGCGGTATTCGTTATCGTGAACAATCAATGGGCAATCTCCCACCCCCGCGAGATGCAAACGAGAGCCGCGACCCTCGCCCAGAAAGCGGGCGGATACGGTATCGACGGGATCCAGGTCGACGGAAACGACCCGCTCGCCATCTACGTCGCCACCACCGAAGCCGTCGCCAAAGCTCGCGCCGGCGGCGGGCCGACACTTATCGAAGCGGTCACGTATCGCCTGATCATGCACACAACCGCGGACGACCCCAAGAAGTACCGCGACGAAGCCGACGTCAAGGTCTGGGAAAAACGCGATCCCCTTATTCGCTTCGACCAGTACCTCCGCGATAAAGGGCTCCTCGACGACGAGCGCGACGCCGCAATGCGTGACGAGATTAAGAAGATCATCAAGGAGGGCGTGACGCAATACGAAGCCAACCGCGACGTCGATCCCCGCGACTGCTTCAAGTATCTCTACGAAGACGTCCCCGAAGAACTCAAACAGCAGGCTGCTGAATTCGACGCCGCCCTCCAACGCGAGGGTGTCACCATCGGTCACTGACACGGAGCGCGACGGATGTTGAGCCATGTCATTCCGAGCGAAGCGAGGAATCTCGCCGACCATCGGGCAAGGTGTTTCGCCACGCTCAGCATGACGTCTACAACTAACCGTCGTCCCGCGTAGCATTCAACCGGGGCTCGACTCCCCATCCGCCAATAGAGAGTACGATATGCCAAGCCTCAACATGGTCAAAGCCTTAAACCTTGCACTCAATGAAGGACTCCGCGAGGACGAAGACGTCGTCATCATGGGTGAGGACGTTGGGCAGGATGAAGGCGTCTTCCGCGTCACCGAAAACCTCCTCAAGAAGTACGGCCGCGACCGCGTCATCGACACGCCGCTCGCTGAAGGCGCCATTGTCGGGACCGCCGTCGGCATGGCCCTCTACGGAATGAAGCCCGTCTGCGAGATGCAGTTCTCCGGGTTCGCCTACCAAGCCTACCACCAGATCGAAGGCCACATGTCGCGCTATCGCAATCGCACGCGCGGACGATACAACATGCCCATTGTCGTTCGCATGCCCTTCGGCGGCGGAATCCGCGCCATCGAACACCACAGCGAGAGTCGGGAAGCCCTCTACGCACACAACCCCGGGCTCAAGATGGTCGTCTGCTCGACCCCCCGAAACGCGCGCGCCCTGCTGCTCGAGTCCATCCGACACCCCGACCCCGTCATCTTTTTCGAGCCCAAAGCCGTCTACCGCGCCTTCAAGGAGGAAGTCCCCGACGAGCCCGAGACCATGCCCATCGGAAAGGCTCAAGTCGTCCGCGAGGGCAGCGACATCACACTCATCTCCTACGGCGCCATGATGCGGCCCACCCTCGAAGCCGCCGCCGACCTCACCGACGATGACGGCGTCTCCGTCGAGGTGCTCGACCTGCTTACCGTCTCGCCGCTGGACACCGAGACCCTCACGAAATCCGTCGCCAAGACCGGACGGGCCGTCGTCATCCATGAGGGACCAAGAACATGCGGCGTTGGCGCGGAGGTCGTCGCCCGCATCGTCGAGACCTGCTTCTACCACCTCGAAGCCCCCGTTAGACGAATCACCGGTTACGACGTACACTTCCCCTACTTCGCGCGTGAGCAGGCTTTCCTGCCTGGCGCGGATCGGATCACGCACGCCGCGAGAGAAACGCTGGCTTGCTGATCCCGTCGCCACTCCTTCGCGAGTGGCAGCAGAGCGTAGCGCCTCGCCGGTGGCGCCCCGATGTACCGCCACCCCTTGTGGGTGGCGTCGAGCGCAAGAATCGTCACACTACCAATCCGCGCCGCCCCAAACGTGACGCGCGGGTCGCTGACAACGCGAAACACACCGGAGAATACTGGATGTCCCGCGAATTCCACCTCCCCGACCTCGGCGAGGGAATCACCGAAGCCCAGATCGTCCAGATCCTCGTCAAGGAGGGACAGACCATCGAAGAAGACGTCAACCTCTTCGAGGTCGAGACCGACAAAGCCGCCGTCGAAATCCCCTCGCCCTACGCCGGGAAAATCACCAAGATCCACATCAGCACCGGCCAGACCGTGAACGTCGGCGACGTCATGATCTCCTTCGACGCCAACGGTTCGGCGACCCCATCGAGCGCCGCCAAATCCACACCCGCTGCGACGAAAAAGGCGGTCGCCGCGCAAGCGCCGGCAGCGCCTGTGGCCGCGCCGGCGACGACAACAGCGAAGCGCACCAAATCCGCAGCCGCACCGGCTGTCCGCAAGCTCGCTCGCGAGATGGGCGTCGACATCGACACCGTCGTCGGATCCGGTCCCGGCGGTCGCGTCACCAAGTCTGACGTTCAGAACGCCTCCTCCGCCCCGGCTGCCCCCGTCGTTTCGGTGGCCGCGCCCGCGCCGACGCCCTCCGCCATGGTGAAACCCGCCGCCCCACCGCCGGGCACGCCGTCCACGGACAAATGGGGCGCCGTCCGCATTGCCCCCATGACGCAAATCCGGAAGACCATCGCACAGCAGATGGTCCGCTCCGTCTCGACCATCCCCCATGTCACCCACTGCGACTGGGCTGACGTCACTGACCTTGAGAGCATGCGCAAACAATACAAAGACGCCTACGGCGGAACTCGGCGCATCACCGCCATGGCGTTCATCATCAAAGCCGTCGCCAATGCCCTCAAGAGCCACCCGGTCTTCAACGCCTCCATCGACACCGACACCGGCGAGACCACGTACAAGGAGTACGTCAACATCGGAATCGCCGTCGACACCGAGCGCGGACTCGTCGTCCCCAATGTTCGCGGCGCCGACCGGCTCAACGTCGCCCAGATCGTCACCGAACTGGGTGGTATGGCTGAGAAAGCACGCACCGGACAGTTCGGCATCGAGGATCTGCGCGGTGGCACGTTCACCATCACCAACGTCGGCGCACTCGGCGGAACCTTCAGCACCCCAGTCATCAACTACCCAGAAGCCGCCATCCTCGGCACCGGCCAAACGCGAGAGAAACCCGTCGTCCGCAAGGGACAAATCGTCGCCCGCAAGATGCTCCCCGTCAGCCTCTCGTTCGACCACCGCATCACCGACGGCGCCCAAGCCGCACGATTCTGCTCCGAGATCATCAGCTACCTCGAACGCCCCGTGACCCTCCTCATGTAGTGTGGTGTTTCATGCACATCGCATTCCTTCAGACCCGCTTTGCCCGACGCAGGCAGGTACGCAAAGTATCGTTCGGCTAGTGGATTATCGCGAAGCGGGCGACGCGACTCGAACGCGCAACAATCAGCTTGGAAGGCTGATGCTCTACCAAT
>JAJDDM010000118.1 GCA_029260315.1 Phycisphaerales bacterium | reverse complement strand
AGTGGAACGCACGATCGCCTGGATCCAGAACTTCCGCCGCCTGTGCGTCCGCTACGAGAAATCCACCACCATGTTCCAAGGCTTCCTCCACCTCGGCTGCACCCTTCTCCTGCTCAGGCAGGTTCTGGGATAGCCTCTAGTCTGTTGTGCTGCTGGCACGCTGCGATAAGCCGGTCCAAATCTGGTCTTCGATGTGCATCATCAATGATGAGCACAAGTGGGGTAATCGGCAAGCGAGTGATATCGTCGGCGGACCACTGTGCGCCAGCATCAACAAAGAGGATCTCTGGCGCTCCGGAGGAATCAGCGACCTCGCGCGTTGCCTCAAGAAGCAGCCTGCTCTTGCCGCTCCCTCCCGCACCCGTCAGAAGCAAGAGCGGTTCCTCACTCTTAATGAACGATACGAGTTGACGGGTCTGATCGGCTCGACCGAGAAAAGGGCCTTCGTGATTGAAGATCGCTGACGGATCGAGTTGGGAAACGAAATACAGTTCGTACCGCTGGAAGAGGGAGAAGCGATTCCCGAGCTCACCCCTATCTCGCGCGCTGGAAAGTGCCGCTAGTATCGTCGGCGACAGACGGTCGAGGGAATCGTCTTGCGTCAGTGTGTCGTAGGTGCTGACACTCCCGACATCGTTCAGGAACGCATCGATTTGGCCCTCTTCATCAAGATCCAAGTCGGGCTCATTAGGGACTCGAACAGCCAAAACGGGGATGCCAGCTGCGCGGGCCTCTCTGAACTCAGCCTCCGTGTAGGAAATGCCCTGTGGCAAGAGTGATCCATACCTAGGGCCGACAGCCAGGACGACTACGTCTGCCCGACGTACCTCTCGGAGGCATACTTCAATTGGAGTGTCTGCCTGGGCTCCGAAGTGCTCCATAGCTGTTACGTCGTATCCGGCCTTGTGCAGATCTCGAATTACCTGCTGCCGGACCTGCGCTAGGCCCTCTGAGACGGAACTCACGAATACCTTGATCACACCGGATCCTTCCAGTGGCCTGCTGACGTGGAGGCGCGACTCAACCCATGGAGTCTAGTCGAGAAAGCAGCGTCGTTGGACGGCACTCACTTGTGGAGGACGAAGCCTTCGAGTTCCTGCGACACTCTCGCCCCCGCGCGCAGATGTAGAGGGTGACCCCCAGGACGGGAGGACACCCCGATGGCGACACGGACGACTAGCCGCGCGAGAGCCGATCGCATCGTCTCATTCGAGCAGCGTTGGAACGCGGCTGTCGGCATCATCGCCACCGGCCTCGCCCGCCTTGTGGCCGTGCCAGGGATCTCTCCGGGCCAGGCGGAGCCCCCAGAATCTCTCCCCGCATCCCTTGAACCATCGCAGCATCGAGGCCTCAGTGTCCCGTGCCGTGAACCGCTCGAGAGCGGATCGGCGAGGAGGCTGGAATGACTGAGTGCGTTCTGCGGGAGATCGAGGCACTGGAACAAATGACGGTGGGGCGACTGCGCGAGCGGTACGCCGCGGTGTTCGCCGAGCCAGCGCGGTCGAACAACCGACAGTGGCTTCTGCGCCGGGTCGCTTGGCGGCTGCAGGCCAACGCCGAGGGCGATCTGTCCGAGCGGGCGAGAGCCCGAGCCCGCGAGTTGGCCCGTGACGCCGACAGTCGCGTTCGCCCGCCGCGGGAGACGCCGGTCCGCGAGGCCCCAAGAACGGCCTCGACCCGGCTCGCCCCTCCCCGAGACGCCAGACTGCCGATGCCCGGCACCGTGCTCGCCCGCACGTTCAAGGGCATCGAGCACCGGGTCGCGGTGCTGCCCGAGGGCTTCGAGCACGACGGCCGGACGTATCGCTCGCTCTCGGCGGTCGCTCATGCGATCAGCGGGTCGCACTGGAACGGATTTCTGTTCTTCGGTCTGACCAAGCCGCGGAAGGGGGCGACGGCATGAGCCACAACGGGATCGCCAAGCCGGCGCAGCCCAAGGCGGTCCGCTGCGCGATTTACACCCGCAAGAGCACCGAGGAGGGGCTCGACCAGGACTTCAACAGCCTCGACGCCCAGCGCGAATGCTGCGAGCACTACGTCGCCAGCATGGAGGGGGAGGGTTGGACGTGCCTACCCGATCGCTACGACGACGGCGGGTTCACCGGCGGCAACATGGACCGTCCCGCATTGAAGCGACTCTTGGCAGAGATCGAGGACGGGAAGGTCGACTGCGTAGTCATCTATAAGTACGACCGGCTGAGCAGATCAATGCCTGATTTTTTCCGCATGCTCGAAGCGTTCGAGAAGCGGGGAGTCGCCTTCGTGAGCGTGACCCAGCAGTTCAACACCGCGACCTCCGCGGGGCGTCTGATGCTCAACATGCTGCTCAGCTTCGCCCAGTTCGAGCGGGACTTGGTCTCCGAGCGGACGCGGGACAAGATCGCCGCGGCTCGCAGGAAGGGCAAGTGGGCGGGCGGCAGGCCTGTGCTGGGCTATGACCTGATCTCCAACCCCGGTGGTTCGAAGCTGCTCGTCAACGACAGCGAGGCGAGGATCGTCCAGAGCATCTTCGATTTGTACATCGAGAAGGGCTCGCTGATGCCCGTGGTCGAGCAGTGTCGGCGGCGGGGCTGGACAACCAAAACCTGGACCACCAAGGCGGGCAAGCCACAGGGGGGGAAGACCATCGACAAGGGCATGGTCTACGCGATGCTGACCAATGTGGTCTACCTCGGCAAGGTCCGTCACCACGAGCACGTCTACGAGGGCGAGCACGAGGCCATCGTCGAGCCCGACATGTTTGAGCGCGTACAAGCCCAGCTGCGGCTGAACGGGAAGAACGGAGGATCGAGAACGCGTAACGCCCACGGTGCGCTGCTCAAGGGGCTGGTGAGGTGCAAGGCATGCGACTGTGGCATGGTGCACCACTTTGCGAGCAAGAAAGCCGCCATGGGGACCAAGCGATATCGGTACTACGTATGCATGCGTGCTCAGAAGGAGGGCTGGTCGTCGTGCCCAGCGCCCTCGCTGCCTGCCGGCGATCTCGAGGTGTTCGTGATCGAGCAGATCCGAGCGTTCGTACAGAATAAAGATGTCGCCGCGAGCGTTGTGGAGCGAGCCCGGAACATGTTGGCCGAGTCTCGCGTCGATGACGACGAGCTTGAAGGGGCGATCGAGTCCTTCGAGCCGTTGTGGGATGCCCTGACCCTCGGCGAACGCGAGGAACTGGTCCACTTGCTCATTGACCGGATCGAGTATGAGGCGGCGACCGAGAGCCTGTCGGTGTCGTTCCATGAGCTTGCCGCGAGTGACGAGTGCCCGGAGGAGGAGCCGTGTCTGGTCTGACAATCACCCAGCGAGTCCATTTCACCGGCGGCGGGCGCGAGGGTCGTGCTTTGCGGCTTGGCCCCGCGCCAGCGCCCGCGCCTATTCCAGCTGGCACGATCCCGCGAGTCTCGAGGCTCATGGCCTTGGCGATCCGTTTTGACGAGCTTCTCCGAGAGGGTGAAGTTGTGGATCAGGCCGACCTAGCCCGGCTCGGGCACGTCACCCGGGCCCGGGTCACTCAGATCATGAACCTGCTGCACTTGGCCCCGGACATCCAGGACGAGGTCCTCCACCTGCCTCCCACCCTTCGTGGGCGGGACCCAATCACCGAGAGCATGGTCAGGCCGATCGCGGCGGAGGTGGATTGGGGTGAGCAGCGGCGGGCTTGGACATCGTTGCAGCCCTGCTGAATCGGCAAGTCTCGCTATTGTTCTGACATGTCGCCACTCCCCAATGAGCCGCCCGGCGATCGATGCGCGGCGTTTATGGAGCGATTCATCAGAGATGTCGAGGATTCGATGACGCGGGATCCGAACATTCCGCTTGCATTCCTCCTTGGCACCGATGACGGTTCCTGGGATCCAATCGCCGATCAGCGCGACAGGAAGGTTCGAGAACTGCGAAGGTGCGACTCGAACCGGCGGCACCGCGCAGCCCGGCACGCTCGCCGGCGAGGCGAGTTGATCGAGCGAGCATTCTCGGACGATCTGCTCTTTGTTGAAAATATGGTCCGTTTTCTCGCGGACGACCCCTTCACTCGGAATGGGTGGGAGAGCCTCCTCCCGAAAGTTCGCGCGCGCATCAACCAGTGGCGGAACAGGAAGCCGCCGACGCCGGGGCAGGGGGCCGAGGATGGCGAGGGGGGTCTTCGCCTAGGGAAGTGGTTCGAGGATGCGACCAAGCACCAGATCACAGTCGCTGGCCTGCGGATGATGGTCCAGCGAGAAAGACTCGTTGGCTCTAAGAAGGTACGCGGCCGCTGGCTGCACCTGATTGCCGAAGTCAAGTGCCTCTACCCCGATCAGACCGCGAGAATCGATGAAGCCGACCGATCGTGAGGGTTGTTCGAAGGGGCGAACTCTCACGAACCAAGCGAACGACGCCGAACGAGTCGGGGCATGGAGGTTGATTCCGGATCGTACGCGGACATTCTGCGTGCATGCCCACGTCCAGCCACTGCCCTCTCGATGCTGCTGCACTCCGCGAAATCGACTTGACCGCTCGGGGAGTTGCCAAACGGTTTGGCCTAGGCGACGCTGATCGCGACGACGTTGTCCAGGATCTGTCTCAGGGCCTCCTGCGAGCAATTGCCCGCTTCGATCCCCAACGAGCCACATGGCGGACATACCGCGCCAGAGTGCTTGAGAAGGAACGGCTGCTAGTCGAGCGCCAGATCCTGGCCCGCCGCCGCCGCGACGCGAGGGTGGCCCAATCGGTCCGGGCGACAGCGCTGAGAGCCCGCGACCGGATTGACGGATTCGAAGGAGAGGTTGACTTGCGAGACAGGATCGCGCGGCTTAGCGCACGGCGGGGGCAGATCTGCATCGGCTTGCTCGCGGACGAATCGGTCTCGGCGATTGCTCGCCGACTGGACGTACACCGAGCCACGGTGCATCGCGAGCTGGTCGCTATCCGCGCCGTCATCCGGGACGCGTAACTCGGTTTTCGAGATTGCCCGCGACACTCCGCGTCCGGCGCGCAGATGTAGTCATTGCGGGACGGCTGCCCGCGCTGAGGAGGCCACATGTCAACTGTCCGATTCGAGTTCGCTGGCGACGTCACGGGCCCGGAGCTTGAGGACCTCGTGGCCGTGGCCGAGGCCGCCGCGGAGGGGCTCGTGGGGGCCGCGGCCCTCGCGATCGAGTCGCCAGCGGCGGTGGACCCGGCCGCGCGCTCGGTCGAGATTGACGCGGGCTCCGAGGCCGGGCGTTGCTTGGCACGAGTGCTGGCCTCGCTGGCCGAGCGGACAATTGGCAGGGGCATCTTCCGCGTCTTGCGGATTGAGGCGAACACCGACCGACGCCCCGAGCAAGTGAAGGCAACGTGATGCGGATGCCCACGGCCGCTGCGCCCAAGAGGCAGGCCAAACTCGCTATCAACGAGCGATCGCCCCATCAACTGGTTGATGGATCGTGAGTGCTCAGAGGCCTTCCCGTCTCGACGCGGCGCGAGAGTATCTCCGGCGCGGGTTCCAGCCCGTCGCCGTTCCCATGAGGAATAAGGGCCCCCGAACCAAGGGCTGGCAGACGCGACGCTACGCCGAGGGCGAGCTGCCCGCCGACTTTGCCGGCGATGGCAACATCGGGCTGCTCCTCGGCGAGCCGAGCGGCGACCTGATCGACGTGGATCTGGATTGCCCGGAGGCGATCGAGCTCGCGGATCAGCACCTTCCTTCCACCGAGGCGATCACGGGTCGACCTGGCGCGAAGAGCTCCCACCGCTTCTATCGAGCAACTGGGGTACAGACCAAGCGATTCAAGGATCCAGCGAACGACTCGGTCACGGTAGAGATCCGAGGCAAGGGCGCGCAGACGCTTGTCGGGCCGAGCGTCCATCCCACCGGCGAGCCGTACGACATGCTCGAGAGCGAGCCGGCGGAGGTCGATGGAGATCGCCTCACTGCGGCGGTCGAGGCGCTGCACGAGGCGGTCCTGCGAGCTCGCCACGGCGGCGCGTCCGATTGCCAGGACGAGCAGTCGAGCGCGGCGTGTTTGCCAACGGAAGCACTCGACGGCAGCCAAGGGGACGATTCCGAGGCTGATCGATACGCCGCCGATGCCGAGGAGCTCTGGCGGGCGGACCGCTACGTCAAGGCGATGCCGCCGTCCGTCTCCGGCCACGGCGGGCACGCGCGTCTCTACGCCGCCGCGACGGCCCTGGTGCATGGGTTTGAGGTTGATCCAGAGCTAGCGCTTCAGGTGCTCATCCACGACTTCAACCCCCGGTGCGAGCCGCCCTGGTCGGTGCAGGAGCTCCGCCACAAGGTCGACGACGCGGCGACCAAGCCCCACGACAGGCCCCGGGGTTGGCTCTTGCACGCCAAGTGGCAACGGTCTGGCGCTTCCGCCGAGGCAAGCAGCGGCGGCTCGGAAGCCCAGCGCCCCACGATCGAGATTACGACCGAGGAGCACGAGGTCGCAGATCAGACTATCAAGGCGCTGAGCGCCGATGCATCGCTGTATTACCGGGGCGGGCAACTCGTGCGTGTCGGATGCGACCGCGGGACAGACAGCGGCCCTCGCATTGACACGGTGCCATCGGCAGACCTGCGCGATCGGATGACCCGGCACGCACGCTTTGCCACGCACTCGAAACGCGGCATGGCTCAAGCCCACCCGCCGAAGTGGCTCGTAGAGGCCGTCGCCGCGCGGGGGGTCTGGCCGGGCTTGAGAGAGCTGAGCGGGATCTCGTCGATCCCCGTTCTTCGCCCAGACGGCACGATCCATCAAGTGGCAGGGTACGACGAACGCTCGGGGATGCTCCACTGGTCCGAGGTCAGCTTCCCCACAGTCAAGCCCGAACTAACACACGACGACGCGAGGGCCGCCGTCGGTGCGCTGCTCGAAGTCGTGCAGGACTTCCCGTTCGCGAGCGAAGCGTTCCGCTCGGCGTGGCTCGCGGCGCTGCTCACGCTCGTGGGGCGACGCGCGTTCGAGGGGCCCGCGCCGCTGTTCTTGATAGACGGCAACGCCGCCGGCGTCGGCAAGACGCTTCTCGTGCGGATCATCGCCCGGCTGGTCACCGGTCGGGACGCCCCGGCGGGCTGCGCGCCGGGCGGCGTGGAGGAAATGCGCAAGAAGATCACGTCGATCGCTATCGCGGGCGAGCCGCTCGCGCTGCTCGACAACGTGCGCGATGGGCTGGACAACTCGGCGCTCGAGGCGGCGCTCACAACCACCGTTTGGTCCGACCGCAGGCTTGGCAGCAACAGCATGGTCGAGCTGCCACTCTCCACCGTCTGGTTTGCCACGGGCAACAACATGCGCGTCGGCGGCGATCTGCCGCGGCGCACGATCCCGATCCGGCTGAAGTGCGTGGAAGAGCGGCCCGAGGAGCGGTCCGGCTTCGCGCACCCGAATCTGCTTGACTGGGTTGCCCACGAGCGCGGGCGTCTCGTGGCTGCGGCGCTGACGGTCCTCGCGGCGTTCTTACGAGCGGGACGCCCGTCGCAGTCGCTGGCGGCGATGGGCGGCTTCGAGGGCTGGACGGGGCTTATCCGCAACGCGCTGGTCTGGGCGGGTCAGCCGGACCCCGCGCTCGAGCGGGCGCGGTTCGCACGGGCGTCCGACGCGGAACTGGATCGGCTTGAGGGGATCATGAACACTTGGCACGCCTATTTGGGCGAGGATGGCACGACCGTCGCGAGCCTGGTTGAGCGTCTCTACGACATCCATGCCGATCTGCCCGCCGCCGCATGCCTGCGCCGTGAGCTCGAGGCGTGGTCAGTCGGCGGTCCGATCGACTCGAGGAGCCTCGGCAATCGGCTGCGATCGGTCCGGGGGCGCCGCGTCGCTGGGAGGTGCTTCGAGCAGATCGACAAGCGCCAGAACGCGGCCGTGTGGGCGCTGCGTGTGGGCCAAGGCTGATTGGGTGTGTGGGCCAGGTGAGTCTGGGAGTCTGGTGAGTCTTGTTCCACCTGCTTCTTACTGCATATATACATAGTTATCCCTATGTTTTTAGTACAGCGGAGATGCAAGGAGACTCACGAGACTCACAGACTCACACGTCGGCCAAGAACGAAAGCGAAAAAAATCGAGCACGCCTGCGACATCATGTGGCCCGCGCGCAGATGTAGTGGACGTGGGCGCGGCCCATCCGCGCTCGATCCAGGGAGCACCCAGATGCGCAAGAAGCTGATGACCCATCGCGAGCGGATCGGACGGACGCGTTCGCCCGACGACCGCCCGAGCTCGGCCCGCCGCGGGTACGACGCGCGGTGGCGGAAGCTGCGGCTGTGGTTCCTCGGCCGCCATCCGTTTTGCCGGGTGTGCGAAGAGCACGGCGTCATTGAGCCCGCGACGGAGGCGGACCACATCGTGCCGATCCGGGTCGGGGGTGCGCGGCTCGATGTGCGCAACCTGCAGGCTTTGTGCAAGAGCTGCCACAGCCGCAAGACCGCGAGGGAGTGCGTGGAAGTGGGTGGAACGGTGGAGGAGGGTGGACCTGTGGAAGTGGGTGGACCTGTGGAACTGGGTGAACTGGGTGGACAGTGGGGATCGGGTGGACCAGGGGGACCGGGGGGGGGTCGCAAGATCCATCGCGAGCCCGGGGTGACCGGCGGCAATCCCGACGTTTCTTCGTTCACGGGTTTTGGAGGTAAAAAGTGATCCGCGATCGAGTCAAGTCGCTACGGCGCGTCCGGGCTGGCGACCTCGTGCCGAACCCCAAGAACTGGCGACGGCACCCCGAGACGCAGCGCCGCGCCGTCGCTGCGACGCTCGGCGAGATCGGCTACGCCGATGCGCTGATCGCGCGGGAGACGCCCGACGGCCTGACGCTCATCGACGGTCACTTGCGGGCCGGGCTCGATCCGGACCAGAAAGTCCCGGTGCTCATCCTCGACGTGAACGAGGAAGAGGCCGACAAGCTGCTGGCGACGCTCGACCCGCTGGCGGGGCTCGCTGAGTGTGACGCGGAGGCGCTGGGGAAGCTCGCCGGCGATCTGGACTTCCGGATGCCCGAACTCGAAGCAGTTGTCCGCGGGTTGCTCGGCGAGGAGACGGAGAACGACATCGTCGAGGATGAGCCGCCCGAGCCCTCGGACGATCCGAACACCAATCATGGCGACCTGTGGATCTTGGGCGAGCATCGACTTCTGTGCGGTGACAGCGCCAGCGAGTCCGACGTGGATCGGCTGCTCGAGTCCAAGCCCGTGCAACTGGTCAACACCGACCCGCCGTACAACGTCAAGGTCGAGCCG
>JAJDDM010000117.1 GCA_029260315.1 Phycisphaerales bacterium | reverse complement strand
GCGCCGTTCGAGGGCATCGGCCTGCGGCGGGGCGCGCGGGCCGTGCGCGCCGTATTCGATGGCAAGATCGACGACCACGAGGTCCGCGTCGTCGAGCACCGCTATGTCGAGAGCAGCGGCAACAGCTCGCGGACGATCCGCCACCTCGCCGCGGCGGTCCCCTGCCCCGCCGGGTGGCCCGCCGTGCGCCTCACCCACGAGCATTTAGGCACCAAGATCCTCTCGATGCTCGGCGGCGAGGACCTCCAGCTCGAGGACAGCGCGTTCAACAAGCAATGGCGCATCACCACCGACAACGAAGATTTCGCACTGCTCGTCCTCGGGCCCGATGTCCAGACGTGGCTGATGGCCGACGACAAACGCGAGTTGTGGGCGATCGGCGGGGGCTGGATCGCTTGTGCGCGCCATGAACGCCTGCGCGAGGAGTCGTTCGAACGGATCTCGCGCCGTCCCTTGGAACTCCTGCGCTTGCTGCCGAGCGAGTTGATCGCGTACACGCGCGTTCATTGAGACAGGAAAGAGGAGGGCTTGTTGCGCGGCCGCGCTGATCGCGGCGTGTGCGGTGAACCGCCTGCCACCGCAAGACCTCATCGACGACTCCAGCACACGCCGATCATCGCCCCAGCGGGGCGGTGCGATCCTGGCGAGGGGTGCCAGCCCCTCGAAGTCGGACCGAGAACCCCAGCCACGGAGCGGCGCTCGAAGATCCCGGTTCCCGCGCCTCGCCGGTGGTGCCGTGGTATGAGGAGGCTTTGCGACGAATGCCACGCGATCGGCCGAAACGACCCGCACATCGTAAACACGCCGAGATTCGAACGCCCTCGGCACACGACGTGGCCTTCGTTCGCTGACTCACTCAGACCACGGCACTCGTGACTTGACACCCTCGCACGTTGCGCGACGCCACTGGAACAGCTCAGTTCGCCTCGATCGAATCGATCATGTGCGCGATCCCGAGTTCGTGCTGGCGGATCGTCGGTCTCGGGCCGAGGAAACGCACATAGTACGGCCCGGCATCGGTCTGCACGATTAACGCCACCATCGCCCAGTTCTTCTCGTTGCGTCGAACGCCCGAGCCCGGCAGGTTCTCGGCGACGTAGGTGCCGCGCACGCGCACGATCGTCGCGTCGAGCCCGTTGAGCGTGGTCTGCTCGGTCTTGGCGTCGAGCGGGCGGTCGCCGGCGGGCTCGAACTGGCTGAGCCAGCGGTCGATGTTGGCCTGGATCGGGCCTGCCCCCTGCTCGCCGAAGTAGTAGACGACGAGCTGGGCGTCGCTGTCGCGCTCGGTCTGGTCCCAATCCTCCAGCGGCAGGCGGAACTGCGCGGCCCGCATCTGCGAGGTTGGCTCCTGACGGACCCACCCGCGACCGGGCCAGAACCGCAAGCCGGGCAGCTCGACGGGCAGGAGGTTCGCCGCGTCGATGCCGACCTCGGGGATGGCGGGATCCTGATCGCTCGCGCGGGCGTCCGGCGCGGCCTCCACAGCGGGGCCGACGACGGGCTCGTTGGAAGCGAGGGTTCGCGTTTCCGCCGGCGGCGACTCGGGCGGCGCTGCATCCCTGGATCTGATCTGATCCTCACCGGTGTCCGCAGAAGACGATCTGTCGAGCGCGTTCGGCTGGCCCTGCTCGCCCCGGGGCTGCGCGCAGCCCCCGATCACGCCGGCGATGGCAAGGACGCCGAAGACATTGTGCATTTGCATGGGAAGTCTCCATCAAGAATCGGCGAGCGGGCGCGACATGGCGCGATCGCCAGCCCAAGCAAGCCGCAACTCAACCGCCCGGATCGTCGCGCGTGGGTTCGTCGCCGCCAGGCGTGCCCAGGTCGCCGGTCAGCGACCCGTGACGGTCGTCCTCGACCGGGTCCGAACGCGCGCAGGCACCAGCGAACAAGACACAGGCAAGAGCGACCGATCCAAGCATGACTCGTTTCACGGCGGGGCTCCGAATCCCCGAGTGTATCCCCGCGCGGTCATTGATCGCGCCGAGCCGAACCCGCCGACAGATCCGAGGCGATGAAAAAAAGAGGGCCCCGGAGGGCCCTCCCAGATTGCCGGTTCTGCCGATGCGATGGTCTGGATCGACGCATCACGCCCGGGTGTAGTTGATCTCCATGTTCTTCACCTCCGGCCCGTCGCCGGACTGGAAGAACATCTCCATCGTGTGGCTGTCGTCGTCGTGGATGGTGACGACCGACCGCTTGCGCATCGGCTTGCCCGAGCCGGGGTCGGTCATGTTACCCAACATTTCCCACTTCTTGCCCGAGGGATCGACCTGGCCCTGGTCTGTCATCATGAAGGTGCTGGCGTTGTCGATCCACAGGCCCTCGAAGCGATTGTCGATCGTGTTGTAGCCGAAGAAGCCCTTGCCCTCGAAGGCGGGGAACGGTCCCTCGTTCGGGTCGCCCTTGTAGTCGTGGGCGAGGTAGCGCCCGCCGAGGTCGAGCGTGTTGACCATGGTGCCGGTCGAGACCATCGGGTCTCCCGGGCCCATCCACATCTTGACCTCGGCCTTGAAGGTGCCCTCGAGGAGCTTGAGCTTCTCGTGCTCAGCGCACAGCGCGGCACACTTGGCCATCGCTTCCATATCACAATCGCTCATCGGCGCGTCTCCTCGATCTCGGGCCTCACTGGCGGGTGTATGTGATCGCGCCGGTGTTGACCAGCTTCTCGCCCTTGGGCGCCTCCCAGAACTCCATGACATGCTTGTCGTTGGAGATGACTTTGTACACATGCTTGGTTGTCATCTCGCTCCCGTCGGGGCCGATCATGGACCCGTGCATCGTGAGCGTTTTACCGTCGTTCGACATCTCGCCGTGCTCGGTGAAGAGGCCCGTGCTCATGTTGTCGATCCAGCCGGTGAAGTAGTGCTTCTTGACTGTGTCGTAGCCCATGACACCGTGTCCCTCGAAGGGCATGCCCATGAAGTCGGCGTTGAAGTGCGAGGTCAGATAGCGGCCGTCCATGATCCACTCGGACTGGGACGTCCCGGTGGAGGTCTCGCGCGGCGCATCCGGTGCCATCTTGAACCACATGTCCGCCTTAAAGTCACCGGCCAGCGCGTTGAGCGCCTTGTGCTTCTCGCCGGGCTGGTTGGTCTGCATCCACTCCTGCATCTCCGCCGGCATCTCCTGCTCGGGCTGGTCCCCGGCCTGCCCCGCCCCGCCGGCGATCACCATCCCCATCGCCCCAGCCCCGGCAAGCGACATGGCCCATGCGATACCCAGTTTCTTGCTACCCATTGCGAATCTCCTTCTTATGAGTGTGAATCCCATTTTCCATATTCCAGTCAAATACCAAACATACCTACCGAGTTTACCAATCGTTCGCCCGGGCCTCAACCTCAATGTCCGAAAAAAACATCTGGATTTCGACCACGGCGTTCTTCCTTGAACGATCATTCAAGTACTGAGGCCCTCTGGTTGCAGGCGGGGCTCGAAAACTTTGAATTTGAACGGCCCGCGCCCCGCCCGGATCGCCCCACTACGGCCCTCGGAGCGGGCAGTCAGCGTCCCTCGGCGCGTGGCCCAGCCGCCGAGCCGGTCGATCGGGACGGCCCCTGAAACACCCTGTGGATCAGCATGCTCAGCCCGCTCGTGTAGATGGGCGCGATGAGCAGGGACAATGCGATGACCGTGGTGGTCATCTGGAACGAGTATGCGCCGATGATCCCGGCACCGAGACCGATGGCGGCCAGGACGAAGCTGAACTCACCGATCTGGGCGTGCATGGATCCGCCGTAGACACTCTCGCGCCACCCGTGCCCGAGCAAGCGGAGGATAACCGCGTTAATGAGGGTGTTGAGCAGGAGCGTCACGCCGAGCAGCACGAACACAGTGGCGCCGTTTTCGACGAGAAAGCTGATATCAACGAGCATGCCGATCGAGAGGAAGAAGACGCCGGAGAACACGACTCGGAACGGATCCAGCGCCTGGCGGACCCACTGCCCCCTGCGCGACGTCGAGACGAGCAGCCCCGCGGCGAACGCACCGAGGGCGACGGAGAGTTGAAACGCGGCGCTGATCATCGCGATGCCGAACGCCAGGAGCAGGGCGACCAGGACACGCGACTCGCTGTCGCGTGGGGCTCGAGAGAAGAGCAGGGCGAGGCGCGATTCGTGGTGGAACGCGCCGATGAGGGCCAGCGCGAACAGGGCCGCGCCGGTGATCTGGAGCGAGAGCGTTGTCCAGGAGATCGAGTCGCCCGCCAGCAGCGACAAGACGATCATCATCGGGATAATGGCCAGATCCTGGGCGACGGTGATGCTGAGCAGGTCGCGCCGGAGCGGCGAAGGCACCGATCTTCCCGAGGAGGTGAGCCGGACGATCACGGCGGTGCTGCTGATCGTGATCACGAACCCGAGCAAGACGATGCGAGCCAGCGTCCAGCCGAGGATCGCGCCGATGATCCACGTCGCGAGCAGGCTGAGCAGCACCTGCAACAGCGTGCCGAGCACCGGCGCTCGCCAGCGGGCGACAAGGTCGCGCAGTCGAAGATCGAGCCCCACGAAGAGCAGGAGAAAGACCACGCCGATTCCACTGAGCTTCTCGATGACCGCGGAGTCCTCAATGATCGCCAGAACATGTGGCCCGATCAGCACGCCGGCGACGATGAATGCGACCACGCTCGGCTGGCGCAGGATCCTGGCGGCAAGGGCGGTGATGACCACAACCAGCAGAACCGCGGTCAGAATCGGGATGAGCGGATCGACGTGCATCGCGGGCGCCCTCGTGTGAGACCGTCGTCAACGCGGCGGGACCCGCTCGCAAATTTCGATCCCAAACGCCTCCAGTCCCGGATGCTCGGTCGAGCTGTTCGTCAGCAGGCGGAGCTTCGAGACGCCCAGGTCGCGCAGGATCTGGCTGCCGATGCCGATCTCGCGCCAGGTGCGGCTTGGGCCGGGGGCATCGCCGGCATCGACCGCGGCGTCTGTTGCCGGCCCGCGCCGGATGACCTGGAGACGCTGGGCAAGATCGTCGCCCACGCCCTCGGGACGGAGGTAGACGATCGCGCCGCGCCCGGCTTCCTGGATCATCCGCATGGCGCCGCGGAGCTGCGAGCCGGAGGATGCGTCGGCACATTGCGAGGTCGAGAGATCCTCAAAGATATCGCCGAGCAGGTTGCGACGGTGAACGCGGACGAGCGTGGGATCGCTGGTCGTCGCGACGACGCCGCCCTCATCCGGCACGCCGAGACCTCCGACCGTCAGGGCGAGGTGGGGCAAGGGGTCGACGGGAGTGTCGTAGGCGAAGAGGGTGAACTCGCCGAGGGGCGTCTGGATCGGCGTGCCGCGGGCGGGGTTCAGACGCTGGACGAGGCGTTCGCGGGCGAGGCGGTGCTCGATGATCTGGGCGACCGAGCACATCTTGAGGTTGTGCTTGGCGCAGAACTCGATGAGATCCGGGACGCGGGCCATCTCGCCGTCGGCCTTCATGATCTCGATGCCGACCGCCGCGGGATAGAGCCCGGCGAGGCGGCAGAGATCGACCGAGCCCTCGGTCTGGCCGATGCGGACGAGCACGCCGCCGTCGCGTGAGCGCAGCGGGTTGATGTGCCCGGGGCGGACGAAGTCCGACGGCCTCGAGTCGGGTTCGATCATCATGCGAATCGTCCGGGCCCGCTCGTGGGCGCTGACGCCGGTGGTGAAGCCGTGATCGGGATGGCCGTCGACCGAGACCATCAGCGGCGTGCCGCGGACCGAGGTGTTGACCTGCGTCTGGGGATGCAGGTCCAGGCGATCGCAGTCGGCGTTGGTCATGCTGACGAACAGATAGCCGGCGCCCTCACGGATCATGAAGGAGATGGCCTCGGGGGTGATGAACTGCGCGGGCAGGACGAGGTCGCCCTCGTTCTCGCGGTCCTCGTCATCGGTGAGGACGACCATGCGGCCGTTGCGGAGCTCGTCGAGGATCTCGGGGATGGGGGTGAACATCGTCCGATCATACGGCTGGGCGGCCCATGCCTGAACCCGCCCGAGCCGACCCGCCGTATTCTCCGATGAGAACGCCATGCGACAGGTCATCATCTATCCGGGCGAGGACGGCTATTGGGTCGCCGAGGTTCCCAGCCTGTCTGGCTGCGTGAGCCAGGGCTCGACGCGCGAGGAGGCGATCGCCAGCATCCGCGACGCGATCGAGGTGTGGGTCGATGTGATGGCCGAGCGCGGGGAGGCGATCCCTCCGGAGAGCTTCGACGCGCAGGTCTGCGTGGTATAGCGCTTTCTTTGCAAGGTCGATCGTCCACTCCCCGCGCGTTTGGAACAATTGGAACCAATGGCCTCGATCGAGTAAGCACCAATGCGACGCTGACTTTGCCAGTCATTGTTCCAATGCAACACAATGCACGAGTTGCTTGACCAAGCGCTGCGGCATGCCCACAGTCAACCCATGCAACAAGATCCGCTTTGCAGACAGCTCCGGCGTCAGCGACGACGAGTTCCGCATCGCTTTATAGCACTCCGCACACCGCTTCCGATCGTGGCCACGTCGACCGACAGACTCGGCGATACGGCTCTGCCGAAGGCTGCGGATAACAACGCCCAAGGCAGCCCCTCCGGGCAACGCCGTGAACTAAAGAGCCATTTGCGTCGTTTGTCACAAGTGCTGCGCGGCAGGATGCTTGCACGCGCGTCGAGCGTCGTGCCACCAACCGCTGCTTTGAGCGGTTGGTGTTTCGTGGCGCTCTCCCAGAAGCACCAGCCGTGCAGGGCCACGGCTGGTGGCACGTCACTCGGCCATCCGCATTTGTTCGAGTTCTTCGCCAGTTGACGTAAAGCGCTCGTGAGGACGGGCGTCCACTCGTTCTTCGTTCTCCTTCCAGCCCTTGAACCGTGTGCGGCGATGGCTCGTTCACTGTCTACAGGGGTAATTGGGACGCACAAACATACGAGGCGTGGTAGAGGAGAAAGGGGCCGGTAGACGCCCTCCCTGATGAGCCTTTTGCGTCGCTTGTCACGAGTGCTTCGCGGCAGGTTGCTTGCGCGCGTGTCCAGCGTCGTGCCACCAACCGCTGCTTTGAGCGGTTGGTGTTTCATGGCGCTCTCCCGGAAGCACCAGCCGTGCAGAGCTGTTCCGACCGGGGACATGGTTGAC
>JAJDDM010000116.1 GCA_029260315.1 Phycisphaerales bacterium | reverse complement strand
GGCAACGTGTATCTCGTGAACCGCGCGGGCGTGCTGTTCGGGGCCGACGCGATCATCAACGTCGGCGGGCTGCACGCCGCGGCGGGCAACATCTCGAATAACGACTTCCTGCAGGGCGTCGATCGCTTCACGCTGACCGGCGATCTGGCCAACATGGGCCGGATCGAGGCCGACCATGTGTTGCTGGCCGGGCGGACGGTCAGCAACCTCGGCACGATCGTCGCCAACGAGGGCTTCGTGGCGATGGTCGCGGGCGACCAGGTGCTCGTCGGCGAGCGCGACGGGCACATGTTCGCGAAGATCGATTCGAATCGGGTCGAGGCGCTGGATTACGCGGCGCATATCTCGGGCGTGACCAACGCGGGGGCGATCCTTGCGACTGATGGGCGGGTCATCGTCGGTGCGGGCGACTTCTACGGGATCGTCACGCACACCTCGACGAACATCGTGACCAACGACCTGACGATCGAGTCCGGCGAGGGCGGGATCACGCGCCTCGCGGGCAACATCGACGTCTCGGGCGCGGCCAACGGCAACGAGACCGGCGGCTCGGCACGCATCCTCGGCGATCGGGTGGCGGTCGACGACGCCATGATCGACGCGACCGGCGCGCTCGGCGGCGGCGAGATCCTGATCGGCGGCGAGTTCCAGGGCAAGGGGCCTATCCGCAACGCCAAGCGCACGTTCGTGGGCGCGAACACGACGCTGGACGCCAGCGCGATCGACAACGGCGACGGCGGGCGGATCATCGTCTGGGCCGACGAGCTCACCGGCTTCGCGGGGAATCTGATCGCCTCCGGCGGCGCGCTCGGCGGCGACGGCGGCTTCGGCGAGATCTCCGGCAAGCACGGGCTGATCTTTCAGGGCAGCGTGAATCTGCTGGCCGCCAACGGCACGCAGGGAACCATCCTGTTCGATCCGACCAATATCACGATTCTTGACGGCCTCGTGGGGCCCAACGACATCGAGCTGATCGATAACGAGATCCTCGGGGGCGATGGCGGTATCCTCGATTTCATCATCTCCGAGGGCGCGCTCGAGGCTCTCGGCGGCAGTGTCATCCTTCAGGCGCTGAATGACATCACCGTCAACGATCTCACCGACAACGAGCTCTCTTTCCAGGCGATCAATGGCGAGAGCATCGAGATCACGGCGGACTTCGACGCCAACGGCCTCGGCACGTTCAGCATGGCCGCGGGCGACACGATCTCGACACAGGGCGGAGATCTGAATCTCACCGGCGCCATTATTGGATTGGGCGCGTCCGGGGTCTTGACCAACGGCGGGGATCTCAACATCGTCGCCAGCGGGGCCGTCGATCTCGATACCGTCGCGACCGCGGGCGGCTCGATCAGCGCGCTGGCGGACTCCGGGGCGCTCGGCATCGCGGCCATCACCCTCAACGGGGCGATCACGACCGGCGGCGGCGACGCCCGGTTCGCCGGCGCCGACTGGGTGGTCGCCGGCACTGTCGACACGGGCGTGGGAGATCTCTCGTTCGATCTCACGACCGCGCAGGCGGTCGGTCTCGGCGTCGCCGGCGTCGTTGATCTGGACGCCGGCGAGCTCGCCTTGCTCACCACCAGCGGCACGTTCGACGTCGGCGTCGGGCACCTCGGCGCCGCGTCCCCAACGACGGTCGTGGTCGAGGACTTCGACCTCACGGGCGCATCAACAATCACGGGCGATGTCGGGCTGCTCGGCAGCGGAGCGATGACGTTCTCGACGAACGAGTCGACGTTTTCCGCCGGGCTGAGCCTCAATGCGAGTGACTTTGACGTTCAGGTCGGTGTGACGGCGGGCGGGGTGACCTTCGATCGCGGCGCGGGCGGGTCGTTCGGTCTCGGCGACGCCGTCGGGGACGCCACGCTCGATGCGGGCGAGCTCGCGTTGATCAACGCCACGACGTTCGCGATCGACAGCTCCGACGTGTCCGCCATCACGGCCGACAACGTCTCGATCCCGAACGTGGGCGGGACGGTGACGCTGAACGCCGGCGGCGCGGGCGGCGATGTCACGTTCCAGACCGCCGCGAGCGCGTTCCTGGGCGGGCTCAGCGTCGAGGCGAACACCGGGATCACGATCGGTGTCGGGGTGACCAGCAACGGATCCACCACGTTCGACGCCAACGGCAACATCATCGACGTGACTGGGAGCGTGACGATCGATTCTCAGGGCGGGCTCCTGAACTTCCTTGACGCGGTGACGCTCGATACGGGCGTCAGCGTCTCGTTCGTGGGCACCGCCTTGCAGTTGGCCGACGCGCTCACCGGCGACTCGGGGGCGGAGAATGTTGTTCTCGACGCCAACGGTGGATCGCTGACGATCGTGGGCGCGGCGAGCGGGCTGAACGACTTCACCATGACCGATCCGGGGATCGTCACCCTGGGCGGGGGCGTCTCCGCGGGCGGCACGATCACCTCCTCGAGTCTGTTGACATCGCCGTTCGACAGCTCGGGCGGCGCACTCGTGGCCGGCACCATCGATCTGGGAGGCACGCAGTTCACTTTCGGTGATCTCACCAGCACGGTCGGCGGCATCACCGTCACGAACAGCGCGCAGGCGGAGTTCGCCGGCAACGTCTCGGCGGCGACCTCCTTCGCGCAGGACGGCGCGGGCGCGGCGCTATTTTCCGGCGGCGCGGCCCAGACCGTCGACGCGGGGACCACGATCGATATCGACGGCGCGGCGAGCCTCGCGGATGACACCAACGTCACGTTCACGGGTGTCGGGATCGACCTTGCGCAGGCGCTGACGGGCGTCGATGACGAGAGCGTGACCTTCGACAGCGGGGCGGGGGCGCTCGGGGTCGACGGCGCGGTCTCGGCGCTGGGCGACCTGACGATCGCCGACGCGGGGATCACGACCTTCGGCGGCGGGATCGATCTCTCGGGGACGCTGAGCACGACCAACCCGCTTACCGGCGGGTTTGATGGCTCGGGCGGGGCGATCAGTGCCGACACCATAGATCTGGACGGAACGACATTCACCTTCGCCTCGCTGACGAGTACCGGCGGTGGCGTCACCATCACCAACACGGGGCAGGCCGACTTTGGCGGGAGTGTCTCGGCGGCGACGAGCTTCGCGCAGGACGGCGCGGGCGCGGCGTTGTTCTCCGGCGGTGCGGCGCAGACCGTGGACGCGGGGACGACGATCGATATCGACGGGGCCGCGAGCCTCGCGGATGACACGAACGTTACGTTCACAGGGGTTGGCATCGATCTCGCGCAGACGCTGACGGGCGTCGATGACGAGAACGTGACGTTTGACAGCGGTGCCGGGACGCTCGGCGTGGGCGGCGCGGTCTCGGCGCTGAACGATCTGACGATCACCGATGCGGGGGCCACGACCTTCAGCGCCGGGATCGATCTCTCAGGGACGCTGAGCACGACCAACCCGCTCACGGTGGCGTTCGATAGCTCGGGCGGCGCGGTCAGCGCGGACTCGATCGATCTGGGCGGGACGACCTTCACGTTCGCGTCGCTGACGAGCACGGGCGGCGGGATCACGATCACGAACAGCGGGCAGGCTGAGTTCGGCGGGAACGTTTCGGCGGCGACGGCGTTCAGCCAGGACGGCGCGGGGGCCGCGCTCTTCTCCGGCGGCGCGACGCAGACGGTGGACGCCGGGACGACGATCAACATCGACGGCGCGGCGAGTCTCGCGGACAACACCAATGTCACCTTTACGGGTGTCGGGATTGACCTCGCCCAGTCACTGACGGGTGTCGATGACGAGAACGTGACGTTCGATAGCGGGGCCGGGACGCTCGGCGTGGGCGGCGCGGTCTCGGCGCTCAATGACCTGACGATCACCGATGCGGGCGCGACGACCTTCGGCGATTCGGTCACGATCGCGGGCACGCTGAGCACGACCAATCCGCTGACGGGGCTGTTCACCGCGTCTGGTGCGCTCGATGTCGGGACCATCGATCTCGACGGCACGGCTTTGTCGTTCCAGGCGATCACGACCAATGTCGGCGGGCTGACGCTCACGAACTCGGGCATGGCCGACTTCAACGGTAGTGTCGATCTTACGGGAGATATGATCCAGGATGGCGCGGGTGTCGTGCGGATCGACGGCGACATCACCAGCAACGACAACGCGATCACGTTCTCGAGCCTGAGCGTCGAGATCGTCGGGGTCGACGGCGGCACGGGCGAGCGGCTCATCGACGCCGGCACGGGGGCGCTGACGTTCTCCAACGCTCTGGACACCCAGGGCAACGACACGGTTCTTGAGGGTGACACGATCAACCTCGATGGCGGGGCGAACAGCGTCGAGAGCAGCGCCGGGGCCGGCGAGTTGATTATTCGTCCGTCTACCAGCGCCACCGACATCGATCTGGGCCTGATCCCCGGCGGGCAGGAGGGCTCGGGCCTGATGCTGTCGCGCGACGACCTCGAGGCGATCGGCAGCAACTTCTCGCTTATCCAGTTCGGCTTCGTCGCCGGCACGCACACAGTGCGCATGGGGCTGATGGATGACTCGGCGGGCATCGACTCGCGGATGATGGCCGCGACGACGATCCTCGGCACCGAGATTCGGTTGTTCGACGCGATCGCGGGCGCCGACGACGCGTCGTTTACGCTCATGGGAGACGTGGTGATTGCCGAGGGCGAGACGCCCTCGATCTCGACCGCGGCGGTCGATGAGTTCGGCATCAACCCCGACGCCGGCGATATCATTTTCACGGGCGATGTCGGCGGCACAACGGGCGGCGCGGCGGAGACGCTCACGCTCGATGCGATCCGGGATATCGAGTTCCAGGGCGTCGTCTCCGGCGATGGCGCGGGCGCGCAGGACGCGACCGGTCTGGCCGACCTGACCTTCGCGAACGCCGACGACGTCACGTTCTCGGACAGCCTGGCGATCAGCGGCCTGCTGTCGTCGAGTGCGCGGATGACCGGCCTGTTCCAGATCTCGGCGGCGGGCTCGACCGTTGGGCAGGTCGACCTGACGGGCGCCGCGTTCATTCTGAACACATTGACGACGACGACGGCGGGCGTGGCGATCGACAACAGCTCGGTGCTCTCGATCATCGGCGATCTGACGAGCATGGGCGCGTTCATGCAGACCGATGCGCTCGATACCGGCTCGGTGACGATCACGGCGGATCTGGACACGACCGGCGGCGGCGCGCTCAGCGGCGGGGACGCGTCGTTCGCCAGCGCCGTGACGGTCGGGTCCGACGGGCCGAGGCTTTTGAACCTGGGCGACGGGACGCTCTCGGTCGCGGATCGCTTCGAGGTCTCCTTCGCGAGCGCGAACCCCGACCCGACGGTCATCATCACGGCCAACGGCTACGACTTCACCGGCGACACCGGCGATGGCGAGGTCTTCACGAGCACGGGCGGCGCGGACGCAACGCTGATCTTCCGCCCGGCGGATGACACCAACTCGATCGATATCGGCGGGGGGCTCGACGCGCCGCCGGCGGACATGGTCTTCGGCGCGGGCGAGCTCGCGCTGGTCGACGGCAGCTTCGCGTCGGTCCGGTTCGGCTACGAGACGACCGGCCAGCACACGATGCGCATCGGTGACGCCACGGGCGCCTCGGCGTTCGCTAACGATACGATCTTCCACGCTCCGGACGGAGACATCACGGTCTTCGGGCCGGTCGCGGGCAATGGCTCGCTCACCTTCGACACCGCGACGGCGACCTCGGTCTGCGACAGCATCACTACCGACGGCGGCGACGTGGTCTTCGGCGACGGGCTCATCCTCTGCAACGACGTCACGATCGATACCCAGGACAACGCCGGCGACGACGACACGCCCGGCGAGATCCGCGTGAACGGAACGATCGAGGGCGACGGCAACGGGCCCTGGTCGCTCGATCTGCTCGCCTTCGAGGATGACTCGGCCAACGACGCGATCCTCGGATCCTCGGCCCTGATCCTCGTCACCGACACGATCGGCTCGGTGAATCCGCTGAACAACCTGTTCATGCACGGCAACGACGTTGCGCTGCGCGGGATCGGCGACGTGCCGAACGGCGACAACGGCGAGGGCGTGCTCGGCACGACCGAGCTGATCGCTCAGGACGACCTGATCCTGCGCGGCGGAACCTACACCACGCGGACCGCGACCTACTCGGCGGGCGACGAGATCCGGCCCACCGAGGACACCGTCTTCGAGGTCTTCAACAACGGCGGCACGTCCACGCTCACCTTCTCGCTGGTCACCGAGGGCATGCTCGGCGGCGATGACGACACCTTTCGCGGCATCCGCCTCGAGAATGGCGCGAGCTTTACCGCCCGAACGCGCGGCGGCGACATCACGATCGAGAACGGCTTCGCCAGGAACGGAGACGGCTTCGCGGATGTCGTGATCGACGCGGACTTCGGCAATGCCTTGAGTGACACCTCGGGCGATGTCTCCGTGGGCGATCGCATCGGCTTCGAGGGCGATCTGGTGCTGCTGAGCGATGGCGTGACGCTCGTGCCGGCGTTGCCGGTCGGGTCGGTCGATATCCGAGGCGGGAACGTTATGATCGCGGGGGCTCGGTCCATCAACGCCCAGTCCTATGTCGTCGCCACGAACGGTCAACTCGACCTGAGCGGCATGTTTGACGCGCTGGCCGATGGATCGAGTTCCATCACCTTCGATGGCGACGCGATCCTGAGCGCCGATACGTCGGTCTCCACCGCCGGCGGCGAGGACGACAACATCACGTTCAGCGGGACGATCGACGGTCCGTTCGCTCTGGACATCATGGCGACCAAGAGCGACATGACGGGCACGGGTGAGGGCAACGTCGATGTCGCCGGCCTGATCGGCGGCGCGGCTTCGCTGGCGTCGCTCACGGTCGAGGGCGCAACCGTCACCCTCAACGGCATCGGCACGCTGGCGACGCCCGGCGTCGATGGCGACACGTCCGTCTCGGCTCTCGAGGACTTGATCCTCGGCGGCGGGGTCTACAACGCCAACACCCAGGAGTACATGTCCGACGGCGAGATCACCGTCGCCTCGATCTCCGGCGACGCCTCATTCTTCAGCAACGGGTCCGATCTGACGATCTCCACCGCGAGCGGCTTGGGCGTGCCCAACGTCAACATCGACCCCGGTAGCGAGCTGTTCATCGACACGCGGGCCGATCGCACCGACGAGGCGTCCGCGGGGGGCGATGCGCTGATCCAGGCCAACATCCGCACGACGATCGGCGACGGCGATGGGCCGGTCGATCTTGTCAGCGTCGTTGCGGGCACGGGTCGGGCGCTGCTCGCGGCGATCGGCGGGAGCAATGTCACCGCCGATCGCGCCATCCGCGAGGTGCGTGTCACCGCCGACGAGATCGACCTCGCCGACACCATCGTGGTCGATCTGCTGACGTTCCAGCAGACGACGCTCGATCGCGATATCGTCATCGGCGGCGACACCGACGAGGTCGGCCAGCTCGACCTGCTCGCCGAGGAACTCGCGAACATCTCCGACGGGACAATGCTGGTCACGTTCGGCAACGCGAACGGCACGGGCACGATCACGTTCAACGAGATCGAGTTCTTCGATCCCGTCGTCGCGCGGGTCGCCGACGACGGGCCGGGGCGGATCGTCATTGCGGGCCCGCTGACGGGCAACGACGACGCCTCGTTCACGTTCCGCGGCGCGAACACGACGACCGAGCTCTTCGCGGGCATCGAGACGACCGGCGCCCAGATCCTCTTTGAGAACAACGTGATCGTCGCCGGCGAGGGCATCGAGCTGGCGACCAACGGAGGCGATCCGGACGCCGATCCGACGATCTGGATCCAGGGAACGCTCGACAGCGCCGCCGGCGAGAGCTTCGATCTGACGATGGACGCGACGGTCAAGGGCGACGAGCCGGTCACCTCCGGTTCCGGCAACACACGGATCGACGGGCAGATCGGCGGCGCTGACGCGCTGAGTTCGCTCACGATCATCGGCAACGACAACACCCTCAATGGCTCGGTCGGGACGGCGGACGCGGCGGGTGTCACGGGTCTGCTCTCGATGGAAGCGGCCAACGTCAACACGCTCAACGCGCCGATCTTCAACGCCGGCGGCTTCGCGCTGGTGACCGTCGAGGACACCGAGGCGGTCGATCCGCACACGGCGCTCTCGCTGCCCGACGGCGACGAGTTGCTGCGGTTTATTGTTGGCGCCGATGAGTTCGCGGTGAGCGGCTCGGACCTGCGGATCCTCGACGGGATCGATGTCACGATCGACAGCGGCTCGCGCGTGTCGATCGCCGACGGCATCGGCGTCGAGCTCTCCGACGGCTCCGACGCCGACGTGCGCGACACCGACATCGTCGTCAACGTGACCTCCGGGCGCTTCGCGCTGGGCGGCGACGTGGGCGAGCGCAACGGCTCACTCCGCCCGGGCACGCTGACCATCGACGCCAACGCGGTCGAGCTGACCGGCGACGTCTTCCTCGGGATCGCGGGTCTCGCGGGCGGGGGCGACGCGCTGGTGATCAACGCCGACATCGTCGGCAACGAGGGGTTGAGCGATCTTGCGATCGAGGTCGGCAACACCCTGGAGGGCGACGAGGCTCGCTCGGGCAACCTCGTGATCGACGGGGGCGTGGGCACGGTCGGACGCGACGGCGAGGGGCTCTTTGACGCCACGCTGGCCGATCCCATCGGCGAGTTCACGGTCGAACTGGCGACGGAGACCAACATCACCGGCGAGGTCGCCGCCAGGCGCATCAACTTCCAACGCGTCGGCGACGCGACGTTTCGGCGCGTCGCCCAGGCGACCGAGCGGGGCCTGTTCTTCCTCGGCGGATCCGCCAGATTCCTGCGGGGGATCGACGCGGGGTCGGATGATTCAGTCAGCAGCGGCAACGCCGTGGAGATCACGGCGCCCACGGTGCTCATCCGCGATTTCCTGCGCACCTCCGAGGACAACAACGTCCAGATCCTGGTCTCCGGCACCGCCGACGACTCCGGGCTCACGTTCTCCGGCAGGGGCGGGACGCCGTTTGAGTTCGATCTCGGCGGCGACTTCACGCAGGCGGGCGCGGGCGTCGTGCGTCTGGGCTCTGCCGAACTCGACACGCGCAACCACGCGGCCACGTTCGCCGGCACGGTCCTGCTGACCTTCGGCGACGCGTTCCGGTTTGTGACCGAGGACCTCACGCTTGCTACTGGTGCGACGATCAACTCCGCCGACGGGATGACGCACGATCTGACGTTCCGGGGCGTGGGTCGGCAGGGCGACTCGCTGATCGATCTCAACGGTCGCGTCGGCAACACTGGCGGGCTCAGTTCGCTGACCTTCGAGGGCGTCCAGAGCCACTCGGTGAATCTGTCGAGCGATCTGGCCACCGACGGCTCGGCGACCTTCGACGCCCAGACCATCGTCGACGGCGTCGCGCGTCTCGACACCGTCGAGAGCGCGCTGTTGCTCCAGAGTCTGGATGTCGATGCGCCGTTCACCGTGGACGCCGGCGGTGCCGCGGTCTTCTCCGACGTTGTCGATGTGAACAGCGAGTTCACGGTCATCGGGCGCGGCACGGCGTTCCGGCGCGGGCGCGACGGCTCGACCGATGTCGTCTTTGAGTCCTCTATTACGAGCACGTCGGGCGACGGCGAGCTGAATATCCGTGTCGACGGCGACCCCACCGACGAGATCGAGTTCAACAACCGGACTCGCGCGGGCCAGGAATCGGCCCTCGACTCGATCGCGATCGTGCGCCTGGAGGGCGATGTCGATGGGCTCGCGACGCTGCGACTCAACGTCGTTCCCAACGGCGACGGTGAGCTCGATCAGAACGGCATCCCCAGGGAGACCCGCGCACGCTCGAACCCGTTCGAGCTCGATCGAGTGCCGATCGCGGCGTCCGTCGTGATCGGTCCGTCCTCGGCGCAGTCCATCGCCGATCTCTCCAACCCCAACGACGCAGACGCCAACGTATCCATCGACGTCGGACGGTTCATCGTCGGGTTCCACGAGGTGCTGACGGCCAACGTCAATCTCGCGATCACCGCCAACACCATCACGCTCGGCGACACCAACGTGCTGGGGACGCTCAGCCTGGGGCCGCGCAGCGGCGGGCCGGATCTTGTCATGAACATGCTCACGCGTCCGCGCGGCTCGCGGTTCCTGCTGCCCAACGGCGACACGGTGCCGAACACCGAGGCCGATCTCGTCGTCGCCGCCTACCGGCGCAACTCTGAGGACGTGACCAACACCGACCTCGACCGGTTCGTGAGTGGCGACTCGCTGTTCTTCACCGGCGATCTCGCGGAGGTCAACGTCCGCTCGCTCCCGGGCGATCCGGACGCGCGGGCGAACGTCTATCGGGTGGCGCTGCGCGACGGTGTCGAGAGTATCGGTGGTGATTTCGCGATCTTCGACGACGCGCTCCAGATCGTCCTGCCGCTGGAGTCGATCGGGCGGAGCGACTTCTTCCTCCTGGATCTGGGGTTCGCGACCGAGGTCAACGGGCTCATCGGCGGGGCGAACAACCAGGTGCAGAACGCGGCGGTCTTTGCGACCGTCGCCGCCGCCGCCGAGAGCCTGGTGGATGTCCCCGATGTCGTCTCGGTGCCCACGGTCGACGACGACCCGCTCAAGGACATCGCGATCGACTTGCGGAACCTGGACGGGCAGGAGCTCATCAACGCGTTGATCGGGCGGGCGCTCTATGTCGACCTGCCGCTCGATCCGTCGCGCGGCTCGGGCTCGCGGATCGCCGCCGATCGCATGAGCTATCAGCAGATCGACGCGCTGCGCGATCAGATGGCGGTGGTGCTGCCCAAGGGCGAGAACGAGGGGTACATCCGCAACATGATCGAGGACGCGGTCTTCGCGTTCGACGACCTGAATGTCGGCGCGCCCGACGAGGCCCCGGCCCAGTTCGTGCGATACGTCTACTCGGCGCCGGAACACGAGGCGCTCGTCCAGGCACTGGGCGAGGTCGAGAAGTTCCTCGACATGCTGCGTACCGGCGTCGCGGGCCTGACCCCGGGCGAGCTCGCCCGGGCGGAGCAGGCGTTGTTCCAGGACAACCTCACGCCGGCACGGGGGATCAGCGCCTCGACCGTGCGGATGCTGGTGGAAGGGCCGGCAGGGGAAGGTCTTGAGCCGGCGCCGTCGATCGACGACAATGCGGGCGATGGGGGTGCGGGCGACGGGGCCTGAGTTGCCGAACAGGCGGATGTCGGATCGGAGTCGAGATTCTTGGCGTTGGATGTTGCCAGACTGAGCGATCCGTTGGAGGGTGCCTCGCCCTGCGGCGATGATCTTGCCGGGACTCCCGATTTCGCCGAGCTTGCCGCGGCATTCAAGAAGCATCAGGCCCAGGAGCTGATGATTGCGGGGGAGCTCAAGGAGGAGCCGCCGCCGAGCTTCGACACGCTGCTCGACCAGGCGACGGAACTGCTCGAGAGGTCGCGCGATCTGCGTCTGGGGGCCTATGTGCTCTGGGCGTCGATCCATACCGAGGGTGTGGTGGGCCTGATCGAGGGTCTGGCGGTGATCGAGGCCCTCGTGCGCAAGCAGTGGGGGGCGGGGCTGCACCCGGTTCCCGAGGAGGACGCGGATCCGTGGGAGCGGACGAACGTCCTGCGGGAGCTGAACGCCAAGCCGGGCAAGCGTGGGCTGTTTGACGTCCAGGACGCGTTGCGTCGCGTGCCGCTGGTGGAATCGCGTCAGCACGGGAAATGGTCGTTCCGGGAGATCCTGCTGAGCCGGGGCGAGCTTCCGGCGGGCGAGGGCGAGGAGGTGCCCGACGCCCAGCGGGTTTCAGGGGCGTTGGGCGAGCAGGACGTGGAGGCGCTGCAGAGGCTGGACGGGCAGCTCGATGAGGCGATCGAGCAGGTGGAATCGCTGGAGAAGGGCGTGGGCGAGTCCAGCAGCGGCTGGGCGAGCCTCGATCTGGGCGATCTCAAGGGCATGGTCAAGGCGATCAAGGCCCTGATCGGCGATGAGCTGGGCTCTCGGGGCTACGGCACGGTCGAGGAGGAGCAGGCGGGCGGGCAGGCGGCGGGCGGTGGAGGCCAGGTTCTCAGCGGGGAGGTCCGCGATCGGCAGGGCGTGCTGATGGCGATGGACAAGGTCCTTCGTTATTATGAAACCAACGAGCCGGGCAGCCCGGTGCCCATGTTCGTGCGGGCGGCCCAGAAGCTCGTCTCGATGTCGTTCATCGACATCATGGGGAAGGTGGATTCGAGCACGATGACCCGTCTGAAAGAGATCGGTGAGGGCTAGGCGGGCAGGAGCCGGGCGGATGGGGGTTTGGCAGCCACGAGAGTGATTCGGATCAAGTGCCCGGGCGGTCGGCGGGCCCGTGGTCACGTTGGGTAACTGAAAGGGATGGCGATGAGTGGTCAGAAGTTCATCAGGCGGAACCAGAAGCCGCGGGTGCATATCGAGTACGAGGTCGAGACCGGGGGGGCGACCGAGAAGGTCAGCCTCCCGTGGGTCATGGGCGTGATGGCGGATCTGTCGGGGCACACCGGGCCGGACGAGATCGGCAAGGTCGAGGACCGGGACTTCGTCGAGATCAGCCCGGACAACTTCGACAGCGTGATGAAGAAGAACAAGCCGAGCCTGACGATGGACGTGCCCGATCGCATCAGCGGCGAGGAGGGCAAGTCCATGAAGGTCAAGCTCTCGTTCAACAAGATGGAGGACTTCTCTCCGGCGTCGATCGCTCGGCGGGATCCGACGCTGAAAAAACTGCTGGACGCGCGCACGAAGCTCCAGGCGTTTCTTTCTTATGCGGAGGATAGCGATGAGGCCCAAGCGCTCATTAGCAAGGTGCTCCAGGACGAGGATCTCATGAAGGCGATCGCGGGCGAGCAGGGCGGAGCGGGAGGCGCAGCGGTGTCCGCTGGCGAGGCTCCGCCCGCCGAGCCCTCCGGTGGCGACGCTCCGAGCGACGCTGGTGACGCCCCCAAGCAGGAGGGCGAGACCAATGAGTAAGTCCCAGTCCTTTCAAGAGGCGTTCCCCTCCGGCGAGCTCGACGGCAACCCGTTTCACGAGCTGCTCGCCGGCGTTCACAAGCCCCGCGATGACTTCCAGCAGGAAGAGCTGAACGAGGGCTGGAAGGCGCTGGTGGGGGCGGTGCTGGAGTCCAAGGACCGTGAGCGGTTCCGCGACGCCGACGCGATTCACGCGCTCAAGCAGATGATCGTCCAGCTCGACAAGGTGATGAGCGCCCAGATGGACGAGATCCTGCACCACGAGGCGTTCCGCTCACTCGAGGGAACCTGGAGGGGCCTGAGCCATCTGGTCTACAACACCGAGCACGGCGAGGACCTCCAGGTCCGCGTGTACAACATCAAGAAGGACGAACTCTACAAGACGTTCAAGCGTTACGAGGGTTCGACCTGGGACCGCAGCCCGGTCTACAAGAAGATCTACGGCGCCGAGTTCGACATGCTCAACGGCACGCCCTACGGCTGCGTCGTCGCCGACTACTTCTTCGACCACAGCTCGCCGGATGTCAAGATCCTGAACGGGCTGGCGCAGACCTGCGCCGCGGCCCACTGCCCGGTGATCACCGCGCCCGACGCCAACCTGTTCGGATTCGATTCCTGGCAGGAGCTGGGGACCAAGGACGTGAAGGTGGAGGACATCTTCCGGCGCAAGGGCTACGAGGAGTGGCGGGACTTCCGCGACAGCGAGGACTCGCGCTATGTGGGGCTGGCGATGCCCCGGGCGCTGGCCCGCCTGCCGTACGACCCCAAGGAGAACCCCGTCGAGGAGTTCAACTACGAGGAGGACACCCAGGGCGGGGACCACGAGCATTTCTCGTGGATGAACTCGGCGTACGCGATGGGCCTGGGGATCAACCGGGCGTTCAAGGAGAACGGGTGGTGCGCGCAGATCGCCGGTCCCGAGGCCGGCGGCAAGGTCGAGAAGCTGCCGGTGTACAAGTTCCCGACCGACGAGGGCCTGGTCGATACGACCTGCCCGACGGAGGTCGCGATCGGCGATCGGCGCTGGGCGGAGCTGGCGAACTTCGGGATGATCCCCCTGGTCCACGCCAAGAACACGAACTACTCGGTGTTCATGGAGGCGCCGAGTGCGCAGAAGGCCAAGGAGTACGACGACGAGACGGCGACGCGCAACAGCAAGATGTCGGCGACGCTGCCGTACCTGTTCGCGTGCTCACGGTTCGCGCACTTCCTGAAGCACATGGTCCGCAACAAGCTGGGCAAGTTTACGAGCCAGGCCCAGCTTGCCCAGGAGCTGAACAAGTGGATCACCAACTATGTGTGCGATCCGGATTCGTCTGACGCGGTGAAGGCCAAGATGCCGCTGCAGGCGGCCCAGGTGACCGTGACCGAGGATCCAGAGGAGGTGGGTGTCTATCGGGCGAAGTTCGAGCTGCTGCCGCATTATCAGCTCAAGGGCCTGGATGTCACGCTGAGCCTGTCGTCGCGGCTGTCGGAGTCTGGCTAACGGAGAGTAAACCGCGGCCTGCGAGGCCGTGATCGGGTGAGAACAACGCTAGAAAGAGGAGCAAACCATGGCGTTCGACGTGTACATGCAGGCAGAGGGAATTCCGGGCGAGGCGACCGACGACAAGCACAGGGACTGGATCAAGCTGCTGGCCTTCAGCCACAACGTGACCCAGCCGCAGCGCGAGGGGCGCGACCAGGGCGGGGTGCGTGTGGGCGGGCGGGTCGATCACGGCGACTTCGTGGTCACCAAGCTGCTGGACAAGGCCTCGCCCAAGTTCAACCTCCAGTGCTGCAACGCCACCAGCATCCCGAAGGTCACCCTCGAGCTCTGCCAGCAGGGCGGCGACAAGCAGGTCTACATGAAGTATGTGCTTGAGAATGTGCTTGTCTCGAGCGTGCAGCCGGGCGGCGCATCGCAGGGAGGCGACAGCTCGCCGACCGAGACCCTCAGCCTGAACTATAACAAGATCACCTGGACCTACACCCAGCTCGATCCGAAGACCAACCAGCCCAAGGGCAACACCGAGTCGTTCTGGGATCTCGAGAACAACACCGGCGGCTGATCGCCATCGGGGTCTTCGCATCGTGAGCGGGCGGGGTCGGCGCGAGCCGATCCCTGCTTGCGCTTCCATGCCAGACGAGATCATCGCATCCGGAGTCCTGCATGACGCCCGAAGAACTCGTGCAATCCGCCCAACTCGGCGAGGCCATGGAAGCCCTCAAGGCCCAGGTGCGCGAGTCGCCGGGCGATGCCAGCAAGCGGTTTTTCCTCTTTCAGTTGCTGGCGATCGAGGGGCAGTGGGAGCGGGCGCTGACGCAACTCAACGTCGCGGGCGAGCTCGACGCGAATCTTGGGCTGTTCGCCCACGCCGGGCGCAGGCTGCTCCAGGCCGAGGCGTACCGGGAGCAGGTCTTCGCCGGCGGGCGTTCGCCGATGATCCTGGGCGAGCCGGGCGAGTGGATGGGTGAGCTTGTCCAGTCGCTCTCGCACATCGGCACGGGCGAGTTCGAGCGGGCGCAGCGCGATCGCGAGGCGGCGCTGGACGCGGCGCCGCTGTGCCCGGCGACTGTTGATGGGCGGCAGGTGGAGTTTCTCGCCGACGCCGACGCGCGGTTCGGGCCCGTGTTTGAGGGCGTGGTGGATGGGGCGTACTACTGGATCCCGATGTCGAACGTCGCGCGGGTCGAGCTGGAGGCCCCGTCGCGCTTGCGCGATCTCATGTGGCTGCCGGCGACCTTCGTCTGGCGGAACGAGGGCGTGAGCACCGGGTTCCTGTTTTCCAGGTATCCGGGGACGCACCGGGCCGAAGACGACGCGCTGCGCATGGGTCGCGGCACAAAATGGACCGAGGCCGGAGGCGGGATCGAGTTCGGCGTCGGTCAGCGCGTGTTTATCTGCGATGGCGACGACATTCCTCTGTTCGGGTCCAGGGAGATCATCTTCGACGTGACCGCGGACGCGGGCTCGTGATGGCCAAGCGCCAGCAGTATCTGCCGTGCCTGTTCCAGCGGCTGACCGGCCTGACCCGCGATGAACTCCAAGCCAGGGGCGCGGGCGTGCGCGCCGGCGAGAGCGTGTATGTTCGGCGTCGGCCCGCTCCACAAGAGCCTGGGACCGAACCGGCGCCCGCTGCGGAGCCTGTGAGAACCGAGCCCGTCCGCCCCAAGCGGTTCTATCCCGAGGGGCCGCTGGAGACGCGACAGTATCTGGACGCGGTCAAGGCGGATCTGGAGCGGCTTTTGAACGCCTGCGCGAGCACGCCGCCGGGGTTGGATGAGGACGACTTCGAGGATGGCGACGACAAGCCGGACTTCCAGGACTTTCCGGGGATCCAGCGGTCGGTGCTGAACTACGGGCTGGCGGGGTTCACGGGCCAGACGTCGGATCGGGCTCGCGATCGCTCGCTGGAGAAGACGGTGCGCTGGGCGATCGAGTGCTTCGAGCCGAGGATCCGCCTGAGCACCGTCCGCACGAGCGTGAGCACCGAGGGGCACACCGGCGGGGGCGAGGGGCGGGTGGTGACGATCGACATCCGCGGCGAGCTGCGGGCCGATCCGGTCCCCCTGCACCTGGTCACGGAGTTTGACTGCCAGACCGGCAGGTGCTCGGTCGGCGAGGCCTAACCTCGCGTTCGATGCTCGCGCGTTTGTTGGGCCGGGGCGGCCGGCGAGGGATCCATGGACCGGCGATTCAAGACCCTGTACTCCGACGAGCTGACGTTCCTGCGGGAGATGGCGGTCGAGTTCGCGCGCGAGGAGCCGGACATCGCGCGCGGGCTGAGCATCACCGAAACGACCGATCGCTGCCCGGATCCCTACATCGAGCGGCTGCTCGAGGGTGTCGCGTTTCTGACAGCGCGGATCCGGCTCCAGCTCGACGCGCAGTTCCCAAGATTTACACACCATCTGCTGGACACGATCTTCCCGCACTATCTCGCGCCGACGCCCGCGATGGGCATCGTGCGGCTGCAGCCGGATTTGTCCGACGCGGGGCTCGTCGACGGGCCGGTCTTCGAGCGCGGCACATGGATCCGCCAGTCGCGACCGATCCGCGTGCGCGGCACGCTCCAGGACAAGACCTGCCAGTACGTCACCGCCCACGACGTGCAGGTCTGGCCATTGCGGATCGAGACCGCGGGGTACCACGCGCGCGACATGGGCGTGCTGCACCTGCCCGAGCACATGCGCGGGCGGGGCGGGCCGAGCGCTGCGCTGCGGATCCGATTGCGAGTGACGGCGGGCGATCTTGCGAAGATGGACCTCGACGAGCTGACGTTTCATCTGCCGGGCGACGGTCCCAAGCCGATCCGGATGTACGAGCAGATCTTCGCGCACGCGTCGAGCGTGCTGGTGCGCGACGCCGAGCCGATCCCGCGGACGCAGCTCAAGCTCGACGCCGACGCGATCGAGCAGGTCGGGTTTAAGAACGACGAGGCGCTGCTGCCGGTCGATCCGCGCAGCTACCAGGGGTATCGCCTGCTCAAGGAGTATGCCTGCATCCCCAAGCGGTTCTTCTTCTTCCGCGTGCGGGGGCTGGGCGAGCACCTGCGCGAGATCGGCGGCGGGGCGTTCGAGATCGTCCTCCTGTTCGATCGTGAGGACGAGCGTTTGGACGACCAGGTGTCGGAGGAGGACCTCGCGCTCTTCTGCACGCCGGTGGTGAATCTGTTCAAGTATCCGAGCCCGGTGACGATCCGGCTCAGCGAGCGTCGGGTCGAGTACCCGATCGTCGCCGACGGCACGAGGCGGATCGACTACGAGGTCCACTCGGTAGAGGCGGTGCACGCGATCGGCAAGCGCGGCCGGCGCCTGCACCCATTCTACGCGTCGACGGATTCCCACGACGCGCACTCGGCGTACTTCGCGATCTCGCGGCTGCCGCGGACGATGGTCGATTCCGAGCTGGAGCAGGAGCGGTGGCGTTCGGACGATTATCGCGGGATGGACGCGTTCATCTCGATCGTGGATAAGAGTGGCACGCCCACGATGAGCGAGTTCGACGCGCTGGATCTTGGGCTGATGGTGACCAACCGGGATCTGCCGCTGCATCTGCGTGATGAGCCGTTCAAGAGCTGGGAAGATTCGGGTGTGCCGATCGACTCGATCGGGTTCCTCGGGCCCTTGCGTCCGCCGTTGCCGGCGCTGGCGGGCGACGCGGGCGCGTGGGCGCTGATCAGCCATCTGAAGCTGAACTATCTGTCGCTGATCGAGCACACCGACGATGGCGACGGGGCGGGCCCGATCCAGCAGTTGCTCAAGCTGTACGCGCCGGTGCCCGAGGGGGCGCGTCACGACGCGCTGCGCGACGATCCCTGGTCGGATCAGATCCGCGGGGTGCGCCGGGTGACGACGACGCCGATCACGCGCCGGGTGCCGGTACCCGGGCCGATCTCGTTTGCCAAGGGCCTGGGGATCGAGATCGAGGTCGACGAGGAGAAGTTCGACGCGTCGGGGGTGCTGCTGCTGGGCGCTGTGTTGGAGCGGTTCCTGGCGCGGTACGCCTCGGTGAACACGGTGGTAGAGACGTCGATCCGGACGCAGAATCGGGAAGTGAAGCGATGGCCGACACGCATGGGGATGACCAGCATCCTGTGACTGCCGAGGGGGCGAGCGGGGCGGCCGAGGCGGGCGAGCTCGCCTCGCTGATGGCGTCGGTGAGTGGCGGGCCCCGGCGGTACGACTTTTATTGGCTCATGCGGGCGATCGATCGGGCGCGCTATGCCGACGACCCGGGCTCCAAGCGTCTCGGCGAGGCGATGAACACCCGCCAGGATGCGATTCGCATGGGGCAGAGCCCGCACCTGGAGTTTTCCACAGCGACGATCGACGCCTACGAACCGGCGAGCGAGGTCCGTCCGGATCGCGTGCGCATCCGCAACTTCGGCCTGCTGGGCCCCAACGGCCCGATGCCGCTGTATCTGACCGAGCACATCTGCCGCCAGCTGAACAAGGGCGACCGGGCGTGGCGGGCGTTTCTGGATCTGATCCAGCATCGGCTGATCACGATGTTTTATCGCGCGTGGTCGATGCACCAGCCGGCGGTGCAGCAGGATCGCCCCGAGCTCGATCGCCTGCTGCATTACGTCCTGTGTCTGGCGGGGCTCGGGCTGACCTCGCTGCGCGAGCGCGACGACATCCCCGATCAGGCCAAGGCGTACTTTTCCGGGCGGCTGATCAGCGGGGTGTGCAGTGCCGAGGCGCTGGAGTCGGTGCTGCGGGCCTACTTCGAAGTGCCGTCGATTGTGATCAGTTTTCAGGGCGAGTGGATCGACATCCCGGCGAGTTCGTTCCTGAAGCTGGGCGAGTCGCCCGAGACCGGGGCGCTGGGGCTGAGCACGGTCGTGGGGGAGCGCCAGTGGACGGTGCAGCAGCGGTTTCGGGTGCGGATGGGGCCGATGCCGCTGGCGGATTACAACCGGCTCTTGCCGCGGGATGATGCCGTGAGCTTCTCGCGATTGCGGTCGTGGGTGCGGCTCATGGCGGGGATGGGCATGAGTTGGGACCTGCAACTCGTCCTGCGCAAAGAGGACGCGACGACCACACAGCTCGGCGGTGGGACCCAACTCGGCTGGACCTCCTGGGTGAGGGCCCAGCCGCCGGAGGACGACCTGGACCAGCTCGTGCTCGAGCCGGAGGAGTGGCCCGATGGGCGGAGCGCCGCCTGAGCCGCCAGCGAGCGAGCGACGCGCGGCGGTGCTGACGCGCCGCCAGCATTTGGCGCTCTGCGCGGCGTTTCTGATCGGGATCGCGCTGCTACTGCCGGGTCTCTTTGCGCCGCTCTGGATCGACGACGTGCTGCGGACGTTCAGCACGAGCGTGGACGCGGCACGGTGGTGGACGTGGCTGATCGAGGACGTCCACAACCCGCTCTACAACGTCTTCATGCGGGGTTGGATTCATGTGTTCGGCGACTCACTTGTTTCCATCCGCGTCCCGACTGCGTTCGCGTCGTTGCTGGTCGCGCTGTGCGGATCGCTATGGGCCGGGCATCGTTTCGGTGGCTGGGTCGGCGTCTGCTTCGCGACGCTGCTGCTGGTGAATCCGGCGTTCATCCTGCACGCGACAATGGCCAAGAACAACATGTTTTCGGTTCTGTTCGCGACGCTTGCGCTGATCTGCTTCGACCTGGGTCGGCACGCGCAACGAGTCGGCGGCTCCTCGGCGCACCGGTGGCTCGTGCCGGCCGTCGTCGCGAGTGTCCTCGGTCTTTATACCGATTGGAGCGTGCTCTACGTCCTGCTCCCGCTGTGGCTGGCCATGGGCGTCTCGAACGCGCGACGCCGGGATTGGCCGGCCCTGCGCACGCTCTTGTTCGCTATCACGATTGTCGCGGCGGCGTCGGTTCCCCTGATCCTGCTCAAGGTGTCGCAGGCGGGTGAACTCGAGCGCGCGTACCTCCGCCATTTTTCTCTCTCGGAACTCTGGCACCTGCTCGCGAACTGGATGCTCTGGGGCAACGCATTGCTGCCCGCTCCGGAGGGTCGCACGCTGATCGCCGTCTTCGGCCTGTTCATCGCCGGCCCGCTCTTCCTTCGCGGCACGATCGAGCTCTGGCGGACGGACACGGGTCGGACTCTGCTCGCCGTGTTCTTGCTGCCATTGGCGCGACGCTCCTGGCCTCGGCGATCATCCACGCCCGCAATCCCGATGCGGGTTCATACATCTACCAGGAGCGCAACCTGTTGGTCATCCTGCCTATCTACCTGCTGATCCTCGTCGTCGGCGGGCTCGCGCTGCGCCCGGCGTGGCTCGGGCGGGGTCTGCTCGGGCTGCTCATCGGGCTCAATCTGCTCGGGTCGGTCCTGCAATGGACGGTCCACGGCGAGGTCGCCACGAGTTACTGGCCCCGACGGGACTTCGGGGCGATGGCTCAAGAGATCGAGGCGCGGGCCGAGGGGATGGAGCCACCGGTGCTGCTGGTGAGCGTCCCGCCGATCGCCCCGACGCGCTACCACCTCCGCCATCGTGAGGACATCGTGTATTGGCGGCGCTGGCGGCGATATCCCACCCGATTCGTCGATGTCCGGTCCGCGGCGAGCGAGGCCGGGGCCGACGAACTGCTCCTGCTGGTCATTCGCGATGAGGAGGATTTTTCCGTGCGGCTGGAGATCATCCGGCAGCGCTGGGAAACCACGCGCCTCGCGTATGTGGGCGGGCTGGATTTGTACCTGGTTCGCCGACCGGACGCCGAGGCCGAAGCCGTTCCCGACCTCGGCGACCGGGCTTCTCAAGGCGAATTGCCGGACGCCGGCGGCGGCGGCCCCTAGTGCGGATCCGCCCGATCCGGTATCCTCAGGACTCGATCCACGACCGATGCAAAGGGGGGCGTTGCCCATGGCCGAGATCAGCAGAGCCAAGCTCTTCGGGAAACTCAATCGCCTGAACTACAAGGCGATGGAGGCGGCGACGATCTTCTGCAAGATGCGGACCAATCCGTATGTGGAGATGGAGCACTGGATCCACCAGATCCTCCAGCTCCAGGACTCGGACCTGCACCATATCATCCGCCACTACGAGCTTGACCCCGGGCGGCTCGCATCGGACCTGACGCGGGCGTTGAATCGCCTGGAGACCGGCGCGAGCGCCGTGCGAAACTTCTCGGATCAGGTTTCGAGCGCAATCGAGCGGGGCTGGGTCGTCGCCTCGCTCATGTTCAACCAGTACAACGTCCGCACCAGCCACATGCTCATCGCGATCCTCCAGACGCGTGGGTTGCGCGACTCGCTGCACGCGGTCTCCAAGGAGTTCGAGAAGCTCAAGGTCGAAGAGCTGAGCGAGAACCACGACCAGATCGTCGGGGGGTCTGTCGAGGACGCGCTGGCGGCGACAGAGGCCGGCGAGATGGGTGGCGGCACCGCCCCGGGCGAGGAGTCGGGCGCGATCGCGCCGGCCCAGATGGGCAAGGAAGAGGCGATCAAGCGGTTCTGCAAGGATCTGACCGAAGCCGCCCGCAGCGGGCATATCGATCCGATCGTGGGGCGCGACGACGAGACCCGCCAGCTCGTGGACATCCTGATGCGTCGGCGTCAGAACAATCCGATTCTCGTGGGCGAGGCAGGCGTGGGCAAGACGGCGGTGGTCGAGGGGTTTGCGCACAAGATCGTTTCGGGGGACGTGCCGCCGGTGCTGCGCGATGTTCGGCTGCTGGAGCTGGACGTGCCGGGCCTGCAGGCGGGCGCGAGCATGAAGGGCGAGTTCGAGTCACGGCTCAAGAAGGTCGTCGAGGAGGTTCAGGCGTCGGAAAGCCCCGTCATTCTCTTCATCGACGAAGCGCACACGCTGATCGGCGCGGGCGGGCAGGCGGGCACGGGCGACGCGGCCCAGATTCTGAAGCCGGCGCTGGCGCGCGGGCAGCTCCGCACGGTCGCCGCGACGACATGGGCGGAGTACAAGAAGCACATCGAGCCCGACCCGGCGCTGACTCGCCGGTTCCAGGTCGTGCAGGTGGATGAGCCGACCGAGGACCGGGCGATCCTGATGATGCGCAAGGTCGCGAGCATGCTGGAGCGTCATCATCGTGTGCAGATTCTCGATGAGGCGCTGGAGGCGTCCGTGCGCCTGGGCCATCGGTATATCCCGGCGCGACAGCTCCCGGACAAGGCGGTGAGCCTGCTGGATACGGCGTGCGCGCGTGTCGCGGTCGGCCAGCACGCGGTGCCGGCGCGGGTGGATAACACCCGCAAGCGGATCGACGCGCTGGAGACCGAGCTGGAGATTCTCTCGCGCGAGGCGGCGGTGGGGATGGACCACGTCGATCGCGAGTCGCATGTTCGCGCGGCCCTGCACACCGACCAGGAGACGCTGAGCGAGCTGGAGAAGTCGTGGGAGGCCGAGCGCGACCTGGTGAATCGGATCCTGGAGATCCGCGAGCGGCTGCGGGGCCCGCTGGGCGAGGATCCGGTCGAGGGCACGGGCTCGCGGTTGGAGAAGGCTGTTGAGGCGGAGCAGGAGGAGGGTGCCGAAGACGCGGCCGAGGCCGCGCCGGAGCTGACAGCCGAGGAGCGGACCAAGCTCGTCGATGAGTTGAAGGATTTACAGTCCCAGCTCACGGCGCTGCAGGGCGAGAACCCGCTGATCCTGCCGAGCTGCGACGCCAGCGCGATCGCGGCGGTCGTCGCTGATTGGACCGGCATCCCCGTGGGACGGATGGTCAAGAACGAGGTCGAGGCGGTGCTGCACCTGGGCGAGACCCTCGGCGAGCGCGTCCTGGGCCAGCAGCACGCGCTGGATCTGATCGCTCAGACGATTCGCACGAGCCGGGCGGGGCTTGCCGACCCGCGCCGTCCGATCGGCGTCTTTCTGCTCGCCGGGCCCAGCGGCGTGGGCAAGACCGAGACCGCCAAGGCTCTCGCCGAGGCGCTCTACGGCGGGGAGTCCAACGTCATCACGTTCAACATGTCCGAGTATCAGGAGGAGTTCACGGCGAGCAGCCTGCTGGGCTCTCCCAAGGGGTACGAGGGCTCGACCGAGGGCGGCGTGCTGACCGAGGCCGTGCGGCGCAAGCCGTACTCGGTCGTCCTGTTCGACGAGGTCGAGAAGGCGCACAAGAGCATCCACACGATCTTCTTGCAGATGTTCGCCGAGGGGCAGGTCTCGGATCGGCGGGGCGTCGTGGTCGATTTCAAGAACACGATCATCCTGTTGACCAGCAACGTCGGCAAGGAGCTGATCATGAGCATGTGCGCAGACCCGGAGCTGATGCCCACGCCCGAGGCGCTGCGCGACGCGGTCCGCAAGCCGTTGCTGGAGATCTTTCCGACCGAGCTGCTCGGGCGGCTCGTGGTCGCGCCCTACATGCCCCTGGGCGACGACATGCTCCGCGAGATCACCAAGCTGCAGCTCAGGCGGGTCGAGCGCCGGCTTCAGGAGAATCACGGGGCCGAGTTGGACTTCGACGACGGCGTGCTCGACCTGATCGTCAGCCGATGCACCGAGCGGGAGTCCGGCGGGCGGGTGGTCGACGCGATCCTGAGCCAGACGCTGTTGCCCTCGATCAGCCAGGCGATCCTGAACCGCCTGATGGACGGGCACAATGTGGAGAAGGTGGGCGTGGGTGTCAAGGACGGGCAGTTTGACTATTCGTTCGCGTGAGTCGTTGGCCTGGGTCGGCGACGCGCATGGGGGGTGACCAGGGGTCTATCTTGTACGGGCTTGCACGGGCGGTCAGCCGCGGGGAGGCAGACGTGGTGATTTCGGCGGATATCGCGGGTCGCGACGCCCAGGGCCTGAGCCCGGGCGAGCGGCAGGCCGTCCAGGAGACGGCCCAGTCCTTCGGCTCGATCCTCGTCTTGGCGCGTCCCGACGATCGGCTCCGCGAGATCCAGGATCGGGCGGGCACGACGCCCGCGCGGACGACCTTGGTGGCCCTCGCCGCCGACCGTGATGCCGGGGCGCGCCAGATTCAGCACTTCGTCGTCGATCGCGGCGTCGCGCCCGAGGCGTTCAGCGACTCCCGCGCCGGCGAGGCGGACTCGGCCTGGGAGCGCCTGCTCGCCTCGCACGGCGCTCGCTCGAGCGAAGAACTGAATGAGCGCCACAAGCGGGGCTTGACGCCCTACTCGGTCGATCTGAAGCCCAAGTCCGAGACCTTCGGCGCGCTCAAGGACCGCGGGCGGCTCGTGCACGCGGGGATCGCGCTGCGCGACGTGATCGCCGTGCCGATCCATATCGAACAGGAAGATCCGACCTGGGATCCCGGCGTGGTGACCGTCAGCACGTCGGCTGAGAGCGTCGCCGATGCGTTGGGTGCGCGTCTTGGGCGTCGTGTCGAGTTGAGCGACGCGAGCGCATCGCAAGACGCGATCGGCGCGACGGCCTACACGCCCGCGCTGTTCGATGAGGACGCGCCGGGCGGGGCCCTGGAGGTCTTGCTGTCGTCGTGGGAGGATCTCCGGTCGTTGCGGGAGATTGTCTGGCGGCTCCGCACGCTGCGCACCCAGCTCGCCGGCGCGAGTTCGCGGGGCTCGACCCTGGGAGAGCTGCGCTCGATCGCGCTGGGCTCGGGAATGGGGATGATCGCACCATGAGCGCCATGCAGGCCCACCGCCATCTCAACATCAAGACGCCGCTCAAGGACGTGGACTACGACCAGGTCTTCGTGCGACGATTCCGCGGGCGCGAGCGGCTCGGCAGGCTGTTCGAGTACGTCGTCGATCTGCACACCGAGGAGCTTGGCGTCGAGTTCGAGAAGCTGCTCGGAGAGAACGTCACCGTCAGTCTCGATCGCGAGGACATCGAGGGCGAGCACGATCCGCGGTACTTCAACGGCTTTGTCAGCCACGTCGAGCAGACCGGCTGGGAGGGCCGGCGGATGGTCTACCGCATCACGCTCGTGCCGTGGCTCTGGTTCGCGACGCTCGCGGTCGACTGCCGGGTGCACGCGCCGCGCGAGACCAAGAAGATGAAGATGCCCGACCTCGTCAAGACGCTCATCCAGGAGCGGGGGCTGGGCGAGGTCGAGGACAAGCTGCGCGGCACCTATCGCGAGTGGGACTTCTCGATCCAGTACAACGAGAGTTACCACGATTACTTCAAGCGCCTGATGGAACGCGAGGGCTTCTATTCGTTCTACAAGCACGAGAACGGCCTGCACAAGCTGGTATTGGTCGATGATCCCGGTGAGCACGAGATATTCGAAGGTGCGACCGACATCGAGATCCGGCGCGAGGGGTACGGGTCGGATAACCTCGGCTACATCCGTGACTGGCTCATCAGCAAGTCCGTGCGCAGCGGCAGGTTCGCCGTCAGCGACTACAACTACATGAAGCCCAACGACACGCTCATGGTCCATCGCGAGAAGGAGGGGGCCGGCGCGCACGCCAACGACCTGCACGATATCTACGAGTACCCCGGCGGGTTCACGACCGAGGGCGAGGGCAAGCAGGTCGCCCAGGTCCGCATCGACGGGCGCCAGGCGCTGTACGAGATCGTCCGGGGCCACACCAACCATCGCGGCCTTGCGGTTGGAAACCAGTTCAGCACCAAATGCCCCCCCGAGACCGCCGAGCAGTTCGCCAAGGATCCGACGGGCAAGTACCTGGTGATCGAGGCCGAGTACGACATCACCAATGCCGACGCCGAGTCGATGACGGACTCGGGCCGGCAGGGCGATTTCAGCTGCCGGTTCGTCGCGATCCCCGCGGACACGCAGTTTCGCCTGGATCGCATCACGCCGCGCCCGATTGTCGAGGGCCCGCAGACGGCGGTGGTCGTCGGCAAGTCCGGCGACGAGGTCCACTCCGACGAGCTCGCCCGCGTCCGCGTGCAGTTCCACTGGGACCGCGACGGCGTGTTCGACGAGAACTCCTCGATCTGGATCCGCGTCTCCCATGCGATCGCCGGCAAGGGCTGGGGCCATCAGTACACGCCGAGGGTGGGCCAGGAGGTCATCGTCAGCTTCCTCGAGGGCGACCCGGATCGTCCGATCGTGACGGGCAGGGTGTACAACGAGCTGAACAAGCCGCCGTACGACCAGGGCAAGTTCCCGACGATCAGCACGATGAAGTCCAACTCCTCCAAGGGCGGGGGGGGGTTCAATGAGGTCCGCTTCGACGACAAGAAGGACGAGGAGCAGGTCTTCCTGCACGCCCAGAAGAACTATGACCAGCGCGTGCTCAACGACCGTTTTGAGTGGATCGGCAACGACCGCCACCTGATCGTCAAGAACGACAAGCACGAGCACGTCGAGAACGACCGCCACGAGAAGGTCGATCGCCACCACCACGAGGAGATCGCCAAGGACCGGAACAAGAAGGTCGGCGGCAAGGAGGTGATCAGCGTCACCGGCATGCACTCCGAGACCGTCGGCGGCGACGTCATCGAGGTCTACAAGAAGAACCAGTCCACCGAGGTCACCGACGACCTCTACATCAAGGCCGACAACATCTGCATCGAGGGGATGACGAATGTCACCATCAAGGTCGGCCAGTCGTACATCGCCATCGAGAAGGGCGGGATCAAGATCGGCACCACCGGCAACATCGCCTTCGAGGCCAAGGGCAACATCGAGGGCAAGTCCACCGGCAACACGAGCTTCGAGGCGACCGCCAAGGGCACCTTCAAGTCGACCGGGCCCATGACCGTCGAGGGCACCGCCCCGGCGACCCTCAAGAGCTCGGCGATCGTCACCGTTCAGGGCAGCCTGGTCAAGATCAACTGAGCGGGGAGGTGATTCCATGAATCCAAAGAGCGGCAAGGCGGGCAAGGCAATCGCCCCGGCCAAGCCGACCGTCGCCCTCGAGGCCGACGACGCCGATCCGGGGGAGGTCGCCGAGCTCAAGAGCCAGCAGATGCAGCGCAAGGAGGGCAAGTACGGCTCGGAGAAGGTCAAGCCCCACAAGGAGGAGCAAGAGGATCTGCACTGGATCGAGATCGAGCTCGTCGGCGAGGACGACGAGCCTATCCCGGGCGAGTACTACAAGATCACGCTTCCTGACGGCTCGGTCGCCAGCGGCACGCTCGACGACAAGGGCTTGGCCCGCGTCGAGGGCATCCGCGACGCCGGCGACTGCAAGATCACGTTCCCGGATCTGGACAGCGAAGCCTGGGAGTCGGCCTGACCGAGCTACGCCATGAGCACGCGCATTAGCATTCGCCAGGGTGACTGCCTCGCGAGTCTCGCGAAGGAGGCCGGCTTCTTTCCCGATACCCTCTGGGAGCACGCCGACAACGCGGCGCTCCGGGAGAGGCGCAAGAGCATGCACGCCTTGCTCCCGGGCGACGAACTCGTGATCCCCGAGAAGCGCGAAAAGCTTGAGAACGGCGCGATAGATAAGCGACACCGCTTTCGGCGCAAGGGCGTGCCGGCCGAGCTCGTCGTCCGGTTCGTCGTCAACAACAAGGCTCGCGCCGACACGCCGTACAAGCTGACGATCGACGGCATCACGAGCGACGGCTCGACCGACGCCGGCGGATGGGTCCGCGTACCTATCCCGCCCGACGCGCGTGCCGGGGAGATCATCCTCTATCCCAAGGATGAGCCTGAGGAGAGCTACGCGCTCGACCTCGGGTGCCTCGACCCGCACGATGAGAGAGCCGGCGCCCTCAAGCGTCTGGCCAACCTCGGGTACTTTGCGGGCGACCCCAACGGGCCTGACGAGCAGGACGCACGCGCCGCGATCGCCGGATTCCAGAAGGCCCAGGGGCTGGGCGAGACCGAGGAACTCGACGACCAGACGACCGAACGAATCAAGGAGCTCCATCGGAGCTGACCGGAGCGCCGACCTTGCCAACAGCAATCCGCACGACCGAGCACTTCTCGCTCACGCTCCCCGAGGCCTACCTCGACGCGACCGAGCACGCCTTCGCGCGTCGCGACGGGGAGGAGGAGTTGGTCATCCAGCAGATCCCCAACGACCCGCCCATCGCGCCCCGCGACGCTCTGGCTGAGCAGGCAGATCGAGTGACCATGGTCGCCGAGCACGTCGAGGACGAGTCGCGCGATCGCGTGGAGCTCGGCCCGATAACTGCGCATGTTTTCAGCGCCTGGTGCGGAGCCGGGAGAGACCGCACCTTCACCGCACTCGCCAGCGCCGAACGCGACGCCACCTCGCTCCTGCATGTGCGGTATATTGCCGGCCCGAGGGTTTCCGCGCCGCCCCGCCGCTGGTCAACGATTCTCGGTTCGCTGCGCGTCGCCGACGCCACCGAGAGCGCCGACGCGACGCGAGATTGGCGCGTTGTCGTTGCCGGCGACTACCGGGCGTTGGCGCCACGGGCGCTCACGCGCGAGCCGGCGTATCAGTTCGCAGATCCATCGTCCGAGGCGACGCTCGCGCTGCACGCGCTGCGTGATCCCGCGACGCTCGTGCTGGCGAGACAGGAGGTCGGCGCGCTGTCATCCAGCGTCGAGCAGTTCGATGCCGCCGATGCCAGGGTCACGCTCGCCGCGATCGATCCCGCCGGGGGCGCCGCGCCGCGCGAGGGTCCTTCGATCGTCGCCCAGGCGATCATCGACGCTGAACCGTCTCTGTCGTGGCGTGTCCGGGTCGTGTGCGATTGGTCCGATCGCGTGCGGATCGTGGAGGACGCCCGATCGGCGATGCGTTCGTTCCGTCGAAGGAGCGGTTCATGACCCCTCCACGCGGGCACGCCATCGCGCGTGTCGATGCCAATACCATCGCGCGCCGCAAGATCCCCATCGTCTTCGTTCCGGGGGTCATGGGCTCGCGCCTGCACTTTCCCATGCCCTGGTACGGCCCGGATAGGAACTGGGATCCAGATCGCGACGCCGCCATGCTCCGCTGGGCCCTTACTCCCGCCTGGGTCATGCGCCAGGTTCTTCATCATAACGCCGAGGCAAACCTCATCGCCGAGCCGGAGGAGGACCTTGAGGACCACGGGTTCTCCGACTCTGAGGCCACCGAGGCCATCGCTCGCGGCTGGGGCACCGTCGCCTGGCGATCCTACGGCCCGTACCTTCTCTTCCTCAGAAACACCAGCTTCGGCTCCAACGACTGCCCCGTCTATGTCTACGGCTACGACTGGCGCCAGGACATCAGAGACACGGGCGAGCAACTCGCCGCCGACATCATCGGAAGCGCCGTCGGCTCCAAGCAGCCCTCGCGCTTCGGCTCCCAGGGAATCCTCGGACGCGAGAACGTCGACAAGTGCATCATCATCACTCACAGCATGGGTGGGCTTGTCGCCCGCGCCGCCCTCAAGGCCAGCGGGCCGCTCCAGAACGCCACGATCGGCGCGCTCCACGTCGTCCAGCCCACTATCGGCGCGCCCGTCCTCTACCGCAGGTTCATCACCGGAACGGTATCGTCGTTCGTCGGCGGCGTCGGCGAGGGTACCGTCTTCGCCATGATCCTCGGAACCACCGGGCCATCGTTCACCGCCGTCGTCAGCGGCATGCCCGGCCCCCTCCAACTCCTGCCCAGCGACATCTACAAGAACCGCTCGCAGTTCAACACCGACCACTGGATTACTTGGCGCAACTTTGAGGACGGCCACCAGGAACTCCACAACGTCAACGAGAGCGTCTACAACACATACATGCGGCCCGAGTCCGACGAGCCCCCGGGAATCATGAGATCCGACGTCTCTCAGGCCGTCCGAAACGACCTCTCACGCCGAGTCCGCGAGCTCAGACGCTTCCAACAGTGGCTCGGCGACTGGAAGCACGCCAGGACATGGGCCATCTACTCCACCGCCCTCGCCACCGATTCCACCGTTCATTACGACTTTCCCCCGCGCCGAATCCAGTACCAAGCCGTCCCTCGCTCGGCACCCATTCCCTACGGCGAGCGCAACGGCGAGCGCATCTACATCTCCCAACGCGACATCAACTGGAGAGGCTTCAAGCCAGACACCGAAGGCGCTGATCGAGGGCGACCGATCAGACGCGACATGCAGGGCCACGGCGACTCGACTGTCCCCGCCCTCAGCGGCTCAGCGCTCTTCACCCAGAGCGAAACCCACGACATCGGCGTCAATCCCACAAACTGGGTCACCATGCGCCAGTTCCGATGCTCCGGTGTCAGCCATGAGCCCGCATTCGAGGACACAAACGTCCAGCAACGCTCCGTAAACTGGATCCGCTATCTTCTCGCCACAATGAGCCACTGAGAGGCCAATCCATGCCCCCCGCCGCACGCATCACCGACATGCACACATGCCCGATGGTCACGGGCCTGGTTCCCCACGTCGGCGGGCCCATCGTCAGCCCCGGCGGGCCCACCGTCCTCATCGGTGGGCTCCCGGCCGCCACCGCCACCAGCCAGTGCGTCTGTGTCGGGCCGCCCGACGTGATCGTCAAGGGATCGGCGACGGTGCTGATCTGCGGCAAGCCCGCCGCCCGCTTGGGTGACATGACCGCCCACGGCGGCGTGATCGTCGCCGGGCTCCCGACCGTGATGATTGGCGGATAGGCGAGTCCGGAATAGAACCCCCTATTCGTCTGCCAACGGCGTCGGGCACCTCAACGCGCCTAACAATCATCGGGAGTTCCCCCGGAGGATTAGGTCCATGCGCATGAACTGGCCGAGCCCGGCCCGCGTCGTCGTCGCCACCGCCGCGGCGGCCCTCACAGCCCCCGCACTCGCCCAGCCCGCGACCGTCGTCGTCGACGCCGTGCGCCTGGAAGAGGTCGAAGTCTGGCGGCAGGTGACCGGCGAGCTGCGGAGCCTGCGTCGCTCCAGCCTCGCCGCCGAGGAGCCCGGGCTGGTTGTCGAGTTGCCCGTTGAGGAGGGCGACGCGGTCGAGGCGGGCGACGTGATCGCCGTCCTGGATACGACGCTCGCGCAGATCGCGATCGACTCGGCGTCGGCGCAGATCAAGGCCACCGAGAGCGATATCAAACGCATCAACGTCGAGAGGGCTCAGGCCCAGCGCGACCTCGACCAGATCACGCGGATGACCTCGCAGGAGGCCACGAGCGTGACCGAGCTCGAACGCGCACAGACCGCCGTGGATCGCCTCGACGCCCAGCTCGCCCGGGCCCAGGCCGAGCTCTCGGGGGCGATCGCCCGCCATCGCGACGCCATCGAGCGCAAGGACGACATGACGATCCGCGCGCCCTTCCCCGCGCGCGTCACCCGCAAGCGGACCGAGCTTGGTCAGTGGGTCGATCGGGGCGACGAGGTTATCGAACTCGTCAGCCTGCGCGAGATTGAGGCCCGTCTCGATGTTCCCGAGTCGCTCATCTGGCGCCTGGATCAGGCTTCGACGAAGGTCCGTCTGCGGATCGAGGCGATGCGCGACCCCGTCGAGGGCGAGCCCGGCAGGACCGTCGCCCACGAGGAGCTCGCCGAGGTCGCGCGGATCATCCCCGACGCCGACCCGCGCACCCGTCAGTTCACCGTCCGCGTCCCGATCTCGAACCCGTTGGGGCGGGGTCGTCCGGGCATGTCGGTCATCGGCTTCGTGCCCGCCGGGGGTTTCGCGCCGGAGATCACCGTCCACAAGGACGCGATCCTGCGCGACGACGCGGGCGAGTTCGTGTTCTTCGACGCCGACGGCAAGGCGATGCCCGCGCGGATTCGATCCAAGTACGCCGCGGGCGATCGCGTCGCGATCATGCCCGGCCAGCTCCAGCCGGGGATGCGGGTGATCGTCGAGGGCAACGAGCGTTTGTACGCGACGCAGGATCTCATGGTCAGCGCCGAGTTGCCGGCCAAGCCCGCCGACCCCACCGCAAAGGACGCCGGCTGAGTCATGGACATCATCCGCCTCGCAATCAATAAGCCGGTCGGCGTGAGCGTCGGCGTGCTGCTCCTGGTGATCTTCGGCATGATCGGCCTGGGCGCGATCCCCGTGCAGCTCACGCCGACGGTCGATTACCCCATCATCAACGTGGATACCGCCTGGCCCGGGCGCAGCCCGCAGGAGATCATCGACGAGATCACCAAGGAGCAGGAAGAGCAGCTCAAGAACGTCTCGAATCTCAAGTCGATGCGTTCGCTCACCAGCGAGGGCGTGGTCCAGATCACCCTGGAGTTCTACCTCGGCGCGAACATCAACCGCGCACGCCAGGAGGTCTCAGACGCATTGCGCCAGGTTCCGGAGATTCCCCAGGACGCCGACGAGCCGACCATCACCGTCGCCGGCACCACCGGGCCCGATAGCGCCATCGCCTGGATCATCCTCGACCTCGACCCGGCCTTCGCCCACGAGCACCCGGGCTTTGACGTGACCACGCTCTTCGACGCGGTCGACCGCGAAATTAAACCCTTCATCGAGCGCATCGACGGAGTCGCCGAGGTCAACATCTTCGGCGGGCGTGAACGCGAGCTGCGGGTCATGATCGATCCCCAGGCCCTCGCCCAGCGTTTGCTCACCTACCAGCACGTCATCGCCGCCCTGCGCGCAGAGAACCAGAACGTCTCCGCGGGCACGATCGTCGAGGGCAAGCGCGACATCCGCGTGCGGGTCATGGGCCAGTACCAGAACACAGAAGAAGTCCTCAACACGCCGATCGCCAGCCCCGACGGGCGCATGGTGCTCGTCCGCGACGTCGCGACCGTCGATCTGGGCTACCAGAAACGCCGGGGCTTCGTCCGCGCCTTCGGCCAGCCGTCGCTGGCGATCAACATCATCCGCCAATCCGGCTCCAACGTCGTGGACATCATGGACGATCTGCGCCCGCGCCTCGAGGAGATCCGCCAGGAGATCCTCCCCGCGTTGCACCCGACCGCGGGCGACCACCTGCGCCTACGCCAGGTCTATGACGAGACCACCTACATCGACTCGGCGATCCAGCTCGTCACCCAGAACCTCTGGATCGGCGGCGTCATCGCCGCGTGCGTCCTGCTCGTCTTCCTGCGCTCGATCGTCTCGACCGGCGTGATTGCGCTGGCGATCCCCATCAGCGTCGTCGGCACGTTCCTCGTGCTCCTTGCCTTCGGGCGCACGCTCAACGTCATCTCGCTCGCCGGGCTCGCCTTCGCCGTGGGCATGGTCGTCGACAACGCCATCGTGGTGCTCGAGAGTATCTATCAGCGCATCGAGAAAGGCGAGAACGCAATCGAGGCGGCGTACAAGGGCGCACGCGAGGTCTGGGGCGCGATCCTCGCCTCCACGCTCACCACCGTCGCCGTGTTCATCCCGATCATCACGATCCAGGAAGAAGCCGGGCAGCTCTTCCGCGATCTCTCGCTGGCGATCGTCGCCTCGGTCGTGCTCAGCCTCATCGTCTCGATCACGGTCATCCCCAGCGCCTGCTCGCGCTGGCTCCGCCCGCACCGCGAGCGCCCGCATCCGGTGGTCCATGCGCTGCGCACGCTCTTCGGCCTGACGCCGCTGCTTGGGCTGGCAACCGGCGCGTTCGTCCGCGCCGTCAAGTGGCTCGCGGGTGGCTGGGCCGGCTGGACCCTGCGCCCGGCGATCATCGTTGTGCTCACGGGCCTGAGCCTGCTCGGCGCGGCTCTGCTCATGCCGCCCTTGGACTATCTCCCCGCGGGCAACCGCAACCTCGTCTTCGGCGGGCTGCAGATTCCCCCGGGCTACTCTGTCGAGCAGATGGAGACGATCGCCAAGCACATCGAGCGCGGCATCAAGCCCTACGCCGACGCCGACATCAACGAGCCCAGCACCGTCGAGGCCCTGCCGCCGATCGCCCGATTCGACTGGACCGACCCGACGAATCAGCCCGAGCCGTTCGATCCGATCCCCGTCGAAAACTTCTTTATCGGCGCGTTCGAGGGCTCGCTGTTCGTCGGCGCGACCAGCCAGCGCGAGCAGGTCGTCATCCCCATCGGCCAGCTCGTTACGAACTCCATGGGCGGCATCCCCGACGCCTTCGGCGGCGCGTCCCAGGCCGCCATCTTCGGGCGGGGCTTCGGCGCGGGCAACTCGATCGACATCGAGATCTCCGGGCCGAATCTCAGCCGCGTCAACAGCGCCGCCGCGTTCATGGAGGCGACCGCTCGCCAGCGCTACGGCTTCGGTCAGGAGGTCACGTCGACGCCCGCCAACTTCCTGCTCCAACAGCAGGAGTTCCGCATCCGTCTCAACGAGAACGGCAGGCGACTGGGGCTCACCACCGCCGACGTCGGCGACGCGGCACGCTCGCTCTTCGACGGCGCGTTCGTCGACGACTACCAGTACGCCGGCGACACCATCGACCTCGTTCTCCTGCCCACCGGCGGGCGGCTCGAAACGAAGGAACAGCTCGCGGGGATCTCGGTCACGACGCCGACGGGGCAGGTCGTCTCGCTGGCGACGGTCGTTGAGTTTATGCCGGCTCTCTCGCCCCAGCAGATCAGCCGCATCGAGGAGTTGCCCAGCGTCACCGTCAGCGTCAAGCCGCCCAACCAGCGTCCCGTCGGCGAGGTGATGGAGGAGATTCGCAGCGCCATCATCACCCCGGCCCGCGAGCAAGGCCTGATCGATCGCACGATGCGGATCCGCCTGGAGGGCACCGCGGCGAAGCTCGACGAGGTCTCCGCCGCTCTCGTTGGCACCTCGCCCGAGAGCCAATCCGCGGGGCTCATCGCGACGATCCGCGATCTCGGCGGCTGGCAGCGTGCCGTCGCCATCCTCGCCGGGCTGACGCTCCTCGCCGGGCTGGGCGGGACGATCGCGATCGTGGTGCGAACGATCATGCGTCGGGATTGGTCCATGCTCTACGGCGCGGCTGGGGCGATCATCTTCGCGCTGCTGCTCGCGGGATTGCTCTTCACGCTGGCGACCCAGCCGCAGCTCGCCACCGCTCGCCTTGTGTGGGCGCTGCTGGTGACGTTTCTGCTCATGGCGGCGCTGTTCGAGTCGTTCCTCTACCCGTTCGTGATTCTCTTCAGCGTGCCGCTGGCGATCGTGGGGGGGTTCGCCGGCCTGCGCCTGGTCCACAACGCGTCGCTCGCCGATCCGACCAAACCGATCCAGCAGCTCGACGTGCTGACGATGATCGGCTTCATCATCCTGATCGGCGTCGTGGTCAACAACGCCATTCTGCTGGTCGATCGCTCGCTCGCGCTGCTGCGAGAGGGCGACGAGCCGGCGCCGATCGCCGACGCCGTGTCTCAGGCCGTGCGCTCGCGCATCCGCCCGATCTTCATGTCCGTGCTCACCAGCGTCGGCGGGATGCTCCCGCTGGTGCTCTTGCCCGGCGCGGGCTCGGAGATGTACCGCGGGCTTGGCTCGGTTGTCGTGGGCGGGCTGCTTGTCTCGACCGTCTTCACGCTCCTGCTCGTGCCGCTGCTGCTGAGCCTCACGCTCGACATGCGACGCGAGATGGTGCGAGCGATCCGGCGCGATCCGGCCACGTCGGCGGAGACATCGACCAAAGCCGGCGCGATCGCGACGGCCCAGCACGCCGAGGCCGGTTAGACAGGATCCGGGGCGTTTTTCGGCTCACCGGCCGCTTTATGGTCCAAGCTGAACGCTCCGGCGCCCTTCCAGACGATCATCGCCGAGAGCACGAGGATCGCGATCGCCATGACCATCATTATCATCGGCTCTTCCATGTAGACGGGATTGGCCGCCCACGCCTCGGGGTCCTCCGCGTACGCGGCGACGTCGGGCCACTTGTCGTTGGGGATCTTCAGGTGCGTGACGATCGCACCGCCCATCGACCCGATCGCCAAGATCCCGCCGACGCGCGCGTATGCCCCGGCCAGCAGGCTCGCGCCGGCGATCGCTTGCACGAGCGGCGCGACGATCGCCATCAGGTCGGGCGCGGGCAGCCCCGCTTCTACCAGCAGCGGCTTCATCGGCATCGCGCCGATCAGGTGCATCACGCCGAACAGCAGCAAAGGAGCCCCGGCCACGATCCGCAACGCGATCATCCACTTGATGTTGTCGGTCTTCTGCATCGATCCGCCCATGTCTGAGTCCTTCCAGCAATCGGCCCGCCGCCAACCGTCAAGGTTGACGCGGGGCACGCCCCACGAGACCTACCCGTCCATCTTCGGCACGATCCGCGCACCGCGATGAAACGCGCTGAAGCTGTGATAAAACGTCTGCACCGTCCGAACGCCCTCGGGGGCCTCCAGCACCCGCAGCCCCGCGCCGTCGGCGGTCACGCGGACGGTTCCAAGCGGCGTCTCAACCGCCAACTCGCGTCCGATGACCTCGCTCGCCCGCACGAAGATCGCCTCCTCGCCCGCGACGATGCCCAGCCCAAGCTCCTTCGGCGGCAGGCGGTCGTCGTAGTCAAACTGGTGGAACACGCGCGTCGGGCTCTGGAAGTACCCCTCGTAGGGATTGCCGGCGTAGTCCCGCTCGTGCCCGGTATCCGTGCTCAGGAGCTGTCCATCCGGGTGCGCCGCCCAGAACTCGGAGAACGAGACCACCTTCACGGGCAGGTGCCGCAACGCGCTGCCCGCGTGCGGCCCGGAGATCGCTTCCATCTTCACCTGCGACCACAATCCGTTGGTCGTCCGCTCGTACATCACCACGTTGGAGTTCAACAGCAGCCCCGAGACCCCGAACTCGAGCACCTCGGTCGTGCCGTGGTCGTTCTCCAGTCGCCGATCGAAGACCGCCACCGAATCGCACAGCGGGCAGTACGTCACCGCGATCGGCACGCCCTCGATCTCGTCGTTGATGATCTCGTGCCAGTTCAGGATGTTGATCGGATACGCGACCGCGCTCGAACCAATCTCGACCTCGACCACCCGATCGTCCGGTCGGGGCAGCAGCGTGCGGTTCGGATCGGTGAGCGCCGGAATCCCGTCCTTCGCGACCCCCGGCGCCATCGCCTCGGCGGGATCGAAACGCGCATCGCTGAGGTCGTACCCATCGAGGAGCATCTGCTTATGCTCCGCAAGCCGCTCTTCGCGCGACGCCGGCTGATTGTGTTCTTCGAGTTCCAGCAGCGCGGCGGTGCCGATCGCCGTGCCGACCACGATGGCGATCCCCATGCCCAGAGCGCGATTACGTCCCATGGAGAGTCCTCCTGTGAGCGAAAACCGGGGTCCCGGCACGGGTATTCCAGCGAACCCAAAGACCGATATTTCCACCGGGTTCTCCCGCACGGAGCGCGTATCCCGCGTGGCCCGCACAAACTCGCCAGCCTCCCCCCCTTTCCGCCATCGCATCAGACAGGGGCTCGGATCCCAATTCTCGCAAGCCGATGATCCACTTCGGCCCCGAGTGCCCGGCGCCCGCCTTCTTGCCCGACCCCCGGAGCGACGCGATGACCGACAAACCCGATCACGACACCAACTCGCTGGTTCACCAGCCGGACACCGTCGATGTCGAGATCGATGAGATCGAGACCAGCGCCGTCGTCGAGCACAGCCCGGGGGCGCACGAGAGCGACGATCCGCTGGCAGACGTCATCGCCGACCTCGAATCGCGTCTGAACATGATCCGCGAGACGCACGTCGAGCAGGAGATGCTCGAGGTCGACGTGTTGACCCGAGAGGGCGAGCTCGTCGTGTATCGCGACGACATCGCCGAGCGCGAGCGTGCGCTGGGCGACACCGAGATCGAGCTGCGCGAGCGCGAGATGCGGGTCGAGGCCGAGCGCGGCGAGTTCCTGCGCCAGCGCGAGCGCCTCGCCGAGCGCCTGCGCGAGCTCGAGGAACTCGAGGCCGCGCTGGTCGAGCATGTCGAGGATCAGGCGTTCGAGCCCGACGTGGACGAGGAGCGGGAGACGATCCAGCGCGAGCGCGAACGGCTCAAGAACGAGCAGCAGACGCTGTCGGCGCGCGAGACGGAGGTCAAGTCCAAGGCCGACGAGATCGCCGAGGAGCGCGCGAAGATCAGCAGCGTGCAGGAGGAGCTGGTCAGGGACAAGCGCGTGCTGGAGCAGCAGGCCGAGGAGCAGCAGAAGCTCGCGTCCCAGCTCGAGCAGATGCGCGGCGAGCTGTCCGAGCGGGAGAAGGAGCTCGAATCACGCCTCGCCGAGCACGACGAACTGAAGGACATGCTCGAGAACATGTCCAGCCAGCTTGATGAGTCGCGGGCCGAGGCAAGGGCACAGGCCGAGAACTATGAGCAGAAGCTCAAGGAACGCGCCGCAGAGGCGCAGCGGAACGAGGATCTCGAGAGACGCTGCCGCACGCTCGAGACCGAGCGGGCCCGCATCCGAGGCGAGCTGACCAAGGTCCGCCAGGAACTGAGCTCAAGCGAGCCTCACCCGGGCGTGGCGCTCGCGGGGCGCCAGCAGCTCGTGACCAAGCCGCGACGGACGCCCTCGCGATCTGCCGAGTTCGCCGGGTTCATCTGGTTCGTCACGATGGGCATCGCCGCCATCGGGATCGCGGTCTCGATGAGTGAGGGCACGATCGGTAGCGGGCTCGCCACGCTCGGCGCCGCGGCCGGGCTCTGCGTCTTCGCCAGCCACGCGCTCGTCGGACGAACCGCCGACTCCTCCATGCTCGTCATCGCGGCCTTCGCCGGAACGTTCGGCTTGTGGTTCCCGCACTGGCTGGAGACCGTCTCGACCGCCGTGAGCCTGTGGGACGTGCCGGCGGAGATCCTTCCGCCAGCGCTGACCGATCGGATGCCGATGGCCTTCAGCGCGGGCACCGCGGCGCTGGGCATTACGATCTGCCTGTTCCTGCTTACCAACTCAGCGAACGTGCTGGCGCACGCGCTGTTCGCCACGATCGTCGCCGTCGGCGTGCTGATGGTCCCCGACCAGTCCGTCCGCCTTCAGGCGCTGGCCGCCGTCGTCTGGCTGGCGATCGTCTCGGCCACGATGGTGAAATGGGCCGTGCAGACCAACCTGAAGCGTTCCGGCGCGCTCACCTGACGGCGCAACTATCGGCTCTCGCCGAAGCCCGAGCCATCCACGAATCCCTGGAGCTTCCTCGCCCGCACCGGGTGCTGGAGCTTGCGGATTGCCTTGGCCTCGACCTGGCGCACGCGCTCGCGCGTGACCTTGAAGATCCGCCCGACCTCTTCGAGCGTGTAGGTATACCCGTCGCCGATGCCGTAGCGCAGCTTGATGATCTCTCGCTCGCGATATGTCAAGGTCTTGAGGATCTGCTCGATCCGCTGTTTGAGCATCTCCTGGGCGGCGGTGTCCGAGGGCGAGCTCTGCGACTCGTCCTCGATGAAATCGCCGAAGTAGCTGTCCTCGCCCTCGCCGACCGGGCGGTCCAGGCTCACCGGCTGCTTGCCGATCTTCATTACCCGCCTGACGTCTGCGATCGGCAGGGCCGCGCGCTCGGCGATCTCCTCCATCGTCGGCTCGGCGCCCGTCTCCTGCACGATCTGCTTCTGGATCCCCCGCAGGCGGCTCATCGTCTCGATCATGTGCACCGGAATACGGATCGTCCGTGCATGGTCGGCGATCGCGCGCGTGATCGCCTGGCGGATCCACCACGTCGCGTAGGTGCTGAACTTGTAGCCCCGCTTGTACTCGTACTTGTCGACCGCCCGCATCAGCCCCGTGTTGCCCTCCTGGATCACGTCCAGGAACGGCAGGCCCCGGTTGCGATACTTCTTGGCGATCGACACGACCAATCGCAGGTTGCCTCCGGAAAGATCCCGCTTGGCCTGCTCGTACTCCCAGAACACGGTGTTGATGTCGCGCACCCGCACGATCAGACGATCCGGCATATCGAGCACCAGCTCGCGCAGCCCCTGGATCTCCTCCTCCATGACCTGCGCGTCCTCGGGCCCCGGCGCGTCCTCGCCCTCTTGCCCCAGCGCGTCCTGGAGCCGCTCGACCTTCTGCATGATCGAGCGCAGCTTGCGCATCAGCGGCACGATCCGCGCCGTTCGCAGGCACAGCTCCTCGGTCAGGAACGCGATCCGTCGGCGTCGCGCCGCGATCCGCCCCTGGATCTCGTCCACCCGCTTGCGGTCCGCCTTGGTCCGAAGCCCCGTGTCGAGCTGCTCGCACAGCTCCCGCCAATCCTCGCCGTTCAGATCCAGCAGCCGCTCGACCGTCGCGACGTTGACCGGGATCCTCGCCGCGAGCTTCTCCTTGTGGTTCTCCTCGGCGGTCGAGACCCGCATCGTGCGATCGAACGGCAGCTCGCCCCCGTCGACCTGGCGCAGGATGTCGATCACCTGGCGCACGATGTAGTCGCACTCCAGGCAGCGACGCCGGAAGATCATCCGCGTCGTCTCGATCTTCTTCGCCAGGCGGATCTCCTCCTCGCGCGTCAGCAGCGGGATCGTCCCCATCTGCGTGAGGTACATCCGCATCGGATCGTCGATCCTCTTGCCCGTCGTCTCCTCGGCGACCGCCTCCTCGAACTCGCGCGCGATCCGCTCCTCGTCGTAGTCGCCCTCGTCCTCGTTGAACGCGCCCTTCGTGCCGGCGAGCCGGCTGCGCAGCTCCGCGGTCTCCGCCGTCCGCTCCCCACCCGCGACGCTCATCGCCCGCAGCGGCTTGCCGCCCGTGCCGCGCTTCGCCGCCGCCTTGCGCAGGTGCTCGGCGAGCGGGTCCCGCCCGGGCTCATCGCCCCGCGCGATCGCCTCGCGGTGCAGGCGGGCGCGATACTCCAGCTCGTCCACCAGCTCGATCTCGTGCCGATCGATCGCCGTCAGCAGAAGGTCGACGCCCTCCTGGCTGACCAGCTCGTCCGGCAGCGTCGTCGTGACTTCCTCATAGCTCAGCCACCCGCGCCCGCGGGCGAGTTCCAGAAGCTCCAGCATCGCGGGGTTCAGATCGACGCTCATCGAGCCTGCCCCCGCCCCGCACGCGGCAGGGCCGTCGGGTTCGCCCCCAGTGTCGCATGCCGCTCGCGCGAAGACCGCAATCTCTCGATCAGATCGCCGCCCTTTTCGCTCTGGCGGCGTCGCGTCCACGCCCGCCGGCAATCCTCGAAGAGCCGACGGCGTTTCTCGTCATCGCCCTGCGACAACCGCTCTCCCTCGCGATACAGCGCCACCGCCAGCGACGATGCTTCCTCAGTCTCGAGCCTTCCCAGCACGCCCGCGAGCGAGGCATCCGCGCCGGCCTCGACAAGCCCAATCATCGTCGTGGCGATCTCACCCATGCGCGATGAAGGGTAGGCGTCCACGCGACTCAGCCAATCCTCCGCGCCGCCGAGCAGCGATGGATCGCCCAGGGCGCACCCGATCATCGTCGCCAGGGGGTCGCCCTGGGCTTGCGTCTTCGATTCGACGGCGGCGTCGGCGTTCTCGCGCATCGCGCCCCCGCCCCGCAGCGAACGGACCACGCCGTCGGCGCTCAGCCCGGTGATCTCGCTCAGCCGGCGGACGACGAACTGACGCCGAACCGGATCGACCCGGCGCAGCCCGAGCTCGCCCAGCCGCCGAACCTCCTCCTCCAATGCCCGCTGCTGCGTCGCGATCCCGCCGCCGGCGATTTTCTCGCGCAGGCGCGCATACCGGAACTCCAGCAGATCCACGCCCGATTCGATCGCCCGTCGAAACCGCTCGGCACCATCTTCCATCCGCAGGATCTCATCGGGATCCTTCCCACCCTCGCCGTCCGCGAGCGACGCGATCCGCACGTCGATCGGCTGTGCGAAGAAGACCTCGACGGCCCGATCCGCCGCCTTCGCCCCCGCCTCATCGGAATCAAACAGCAGCACGACCGTCTCGCACAGCCGGCGCAGCGTGCGCGCGTGTCCCGCGGTCAGCGCCGTGCCCAGCGTCGCGACCACGTTCTCGAACCCCGCCTGGTGGCACGCGATCACGTCGGTGTAGCCCTCGGTCACGATCGCGACGCGCTCGCGCTGGATCGCCCGCGACGCCTGGTGCAGCCCATACAGCGTCGCCGACTTATCGAACACCGAGCTCTCCGGCGAGTTCAGATACTTCGGGATGTCGTCCTCATCAATCCGGCGCGCCCCGAACGCGATCACCCGCCCGATCTGGTCGTGGATCGGGAACACGACGCGATTGCGGAACGTGTCGCCCAGCCCGCTCTTGCGCTGCTTGCAGAGCCCCGCCGCCTCAAGATCCTTGCTCGCGATCCCGCGCCCGTGCGCGAGCATCATCAGCCCGTCGTTGCGATCCGGCGCGGCCCCGATCTCGAACCGCTCGACCATCTCCTCGGACATGCCCCGCCGAGCGATCACCTCGCGGGCCGCGCGCCCGTGGTCATCGTGCCGCAGAATCGTGCGAAAGAAGTCGCGCGCCAGCCCATTCGCCGCCAGCACGTCGCCCCGGCTCATGCCCTGCGAGGGCTCATCGCTCCCGCCGTCCCGTCCCGTTCTCTTGGTCAGCTCGATTCCCGCACGCTCGGCGAGAAACGTCAGCGCCTCGCGGAACTCCATCGAGTGGTACCGCTGCACGAACGTGAACACATCACCCCCGGCGCCGCAACTGAAGCAATGAAAGATCTGCTTGCCCGGCACCACGCACATGCTCGGGCGGTGGTCGTCGTGGAACGGGCACAGGCCCACGAACTCGCGCCCCTTGGGCTTGAGCGCCAGGCACTCGCCGACCACGTCCACGATGTCCGACGCGTCGCGCACCCGGTCTCGATCATCGCCCATCGCCATCGCCGTCCCTGGCCCCCAAAACGCTCTCGTGAGAGCGTTGGGATCATAGCGAGGCCGCAAGCGAAACCGTCCCCACCTGTCGCCAGGATCGTGTCGCCAAGAGCGCGCGTCCGGGGGCGATACCCTCACCCATGAACCGCGTGCGTGTGACCTATCACGGAACTGTCCAGGGGGTGGGCTTCCGCTGGGCGTGCCGGGCCGCCGCCGAGCCCCACCCCGTCACCGGCTGGGTCCGCAACGAGCCCGACGGCAGCGTCATGCTCGAAGCCCAGGGCGAGCAGCCCGCGATCGACGCTCTGCTCGCCGATATCGACGACCAGATGGCTGGCAACATCCGCTCCAAGGAGACTGAGCCGATCGCCATCCAGCCCGCCGAGACCAGTTTCCGAATCGCCCGTTAGCGATCCGACGCCCGCCGACAGCGCCCCGGCCCATGGCAACCGCCCCCCGCCCGCCATAGACTGATCCCGGACCCGAGGTGGTGTCCTCCGAAGGGAGTCGGAGTCGATGAGCGAGAGCTTTCGAGCATTATGCTCGGATTTTTACGTCAACCAGAAGCTGAGCGTGAAGCTGGAGCTGCCCCGCGGTCGCGAGACGGTCTTGGATATGTGCGAGCGCCTCCGCCGCCAGTTCCCCTCGATGGACCAGTTCAAACGCTACGAGGATGAACTGGCCCTGGAGACCGCCAGCGCCAGCACGCCCCATCGCTGGCTCGCGGTGCGCAACACCAACATCCGCTCGGGCATCGTCAACCCCGCCAACGCCTCGGAGGCCTACGAGCTGCACCGCCAGGTCCTCCAGCTCGCGCCCTATTTCCTCAGCATCAGCCCGCTGGATATCGAGTACGTCGAGCTGCTGTTCGGCTTCGATCTGGAGTGCCGGGCCGTCCACGACCGCGTCATCCACCAGGCCCTCATCGCCCCCACGGACCTCGGCGACCTCTTCGACCTCGAGGGCGTCGTCCCGGTCGATTGCCAGCCGGTCCTCGGCTACGCCTTCGGCGAGAACGCCGAGCACGAGGTTCTGGTCGAGGTCAAGAGCCGCTCCACCCGCCAGGGCCAAGGCCAGGAAACCAACGAGCCGATCAGCATCTACCTGACCGTCCGACGCGTCGGGCCCTTTGAGGACATCAAGGACATCAATAACCTCACCGAGCAGCTCGCAGAGCAGGGCGAGGCCCTTGTTCACGAGAGCATCGTCCCCAAGCTGATCAAGCCCATCCGCGAGGCCATCGGCCTCGCCGGCGCCTGACGCCCATAATCCCCCATGGCCCATTGGCTCGCCCAGAGCACCGCCCGACCCGCAGGCGAGGTCGTCGTCTGGGTCATCATCCTCGCGGCCCTCGTCGCGCTCGGCGGCGTCGTCATCCTCTGGCTCCGCTCCCGGATGCTCTCCAATGACGACGACGAATCCTCACCCGCGAGTCTGTTGGAGCAACTCCGAAAGTCCCACGAGCGGGGCGACATCACCAAGGAAGAGTTTCGCCTCGCCCGCGATCGCCTGCTCGAGGGCGTCTCGGGCCGCCCGCGCGCACGCCAGAAACTCCTTCGCGGCGAGGTCCACGACGACGGCGCAATCCGCGCCCGCCCGGGCTTTGACCTTCTCGGCGAGCCCCTCCCGGACCCCGCACAACCGACCGAGACCGACCAGCCACCGGACGCGCCCGAATAATCGGCACGGACCATCCAAACTTCTCGGGTCGCCCCTTCCGTTTTCCCGATCAACCGGCTACCTTGGATGCGGCGTCGGGACGTGGGCGGCGCCATTCCCATCCAGCCACCGCCCCACCAGGCCGATAGAGTTTCCACCGGTCCATCGCCCACAGGCGACAAGCAGCGAGGAATGCATGGCAAAGAATCGAGACGACGACACCAACGCCGCCTCGGACGGTGGAAACAGCGGTTTTCGCGGACGCAAGGTCACGACCTGCTCATTCTGCGGCAAGACCAGCCGTGAGGTCGGCCCCATGGTCGAGGGCCCCAGCGAGGTCTACATTTGCGCCAACTGCGTCGACCTCTGTCAGAACATCTTCCGCCAGGAGCGCCGGCGCGTCACCAGCGTCTCCAACGCGCTCTCGGAGGTCCCCAGCCCGCGCGAGATCAACGAGTTTCTCGACCAGTACGTCATCGGCCAGCGCATCGCCAAGCGGTCGCTCTCGGTCGCGGTTCACTCGCACTATAAGCGCCTGCTGCACGCCGAGACCGAGCATGAATCGGACGTCGAGCTCGATAAGAGCAACATCCTCTTCGTCGGGCCTACGGGCTCGGGCAAGACCCTCATGGCCCGCACGCTGGCCCGCATCCTCAAGGTCCCCTTCGCCATCGGCGACGCGACGACCCTGACCGAGGCCGGCTACGTCGGCGAAGACGTCGAGAACCTGCTGCTCAAGCTCCTCCAGGCCGCCGACTACGACGTCGAGGCCGCCCAGCGCGGCATCATCTATATCGACGAGGTCGACAAGGTCGGCAAGACCTCCTCCAACGTCTCGATCACCCGCGACGTCTCGGGCGAGGGTGTCCAGCAGAGCCTGCTCAAGATGCTCGAGGGCACCGTCGCCAACGTCCCGCCCCAGGGCGGACGCAAGCACCCCGAGCAGCAGTACATCCAGATCGACACCAGGAACATCCTCTTCATCTGCGGCGGCACGTTCGTCGGCATCGAGGACGTCATCCGCCGCCGCCTGGGCAAGACCCGCATCGGCTTCACCGCGGGCTCGGCGGACACCACGCCGCACACCTCGCAGATGGAGCGTCACGAGCTGCTCAGCCAGGTGACCGCCGCGGACATCGTCGAGTACGGCATGATCCCCGAGCTGGTCGGGCGTCTGCCGGTGGTCTCGCCGCTGATGCCGCTGGACGCCGAGGCGCTGGCGATGATCCTCACCGAGCCCAAGAACGCGCTCTCGCGTCAGTTCCAGCACATGTTCGCGCTGGAAGGCGCCAAGCTCGAGTTCACCGAGGAGGCGCTGCACGCGATCGCCAAGAAGGCGCTCGAGCGCTCCACCGGCGCTCGCGCCCAGCGCGCGGTCATGGAAGAGATCATGCTCGACATGATGTACGAGTTGCCCGATCTCGACAACGAGGGTGCCGAGTACGTCATCGACGCCGACGCCGTCGCCAACCGGCGCACGCTCAAGCACACCCGCAAGGTCCGCAAGGAATCGGCCTGAGGCTGACCTTCCATCGAGATCGCCCGGTTCACGGGTGCCGTGGTCTGAGCGAGTCTTCGAGCGAAGGTCACGCGCAACTCGCCCCGGGGGGGCACGGCAGCGCGCGGCTTGCGCATACCAACTTCATGCACTCAGCGGCGAGTGTCGCCGATCGGAACGATGCCACGCGTGTCGCACTTGCAGAGGCCGTCCGGCTTCCGCGAGACCGGGCTTGCGCCGGGGCCTCTATTGGTCGGGATCGGGCTTGATCTCCAGGGCCTGTTCCATGCGCATGCCGTCGGCCTCGAGCACGACGCGGTAGGTGCCGGTGGGCACGAGCGGGCCGCGACGGAATCGCCCGCCTCCCCGTCCCGGCGGCGGCGGCGCGCGGCGCATGTCCCAGTCGATCCAGTTGAACCCGTCCTTGGTCTCGAGTTCGTCGTAGGTGCGAAGGACGCCGCCGGTCGCGTCGAGGATGCTGACGCGGATGTCGCGTGCGTCGTTGAGCATGAAGGCGATGCGGGCGCTGGAGGGCGGGTTCTCGCCTCGGAAGAAGCTGACGCCGCCGACATTGCCGCCGGAGGGCTGGTTGCGCCAGCGGATCTGCGGCGCGGGCGGGAGGAGGTAGGTCGGGGCGTTTATCGCCCGCTCGGTCATGGAGCGCAGGGGGGTGACGTCGGTGATCCAGAGGCTGCGTCCGTGGGTGCCGGCGACGATCTCGCCGCTGATCGGGTGCTGGGCGACCTCGTGGACGGCGACGGTGGGGAGGTTGTTGTTGAACCTGGTCCAGGTCTGGCCTCTGTCGATGGAGACGTAGAGGGCGAACTCGGTGCCGAGGTAGAGCAGGTTCTGGTTGACGATGTCCTCGCGGATGACGCGTGCCGAGCCGTCGGGGAGGTTGTCCGAGAGGCTCTGCCAGGTCTTGCCCTGATCCTCGGACATGACGACGTACGCCTTGGTGTCGTCGTAGTAGTGTCTGTCGATGGTGGCGTAGACGCGGTTCGCGTCGTAGCGGGAGGCCTCGATGGAGCTGAATCGCCCGGGGCTGGGGATGAGCTCGTCGAGCGTCACGCCCGATGGTTCCTCGGTCTGCTCGCGCTGGCGGGTGCCGGTGAACTCGGCCCGGAACTGGCCCTGGTTGAAGCTGAGCGAGCCGGTCATGGTGTCGCCCTCGACCTTGGCCTCGCCGGTTGCGCCGCCGAAGTCGGTGGTGAAGGCGAAGGTCAGCTCGCCGGTCTCTTCGTTGAAGCTGAGCGAGTCGGTGGCGTTGTCGAGGAACTCGCTGGTGAGCCTGGCGCTGAGCGAGCCGTCTTCGGCGCGGGTGATAAGCATGTCCGTCTCGCTCTCGCCGAACTCGCTGACAGTCTTGAGGGTCCATGCGCCGGCGATGGGATCGTCGCTGGCCTCTGGAGCAGCTTGCTCCGGTTGCTCGGCCTGCTGCCGGCCACCCTCGCGGGCGCGTCGGGGCTGATCGGTGGGCGGGCGCTGAGCACCGCCGGGACGATCGCGCCCCGCACGGGCCTGCATGGCGGCTTGGAGCTCGGCAAGCGTGATCGAACCGTCGGCATTGGCATCGGCGTCACCGATGAACGCGCGCATCCGCTCGGGGATTTCGTCGCGCGAGAGCTTGCCGTCGCCGTCGGCGTCGAGATTCTCGAACATCGCGGCGGCGCGGCCGCCAGCGCGACCACCTGGCTGGTCCTGCTCACTTTCCTGAGCGTGCCGGCGCCCGGGCGTGGGGCGTTCGGTTCTGGATCGCTCGGCCGGCTGCTGCGCTTCGGCAGCCTCTGCCTCGCCCTCCTCCGCCACATCTGCCTCGCCTTCGGGCTCGTCAGCCTCGCTCTCACCTTCGGGCGCCGGCTCCTCGGCGTCCTCGTCGACGGGGTCGGGCTCGCGCGGGTAGATGATGTTGGTCCACTCGGCGCCGCCGGAATCGGTCATCCAGAACGAGCCGTCGTCGGTGCCGACGTAGAGCACGTCGGGGTCGGCGGGGGATTCGCTGAAGGCGGTGGCGGTGCCGCGGTTGGTGCGGGTGATCTCGGGGCTGATGCGCTGGGGCATGTCGCCCTTGGTGATGGAGCGGAAAACGTAGTTGCCGGCGACGTAGTAGATCTTGGCGTTGTGGTTGCTGAGGGCGAAGGGGGTTTTCCAGTTGAAGCGGTAGGAGAGTTCGCTGCCGCGTTCTGGTCTGGGGCGGAGGCTGCCGCGCTCGCCCGTGCGGAGGTTGCTGCGGGCGACGCCGCCGTTCTGGCTCGCGTAGTAGACGAGGTCGGGGTCTTCGGGATCGACGGCGCAGATGAAGCCGTCGCCCCCGCCGACGCGGAACCAGTCGGTGTTGTCGGGGCCGGCGAAGGAGCGTGTGCGGTTGGGGGCGCCCCAGGAGCCGTTGTCCTGGAGGCCGCCGTAGACGTTGTAAAGCGGCTGGTTGTCGGTGGTGACGTGGTAGAACTGGCCGAGGGCGAGCTGGTTGTGGTGGTACCAGGTCTTGCCGCGGTCGTGGGATTCGTACAGCCCGCCGTCGGTGCCGTGCAGGAGATGGCGTCCGTCGTCGGGGTCGATCCAGAATGCGTGCCCGTCGGCGTGGACGCCGGGGCCTCCGTCGCGGGTGTACGACTTGCCGCCGTCTTCGGACTTCATGAGTTGGACGCCCGCGACCCACTGATATGTCGGATCGGTTGGGTCGATAGCGATCTTTGAGAAGTACATGGGGCGGGGGTTGATGCTGTTGACGCGGGTCCACGTCTCGCCGGCGTCGGTGCTCTTGTAGAGCCCGCCGGTCTCGTAGCCGTCGGCTCCCTGCTGGTCGGCGATGTTGGGCGCCTGCCCATCGAGGTCCGAGCGGAAGGGCTTGGCATCGGGATCGGGATGCTCGGCGAGCGTGACGTCGAACTCCATGATCTCGCCCTCACGCACGACCGCGACAACGACGACTTCTTCGGGCGCCTTGCGCCGGATCTTGCCCGAGAGGTCGTCGCTGGAGAGGACCGTCTCGCCGGCGAACTCGATGATGATGTCGTCGTCCTTCAGCCCGGCCGCGGCAGCGGGGGTGTCCTCGGCGACATTCGTCACGCGCGCGCCGACGTCGGCGTCGTTGGACGAGACGCCCAGGAACGCGGGGGTCTTGGTGCCGCCGCTGCCGATCTGGTCGCTGTCGACGAGCATGTACATCGTGTCCTGCTCGGCGAGCGACCAGGTCATGCCGAGGCGGCCGAGGTCGGCCGTGGGCAGGCCGTCGTTGATCTTCTTCCAGCTCGCGCCGGCGTCTATGGACTTGTAGAGCCCCGAGCCCGGGCCGTGGCGCTTCTTGGGGTCGTTGGTATCGAACTCGTCGCGGATGCGCTCCCACATGGCGCAGAGGAGCACGTCGGGGTTCTCGGGGTGCATGGTCAGGTCGATGACGCCGGTGGTGTTATCGACGTAGAGGATCTTCTCCCAGTTCTCGCCGCCGTCGGTGGTCTTGTAGAGGCCGCGCTCGGGATTCGTGCCCCAGGTGCGTCCCATCGCGCCGACGTAGACGATGTTGGGATCCTCGGGGTGGATGAGGATGTCGCCGGTGATGAAGGTTTCCTTGAGGCCCATGTGGGTCCAGGTCTCGCCGCCGTCGGTGCTCTTGTAGACGCCGTCGCCCCAGGAGGAGCTGTTGCGGGGGTTGTGCTCGCCCGTGCCGACCCAGACGATGTTCGGGTCGCTGGCGGCGACGGCGGTCGCGCCGATCGAGACCGTGGGCTGGTCCTGGAAGAGATACTCGAAGGTCGCGCCGGCGTTGACGGTTTTGAGCAGCCCGCCCGAGGCGGTCGAGACGAACCAGAGCGAGTGGTCGCTGGGGTGGACGTCGAGATCGACGATGCGACCGGACATGTTCGCCGGGCCGATCGAGCGCCAGTTGAAGGCTTCGACCCAGGCGGGGTCGAGGGTGGGCTCTGCCGCGAACGCGGGCGAGGCGATCAAAGCGAGGGGCGCGATCCCCCGGCGCACATCACGAATCGACACGATCATTTCTGACTCCCTCCGCGCCGGCGAGCCCGGCTGCTTGATGCTAGCGGATAACCGGCCTGCGCCCAAGGGGTTGCGGACTTCGGGCGTCCTTTCGGACGTTGGCGCGTCCCGCTGGAGCGCCGGCTGCTGCGCCGATTCCCGTGGTTGCGCGATTGCTGGTGGAGAATCCGACCGGCTCCCTCGGGGATTCCCCGGTCACTGTTTTTCGGGCTCCTCCAGCACGACCGCTGGGACGTTGGCCTCGGCGACCAATGCGTTGAACGCCGGGACTTCGTTTGCGAGCACGTCGTCGAGGTGGTCGAGCTGCCCATCGAGAAGCCCCCGCAGGTGCTCGTACACGTCGCGGCTCTGCTCGGTGACGGGGTAGTCGCTGTCGACCTGATAGACCAACGCCGCGATCTTGTCGTTGAGCTTCACCGGGAAGTTCAGCGGATCCTGCGAGCTCTTGGACTTGGTCTGGAGGATCTCGTTCTCGATCTCGCCGATCGTCTTCTTGATCGCGTCGGCGGGCTCGGTGAGGCCGTCATCGAGCCCCGCGTCCTTGGCCCGTCGCAGCGCCGCGTCGATCTGCGAGCGCACATCGCGGATCGTGTTCACCGCGCTGTGCGCCTCGTCGATCGCCTCGTTGATCTCGATCAGAAACTCATATTGCTCGGCGTACTCGTCGTCGGTCGTCTCGACGCGCGGGTCGGGGAGGATCTCGATCTCCTGCGTCCCGAGAGTCTCATCGCCCGCGCGGAGCTCGACCGAATAGACCC
>JAJDDM010000115.1 GCA_029260315.1 Phycisphaerales bacterium | reverse complement strand
GGCGGGGTCGGCGGGGCGCTGGGGGGTCGCGGGGGCGCCGGGGGGGCAGTGGTCGGCGTTGCTCTTTGAGGATGTGGGGGCGTTGCAGCCGCGGCAGGGCATGGGGTGAGTGTAATGAGGTAGATTGGGGGGATGGACGGCGGCGACGAGTCGTTGGTGCGGGCGTTTCTCAGCGAGCGCGATGAGGCGTGTCCGATGTGCATGTACAACCTGCGCGGTGGCGGGGCGGTGTGTCCGGAGTGCGGGGCGGAGGTCGAGCTGCGGCTGGTGCAGCGCGGGGCGCGGGTGTGGGTGGATGAGGGGCAGTATGAGCCGCCGGCGCTGACGGCCGAGGAGGCGGCGCGGCGGGAGAGGCGTTCGCGGATGGCGGCGGGGGTGGTGTGGTTGGGGGTTGGCGCGGCGGTGTGGGGGAATCTGGGGTTGATGTCGCTGGCTTTCCTGATCTCGGCTGCGAGTCTTTGGATGGGTGCGGACAAGGAGTCGATCGTGCGTCGGTATGCACGGATGGAGACGAGGAATCGGTACTGGCGCGCGACGCGGAGTTCGTGGCTGACGTTCACGGGCGTTGTGGTGCTGGTGGCGGCGTTGTTGATTCGGGGTGGGGCGTGAGCGAGGAGCGGGAGAAGCGCGAGGCGTTCTTGCGGGCGTATCTCGCGGAGTTTGATGAGGCGTGTCCGGTGTGTGGGTACAGCCTGTTGGGGTTGGAAGGGGGGCGGTGTCCGGAGTGTGGGGAGCGACTCTCGCTCTGTGTTCATCGAGATGGCTGGGAGATGTACTCGTGGGGCATCGGGCTGATTCCGCTGGCGGGCGTCATGTTCTGGTCATCTCTGTCGCTCATCATGCGGGCGGTGGTGCTCGACAAGTTCTCCTGGGCGCAGTTCGGGGTCATGATCTGCTTCGGCTTGGGTGCCATGGCGTGGGTGCGGTGGCGGCGAGCCTTTATCCAGCTCAAGCCGGGTTTGCGTGGGTTGCTTGCGGGCGGATTGTGGATCTTGGCCTTCATCGCCGGGCTGGTCGTCATGTACTTCACTCGGCCGTAGCAATGAGCGGCGTTGCTGTCGAGAGTGGGTGCTTGTTGTGCGAGTTGTTGAAGATGCCCGGCGGGTTGGCGGCCCCGCGAGGACGCTTGCGATTGGTCCGTCTGGTTGCTTGAAGCGTTGAAATGGGTGTGCGGTCGGGGTGCTTGGGTGGTGTGTCGCGAGCTTGCGCTCGCGGTTCCGTTTTGGTATCTGGTGGCTTGGGCTGGGGATTGTGAGCGGTCGTATCGCCTGCGGCGATCGGCGGCAGGATGCCGCCGCCCCGGGCCGGGTGGAACAAGTGGGCGTGGTTGGGTGTTTGGACGTATGGTTTTGGGTTGTCGGCGGGCCAGTGGTGTGCCGATGAACGCTTGATGCAGCGCGGAATCGCCACGACGGATCTGTCGGCTGAGCTCAGGGCTCACATGGTGGCCATCAAGGCCAAGGCCCGGGAGTACGGGCTCGACTTCTACGAGGTCGTGTTCGAGGTTCTGGACTTCGACACGATGAACCAGATCGCGTCGTTCGGCGGGTTCCCGGTCCGATATCCGCACTGGCGCTGGGGGATGGAGTACGAGAAGCTGTCGAAGCGCGATGCGTACGGCCTGGGACGCATCTACGAGATGGTGATCAACAACGACCCGTGCTACGCGTACCTGCAGGAATCCAACAGCGTGCTGGACCAGAAGCTGGTGATGGCGCATGTGTACGGGCACGCGGACTTTTTCAAGAACAACCTGTGGTTCGGGCAGACCAATCGCAAGATGATGGACGAGATGGCCAACCACGCGATGCGGGTGCGGCGGCACGCGGATCGGGTGGGGCTGGAGAAGGTCGAGCGGTTCATCGACGACTGCATGATGATCGAGCATCTGATCGACCCGCACTCGGTGTTTGTGAAGAGGGAGGGCGAGGCGGGCGAGCCCAAGGCGTTCGAGCCGGAGAAGCTGCGGTCGAAGGACTACATGGACCGGTTCATCAACCCGCGGGAGGAGATGGAGCGTCAGCGGGTTGCGCACGAGAAGAAGGCGGGGGAGAGCAAGGCGGTGCCGGCGGAGCCGACGCGGGACGTGCTGCTGTTCCTGATGCGGCACGCGCCGCTGGAAGAATGGCAGCAGGACATCTTGTCGCTGATCCGCGACGAGGCGTACTACTTTGCGCCCCAGGCGATGACCAAGGTGATGAACGAGGGCTGGGCGACGTACTGGCACAGCAAGCTGATGACCGAGCACTTCGTGCAGGCGGCGGAGATTATCGACTACGCCGAGCAGCACTCGGGGGTGGTGCATATGGCGCCGGGCGGGTTCAACCCGTACAAGATCGGGGTGGAGCTTCTGAAGGACATCGAGCGGCGGTGGGACAGGGGCCAGCACGGGGCGGCGTGGGAGTCGCTGGATTCGATCGGCGCCAAGAAGGCGTTCGACGACAAGAGCATGAAGGGGCGGGAGAAGATCTTCGAGATCCGGCGGATCTACAACGACGTGAACTTCATCGATGAGTTCTTGACGCCGGAGTTCGTCGAGCGGCACAACATGTACCACTATCGCAGAGACCCGGCGACGGGGCAGCTTCGGATCGTGACGCGGGATTTTCAGAAGATCAAGCAGACGCTGTTGTACCAGCTCACGAACATGGGCCAGCCGTTTATCTATGTGGCGGATGCGAACTATCGCAATCGCGGGGAGCTGTACTTGGCGCACAAGTGGTCGGGGCTGGAGATCGAGGTGGGCAAGGCGCTGGAGGTTTTGAAGGCGCTGCGACGGCTGTGGGGGCGGCCGGTGCACTTGCAGGCGCAGGTGAACGATGAGGTGTGGCTGTTCAGCGTGGAGGACCCGGAGGCGGAGGCGGGGAGAGAGAAGATGGATGAGGAGATGGCGCGGCCGGCGCATGTGGTGGGGTAAAGAAAACAGCAAACCGAGAATCAGCAAAGTCGGAGCTGGCGGTTGGCGGTGGTTGCTGATCGGGTGAGGCCTATGGCGTCTGGTGATGACACGGCGGGCGCTTTGCCCGCTGAGATCTGGTACCATTCTCGCCATGCCGCGGCTGACGCCAAGTGACCTCGCAACCGCTTGCGCTTCTTGTGCGTCGCGAATGGCGATCCTGGGACTTGCTCTGTTGATGGTTGGATGTGCTGAGGAGGATCCGGGCAGTCGGTATCTGTCGGACGCCGCGTTCCTGAGGGGTCTGGCTGCTTCGGACCTGACACCTGAGTATCAGAGGACGTATGGCATTTTGCGGAACAGCCCGCGGATCGCGCTGACGCTTGCGGAAAGATTGCCGCCAGAGCGCCTGCGTGAGCTGTTCGTGATGCTCCATGACCTGTCTGTCGAGCAGTTGCGCCATCTCCCAGAGGCCGCTCGCATCGCGTCCGAGCGGCTCGATCCTGCGGATGCCACAGATTATGTGGCTGTTCTCGGGTCGTATCCGATCGCGAGGGTTCGGGATGACTTGCTGAGACTCGCCGAGGATCCAGGGCTCACGCCGTTGTCACGGATCAGCGCGATTCACTGGCTTCATAACGGGGAGTTCTGGCGCCCGAACGATGGTTCGCGCAGCGCACGGAGTCCGGACATGGACCCGTGCCTGCAGCTCTATCTGCTCGCTCTGGACGCGATGCGTGGCGAGGGGGTAGGGCACGTTGAGGCCGAGGCTCGGTTGATCGAAGGCGCCGGCGAGCGGTGTAGGAAGGATTTCGAACGCATGGTGGGCGCGATTCGTGAGCGGGGCTAGCGGGTGAAAGGAAGAGGAAACGGCGTGCCCGGCTCGTGGTGGGGTAGAGAGAAGCGCAAAGCGAGAAGCCAATAGCGAAAAGCAGGACCGGAGGATCTCAAATTTGAGATTTGAGATTGTTGGCACCGCTGCACGATGACCGGCAGGATGCCGGTCCTACCACGGTGACAGGATGCCGCCGCCCCGATCGGGGGGCGTACCCTGAGCGGCATGAGCGGGTTGTTGCTGGTGATCTCGGGGCCGAGCGGGGCGGGGAAGACGACGATCGCGCGCGAGGTGGAGAAGGCGTTCGAGGACGCGGTGTTCAGCGTCAGTGTGACGACACGCGCGAGGACGGTCAAGGACCGCGAGGGCGTGGATTACCGCTTCGTGAGTGAGGATGAGTTTGATCGCATGGTGGGCGAGGGGGAGCTGCTGGAGTGGGCGGGGGTGTTTGAGAGAAGGTACGGGACGCCGCGGGGGCCGGTGGAGGATGCGCTGGCGCGCGGGAAGCTGGTGATCCTGGAGATCGACGTGCGCGGGGCGGGGCAGGTGAAGGAGAAGATGGCGGGGATGTATGGGGTGTTCGTGCTGCCGCCGAGCGAGGAGGAACTGCTGCGGCGGCTGCGGGACCGCCAGCGGGAGGATGAGCAGACGATCCAGAAGCGGTTCCGCGAGGCGACGCGGGAGATCGAGGAGGCCAAGGCGGGGGGTGTGTACGACGCCTTCGTGGTGAACGACGATCTGGAGCGGGCGGTGGCGGAGACGGTGGGGCTGGTGCGGCTGCGGCGGGGGTGAGGCGCGGCGGGGAAAGACCACGGAGACACGGAGGGGTCTCGTGTTGGGGCGCGTGAACGGAGGCCGATTGGATGGCGGGGATGAGGGCGTAGAAGCGCAGGCGGTCGGGTGATTCGGGGTGGCTTTGTACGGGTCGCCCTTCTTGCGTGGTTGGGCGTCGCATGAGTCTGGGCCTGCGCCTGGGCCTCTGATGGGGGGTTGGAGCGAAAGGGTCAGCCGCAGCCGGCGGCGAAGTGGCCGAGGTAAGCGCTGAAGTCGTCGGCGTCCTGGTCGATGTCGCAGGTGTCGGTGTCGGCGTTTGCAAAGGCGTCGAGGAGGAAGAAGAGGTCGTCGCTGTCGGCGTCGCCGTCGCGGACGCCGTAGGTGGGGTCGGATGGGTGGGAGGAGCCTGTGAGGTCGGCGGGGCAGGGTTGGTGGCGGCCGAAGATGATGTAGGCTTCGCCTGCGCGGTCGAGGCCGTTGACTTCCGAGAGCGCGGCGGTGATGAGGATGTCGCGGACGCCATCGTGGTTGATGTCCCCCGCAGGGGCGACCTGGAATCCCGCGCAACCTCTCGGGCGAAAGCCGTCGAGGCGAAATCCGTTGGTTCCGTCGAGATCGGCGGCAGAAAAGGAGAATGGGATTGTCTCGGTGGAGCCGAACACGACGTAGCTCTCGCCCGTGCGGTTGTTCGCCCATTTCCCGCTGACGATGAGATCGTCGATTTCATCGCCGTTGATATCGGGGATTATGGCCACTTCCGAGCCGATAGTGTCGTTCTCGCGGACACCATGCATAGCGAACCCGGTCCCGGGCGGAAGGTCGTCAATACAGAACGGATGCGGGAAGGGCTCCTCCCGTCCGAAGATGACGTGCGCGGCGCCGGTGAGATGTTCTCCGATACTGCTGCTCTCGTTGCCGAGTACGATGTCGTCGATGCCGTCGGCGTTGATGTCGCCGGAGGTTGAGATTTGCTCGCCGATGTTTCCACGAGGGTACCGATGGATCGAGCCATCGATCCGAAACCCCGCCGCCCCATCCAGTGCCAACACATCGAGTACCTGCGGCCATTTGGGGCGTCCATAGACGACGTAGACGCTTCCCTCCTCGAAGGAATGAGGGGAGGCGAATGGCACGCCAATGAGAAGATCATCTAGTCCGTCGTTGTTGATGTCGCCCGCGATCGAGACCGATTCAGCGAATGATGTCTGATTCTCGAAGCCCGGAGCGTAGAAGCCGTTGGTACCGTCGAGCTGCGAGAGTTCGATGGCGGGCGGAAAAGGATCGGCGGAACCAAGTACCGTCCAGGCGGCGCCTGTGCAACATCGCGGATATCCTAAGCTGGCACGGTGATTGCCGATCGTGAGATCGTCGATGGCGTCGCCATTTACATCACCGGGTGCGCCGAGGGCTTCGCCGGTCAGATCAAAGGGTTCCGCGCCATTGATCCGAACGCCATTGGCTCCATCAAGGCTCGATAGAGGCAATCGTCGCGGGAATGGTTCGGGCGAACCGAAAACGACGAATGTCGCACCGCGTCTATCCATGCCGGCACCCAGTGCGCCTATGACGAGATCGTCAATCCCGTCGCTGTTAAAGTCGCCTGCGCAGGCCAGGTGAGCACCCGATATGTCACCGAAGCTGCCACGCTGGAACCACGGGTCGAACTCGGTCAAGCCTTCGACGACCAAGCCATTCACGCCATCGAGCGACTCAATCGCAAGCAGCGGGGGGAAGGACTGGTCCAGGGGAGAGCGTCCGAAAATGACATAAGTCTCGCCCGCGTCAGAGTGTCCGCCAACGTTCACCCCGGGTGCGCCGATGGCGACGTCATCGATTCCATCGGCATTGAAGTCACCCGCGTGAGCGGCGCCGTGGCCGAGAAACTCGCGAGCAGCGCGTCCTTGCACCACAAACCCCAACGACCCATCCCCTCCATTTTCCGGCAGGAGCTGCGATAGCTCAAAGATCGGCGGGAAGGGGTCGTGGAGTTGGGCCGATGCGGTGCTGGCGAGGGCGGTGAGCGCGAGGGCGGCTGTGCGCATGGTGGGTCTCCGGAGGCTTGTTGGAGACATCGGATCTGTGGAGCGTGCAGCGGGAGAAACGCGAGGGGTTGGAGGCCGGGGATTGTCCGGGGTACGGCGGGAGTAATCGGACGTAAGGGGCGCATCGTCAACGCATCGGTGCGGCGTTGGCGGCGGAGCGTTCAACGTCGGGGCGGTTGGGCTGTAGGATGGGGACTCGCGGCGGGATTGCCTCGGGGAATAGGTCGGGAACGAGGGGAGGCGGATGGTGCTGACGACGCCGGCGCTGCGGGCGCGGCTCGATGCGGGCGGGACGCGGCTGGTGTACGAGGATCGCAAGGGGTACGAGAACGAGCTGCGCAAGCATCATGCGTCGTCGATCGCGCGGGATGTGTGGATGTGCAATCTTCAGAGCGGCGAGCACACGAGGCTGACCGAGTTCGTGGGCGAGGATCGCAATCCGCATTGGTCGGCGGAGAGGAGGCGGTGTGCTTCCTGTCCGAGCGTGCCGGGGACGGCGACGGCGGTCTGGTGGGAGAACCTGTTCACGGGCGATCTGGTCTTCGGGATCCCGCAGGTGGGGACCAAGGGGGCCGACGGGAAGTACCTGGAGAACCAGCAGCTCGAGCCGACGCACATGGTGCGGCTGGATCCGGAGGACTCCTCGGCGGGGCGGGACACGCAGATCATCAAGGCGGTCGAGGTGTTGTTGGAAGAGATCGACTAAGCCGGGTCGCGGCCCTGTCAATCGCGGTGCGTGCGGCACAAGAGCTGGTTACATGCTCGTGACATCGGCGGTCGCCGAGATCGGCGATACTGCGCGCAAAGGAGTGCATCATGAGACGCGCATTGATACTTGGATTGGCCGGTGCGGGCATCGCGTTCGGCGTGGCGATGGCCCAGCCCGGGCAGAGCACGCGCCCGCCGGCGGTGCAGTGGAGCGGGCCGGACTCGGCGATCGAGGAGCTCCGCTGGGAGCGAGTGCGCTCGCCCGAGGCATGGCGGAATCTCTGGGCGGCCCATCGGGGCGAGCGGGCCAGCCTAGCTGCGCAGGGGTGGGTGCTTGCGCCCGAGATCGACTTCGAGCGCTACGAGGTCGTTGCGTACTTTCGGGGGCAGTCGGCGAACAACAACGGCGAGCGTGCATCGGCGGTCTTCGTGCGCGAGGGCGTGAACGTCCTGCGATTCGACAGCGCCTCGTTCCAGACCGCGTCGTTCGACGGCGAGGACAAGGGCGTCGCGGGCCGGGCGTTCGGGATCTGGGTGATCGAGCGCAGCGATCGGGCGATCGTCGTCGAGGAGAACGTGCAGGGATTGATCGGAGGCGAGCCGGTGTGGCGCGAGGTTATGCGATTCGAGCCGCCGGCGTAGCGAGCTGGAGGGGTCGGGCTCAGGTTCGCCCTTCTCCGGTATCGAGAACGAATCTGCGGTCGTCCCAGAGGCGATCGAGGCGTTCGAGCATCGCGCCGGGGTCCGGCAGCTCGCGCCCGCAGCCGACGAGCAGATCCACGAGCCCGTCGAAGTCGTGGATGGAGATGAACTCGCGATCGATCTCGGCCTTTGCGCCCTCTTGCCCGCCTTGCACGGCGTCGAGGTTGGCCATGTTGTGGTAGTTGCCCAGGGGCAGGCAGACGCAGGTCGCCTCGTAGCCGAAGGCGCAGAAGACGGTCGCCTCGCAGGCGCCGCCGGCCATGAGCTTGCGCTGCCACTTCCACGACGGGGCCTGGTCGAGCTTCTGGCTGGCGGTGGGGGGCTTGCCGCCGGCGATGCGTTCGCAGACCAGGTCGATGGACTTTGTGAGGGCTGGGCTGAAGATGGTGAGGCGGTCGCCGACGCGGACGATGGGACCCGCGCCGATCGGTGCTTCAGGCATGGCCCGGCTGTTCTCCAGGGCGATCAGGCGGGCATCCTCTGGGATCGTTCCGAGCTTGCACGCGCCGATCGCGCCGACGAAGCCGACTTCCTCTGCGAGGGTGAACAGCAGGCGCACGTCGGCGACGGGTTCGCCGGCGTCGCGGGCGAGGCGGAGCTCGTCGTACGCCGCGAAGGCGGCGGCGGCGGCGGCGAGGTCGTCGCACACGGGGGCGTGCAGGATGCCGTCGGCGTCGATCTCGCTCTTGGGCAGATCCCAGGTCGCGAACTCAGCGGGGCTTGCCTTGGCTGCGCTCTCGATCTCCGCGTTGAATCGTTTGAACGGCTCCTGCTCGCCGGTTCTCTCGATCAGTCGTGCCGGGGTGGTCGATCCGTCGCGATGGTGGACGAGGATGCGGGCGTTCTGGAAGTAGTCGTCCATGACCCCGCCGCGGAAGGTGAGTTCGAGGGAGGACCCATCGACTTTCTCGACGTGGAAGGCGGGGTGGTCGAGATGAGCGGTGATGAGCAGGGGACGCTTAGACGATCGCGCATCGAGCATGGAGATGGTCATGTTGCCGATCCCGTCGCGCGCGGCGGTGAGATCGGGGCGCTCGACGAGCCAGCGCTCGATCCACTGGACGACGCGGTGCTCGTGCCCGGTGGCGGTCGGTATGCTGGTGAGCGAGGTGAGCCGGTCGTGGTGTGCGGCGCGGCGCTCGGCGGGGATGGGCATGGGCGGAGGGTACGCGGTGGGCGCGCCCGTAGTGCGGTTGGGCGCCCTGAACTGGACAACCCTTCATGAGCTTGCGCCCGGCGGCTGTGGGGATTGAACTCAGCCCTTCCCCCGGCCCGTGGAGAGCCTGCCGTGCATGCGCTTTGGCGGCAACTTCGTGGGGACGATCCCGCCGGGGAACTTCGCGTCGAGCTTCTTCTGTTCCTTGGCGTCCCTGGGCTTGCTCGTTGGGATGGAAGGCCCGGCCATGCGATTTACTGGCGGCGGGGCGTCGACCTTGGCGATCGGACGCGTCGGGGTGTCGTCCCTCCAGTTCTCGGGGCGTTCGGTGCCCTCGAAATCCGGGTACTCGAGGCGGTCGATCTGGGCGTTGATGAGCCGCTCGATGTGGGTGAGCAGCTTGCCCTGCTGGGGCGTGACGAAGCTCCAGGCGATCCCGCCGCGGCCGGCGCGCGCGGTCCGACCGATGCGGTGGACGTACAGGTCCGGATCCTCGGGCAGATCGAAGTTGATGACGTGGCTGATGCCGACGACGTCGAGGCCTCTTGCCGCGAGGTCCGAGGCGATGAGCACCTCGAGGCCGCCGGTGCGCATCTCCTTGATGACCTGCTCGCGCCGGCTCTGGCGGAGGTCGCCATGGATGGCGTGGCAGTCGATCCCGTGCTTGCGCAGGTAGCGGTCGAGGTCGTCGACGGTGCGTTTGAGGCGGCAGAAGACGAGTGTGAGCGCGGGCTCCTCGTGGGTGAGCAGGTGGCACAACAGCTTCTTCTTGTCCCACGGCTCGACGGTGAGGTAGTGCTGCTGGACGATCTTGACCGTGAGCGAGCCGGAGGTCGTCACGATCTTGTCGGGGTTGTTCATGTAGCGCCGGGCGAGATCCTCGATCTCGGGGCTGAGCGTGGCGCTGACCATCATCGTCTGGCGCTGCTTGGGGCACATGCCCAGGATTTTTCGGATGTCCTCGCGGAAGCCGATGTCGAGCATGCGGTCGACCTCGTCGAGGACGGCGAAGCGGATCTTGTCCAGGCGCAGGTGTCCGCGCCCGACCATGTCCATGATGCGTCCCGGCGTGCCGACGATGATCTCCGGGCCGCGTTCGAGTTCCTGGATCTGGGTGTGCATGCGCTGGCCGCCGTAGACGGCGGTGAGCTTGAGCCCGGTCTGGGAGGCGAGGTCGCGCAGGCCGTCGCGGATCTGGATGGCCAGCTCGCGCGTCGGGCTGAGGATCAGGGCCTGGAAGGGCGTGCCTTTTTCTGCCATCTGGAGCACGGGCAGGCCGAACGCGGCGGTCTTGCCCGTGCCGGTCTTGGCCTGGCCCAGGATGTCGCCGCCCTTGAGTGCGGGCGGTATGAGCTGGTGCTGGATGTGGGTGGGATGGATGAACCCGGCTTCCTCGACCGCCTGGAGCAGATCGTCGTGCAGGCCGATGTCGGCGAAGGTCTTGTCGACGGCGAAGACCTCGGGGTCGCTGGCGACCTGTGGCGGCGCGGCTCGGACCTTGACGGGCTTGGGATCGTCCAAGGTGTCGTCGTCGCCGGCGTCATCATCGGATTTCTCGCCGGCGGGGGTGCCGGTCGATTCCTGAGCCTTGGGCTGTTCGGATCGGCTTCGCCTGCGTCTGCGCCTGCGCTTCTTCTTCGTCGGCTCGCCGGTCTCGGCGCCTGTTTCGTCGGGGGTGTTAGGTTGCTCTTCGTCGCCGGACCGCTCGTCCGTAGTGGAATCACGCATTGCTGCTCCATTGTGCTCGAAGTAGATCCCGCCGAAGGCCCCAGCGAGGATCTCGGATCCCGTCGAGAGGCCGGACCCGAAAAGAGGTCGGCGAGCAGCGAGTCGCGAGATCATATTCCGCGGGTCAGGGCGAATCCGGGGCGTCGGGGTCCGGATTCTGTGGCGGCACTTCCGGGGCGTTGGCGTGATCGAAGAGCAGGACGTGCTTGGCGAGGGTGGCCAGCGCCGCCGAGCCCCCGGCGACCCAGCCCCGCCAGCCGTCGCGCCAGGCCTGCTTGAGGATGATCTGCTTGGTGAGCGCGCCGATGGGCGAGGTGACGACGCGCCGGCGGCTGGGTCGGACGCCGCGGGCGGCGAGGGTCGCGGCGCCCTGGTCGGCGAGGCGGATCTGACCGGCGAGAAAGCTCCGCAGGTCGCGGATGGTGTCGTGGCGCATCGTGCCTTGCAGGTCGCTGATGCGCAGGGCCGGATCGGGCTGGAACCAGTCGATTCGGTGGTGGGGCTCTGCGCCCATCGAGCGGATGCGGTCGGGAATGAGCGATCGGCGGACGAGGCGCAGTCGCCATTCCGGCTGCCAGGCGTGGTTGAGGAAGCGCCCGCGATACCAGACCTTGCGGTTCATGCGGTAGCCGGCGATCGACTCGTCGTCGCGCTCCAGGGCGTCGCGGATGGCATCGGCGAGGTCGGGCTCGATCGACTCGTCGGTGTCGATCGCCAGAACCCACGACTTCGTGCACAGCTCCATCGCGATCTGGCAGGTCTGGATGTAGCCCTGCCAGGGACGCTCTTCGATCCGCGCGTGGAACGCACGAAGGGCGTCCATCGTGCGATCGGTGGAGCCGGAATCGACCGCGACGATCTCGGAAGCGAGGGGGGCCACCGACTCGAGCGTTCGGCGGATCGTGTCCTCGTTGTCCTTGCACATGATCGCGACCGAGAGGTCGAGCGGCTCAGCCATAGGCTGTGATGATGGTTCGATGGGTGCGGCGAGTCAACGATCAGGGATGGGAAGCGGCGGGGAAGTCGGGTAGATCGGCTCTCCGAGCCGATGCCGGGTAGATCAACTCTCCAAGCCGATGCGTTGGGTGCGCTTCGTTCGGCTGGCCCATCGGCTCGGAGAGCCGATCTACCCTCTAGACGGTCGATGAGGCCGCGAGAGGCTGGGGATCGAGGAGTAGCGTGGCAAAGAAGGCAAAGAAGGGCGGCACGCAGGCGAAGAAGGGGGCGAAGATCGCGCCCAAGGAGACGCGCGCCAGGGGCTTTCGCTCGACGCGGGCGGCGCACGCCGACGAGACCGCCGAGGATTATGTCGAGGCGGTCGCGGACATCATCGCGGACCGCGGGGAGTGCCGGGTGCGGGATCTTGCGCCGATGATGGGCGTGAGCCATGTGACGGTCGTGCGGACGATCGAGCGGCTGAGCAAGCAGGGGCTGGTCGAGACTGAGCCGTATCGCCCGATCGCGCTGACGGCCAAGGGTCGGCGGCTGGCGAGGAAATCGCGCGAGCGGCACGAGGTTGTGCTGCGGTTTCTGCTGGAGATCGGGGTGCCGCAGCGGCAGGCGCAGATCGACGCCGAGGGCATCGAGCATCATGTGTCGGACGCGACGGTGCGTGCGATGCGTCGGCTGGCGGATCGGATGAGCTCTGAGGGTGCTGGTGGTTGATACGCTCGGGCAGTGCGAGTGAGAGGCGTCATGCGAGCGGCCCGCTTGTGGATCGCGCGATCGCTGTGGGTCATCGCGACCGCTGCGCTCGTGCTGTGGGCGATCGGCACGCTCGCGAGTGATCGGTGGATGCTAACCCAGCGGCTGTCGTGGGCGCCGAGTGAGATCATGCTCGCGGGGAGCGGGCTGCTGCTTGTGGTGGCGTGGATTGTGGTGCTGGGATTGAAGCCGCGGCGTGTCAGGAGACAGGGGTGGCGTCGGCTGCGGAGTTTTCACGCTCTGCCGCTGGCTTTGGTTGCGATCGCGGGCTTCTCGGTCGCGCGTGAGTTCGGCGTGTTCCGGCTCTCTGGTGCTGTCGATGAGGGCGATCTGCGGATCGTCTTCTGGAACGCATCGAACACGCCCTTGCCATACCCGCCGACGCTGGTGAGCGAGCACAGGCCGGATCTTGCGATCATCGCGAATCCGCGGTGGGGGATGGGGCGGGAGATGCTGTACACGATGGTCCACGAGCCGACGCGCAACGGCGAGCGCGGGACGGTGCTGTGGCGGCACGGGTTCGCGATCGCGTCGCGCTTCGGCGTGCTCCGCAGCGGGTCCACGTCGCTTGGATTGAACGGCGTGCGCGACGGGATGGATCTGGATCGCGACGGCGTGGCGGCGTTCGACGCGGGGAGCGCGGTGTTTCTCGAGCTGGACACGCGCGAGACGATCGGGCGGGCGACGGTTGTGTGGATCCTGGACTTGCCGAGCGATCCATCGCTGCATCGGGCGGCGGTGGTGCGCAAGGCGGTCGAGGCGATGCGGGTGTGGCGCGGTCCGGATGGAGCGCGAGGATTTCCGGAGGCCGACATCGTTGTCGGCGATCTGAATATTCCCGCGGGCTCGTGGTCGCTGTCGGGGCTTGCGCCGGGGACGGTCGATGCGCATCGGCAGCGCGGGCGCGGGGCGGGGAGGACCTGGCCTCGCGAGCGCCCGTGGTGGCGGATTGATCATGTGCGGGTGCGCCCGCCGTGGGTCGCGCTGGGCTCGCGGGTGGTGGATCCGGGGGCGGGGAGGCACCGGATGATCGTGGTGGATCTGTCGCGTCCGAGGTAGATGCTCCAGCGCGGCTTGCAGGTCTTTGCCCCAGCGGGGCTTGGCGATCATGGCGAGGGGCGCTAGCCCCTCGGGAGCGCACACTCGTTTGCAGCCGCGGAGCGGCGATCGAAGTGCTCAGTTCGAGCGCCGCTCCGCGGCGGGGTCACATGAGCTGCTTTCCGAGGGGCTAGCGCCCCTCGCCAGGTTCGCAGCGCCACATCCGTGGCGAAGACATGCACTGTTATTGTGCGCTTCGTGTCAGCGAGTATTGAGCGAGTGGATGCTTTCAAACGGGCGGGGCGTCCATTCCACCGATCGCTTAGCACAAGTTCGAGCGTCTACCGCTTCGAACTCTCGCGGAACACATCGGCGATGCGTTCGAGCGAGGCGTCCAGTCTCGCCTCGTCGCCGGTTTCGATCGCGGGCAGGACGGTCCGGTCGTACTCCTCGATCGGGAACGCGCGGCTGCGGAACACGCTCGCCGCGGTGAGCGCCGCGAAGCCAAGGGCCAGCAGGATCGGGAGCAGCCAGCGGAGCGTCGCGGCGAACGCGCGGCGGGGCTCGGCGTTGTCGGGCTCGATGCGCACGCACGCAAGGACCAGCCAGATGAGCACGAACGGCTCGACGTAGCGCTGCCAGGCCTGGGAGTTGGTGGATTGCGCCGCGGTGAAGGCGATGATCGCCGCGAGGAGGATCCAGCGCGAGCGGACGCTTTGGGCGTGCAGGATCGCGAGGGCCGCAAGGGTGCCGAGCGTGGCGAGCAGGACGATCGCGGTCGAGCTGTGCCCGGCGATCTCGGGTGCGCGTTGGGCCACGGCCCAGAGGAATCCCGACCAGCGACCGGCCTCCATGTCGAACGTGGTGGCGGGGATCAACGAGACCGCCAGCGCGATCAGGATCGCGACGGCGAGCGCGGGCGAGCGCCTCCGAACGAGGTCATGTGCCGAACGCCAGAAGAAACCGACATGGAACGGCGCGAGCGCGCCAAAGACGGCGAGGACATAGGCCGGCGTTGCGAGATTGAGGCCGGTGTGGTCGGGCTGGACGGCGTCGGCGCCGGCGAAGCGCGGCGGAGTGAGCCCGCCCCAGAGGGCCGCGAAGACGCCGACGAGCACGAACGCGGGGAGTGTGACGCCGAGCATGGGGATCGTGGCGCGAAGGCGCTGCGGAAGGTCGCTGAAGATCGACGCGAGCTCGGCACGCCATCTGGCCTGCGCCGGCGCGCCCGGAGGATTCTCGTTGCTCGATGATGAAAGCCACGCGGTTGTCCAGAGGATCGCCGCGGCCCAGAGGTGCGACTGGCGCACGAAGACGAGCAGGAGCAGCACGACGCTCGCGAGAATCGTTGTGCGTGGTCCTTGGCGAGCGTCCAGTGCGAGGAACAGGATCGCCACGACGCCGAGCCATCCTGCGCCATCGGGCAGCAGCCAGATCGCCGTGGGCCAGACGTACAGCGAAGTCGCCATCGGCAGCGTGAGCGCCAGAGCGACCAGCGGCGGGGCGCGCGTCGCGATCGCCCAGCCCAGCAGGGCCACGAGTGCGATCGTGAACAGCGAGGCGAGGATCTGGATCTTCCAACGCGCGTCGCCGAGGAGCTTGGCGCCGGTCGCGATGGCGAGGTGATAGCCCGGCGTGGTCGCCGAGCGGTAGTTGGTGAGGTCCGGTGCGGGCCAGTCGCGAACGAACTCGCGGACGACGACCTCGTGGTATCGGAGCTGGTCGGAGGCCTGGCGGCCTCGGTGGATCTGGGCCAGAATCAGCGGCCAGGCGGTGAGGACGATGAGCGCAGCCGGGCACGCGATAGGCAGCATGCGTCGCGATGCGCGCCGGGAGCGATCCTGCGAGCTGTCTGTGGTCGTCATGGTCGCGCTCGGCTGGAGCGTGCTCTATCCGTACAATGAGGCCCATGGGACGGATGGCCCCAAGCCGCAGAGACTACGCGCTTGTGCTGCTTCTCGCAGGGCTCGTCCACGGTGTCGCATCGGCGCAGCTGGTGCTCCCTCGCGAGGAGTACGGACAAAGGCTGCGGGGGATGTGGCTCGCCGAGGTGGTGGCGAACTGGACGGGCTGGCGGGGCGAGGCGCGTCGGACGGAGCCGCCGTTTCTGACTGACGACGACTGGGGGCGTGATTTCGGGCGCGGGCCGCTGGTGTTCGTGACCGACCAGGATCCGTGGTGGGCCGACGACGACACGGATATCGAGTATGTGTATATGGCTCTGGCGGGCGAGCACGGGGTCGCGATGGGCCCGGAGCAGATCGCCGCGGGTTGGCGTGAGCATATCAACCGGTTCATCTGGGTCAGCAACGCAAAGGCTCGCGATCTGATGGAAGAGGGCGTGCGGCCGCCTTCCACGGGCCTGGCGGCGGCGAACGAGTTCTGGCTCTTCATCGACGCGCAGCTCACGACCGAGATGTTCGGCGCGATATCGCCGGGGATGGCGGGCGTCGCGATGGAGATCGCGGATCTGCCGATCCGAACGACCAGCGCTGGGCACGCGAGCCACGCGGCCCAGTTCTTCGCGGTGCTCTACTCGCTTGCGCCATGGGTCGACCCCGCGCTGGAGCCCCGTCTGCAAAATCTCTGGCTGGTCGACGAGGCCCGCCGGTATCTGCCGGACGGATCCAAGACGGCCGATGTGATCGACTTTGTTCGGGCCGAGTACGTCAACAGCAACGATCCCGATGACTGGGAGCGGGCCCGAGACCGGATCCATGAGCGGTATCAGCGCGACGCGGGGCGCAACGGCTTCCGGTATCGCGGATGGACCGAGTCCAGCATCAATCTGGCGACCGCGGTTCTGTGCCTGCTCTTCGGCGAGGGGGATCTCCGCCGGACGATCCAGATCGGGACGTTGAGCGGGTGGGACGCGGACAATCCGACCGCGACGATGGGTGGTTTGCTGGGGCTCATGCACGGCGCGGCGTGGGTAGAGCAGGCGTTTCCCGAGGCGGATCTGAGCGATCGCTACTGGATCTCTCGCACGCGGGATGAGATGGAGGACCACCTGCCAGGTGATCCGCAGGCCGAGGACACCTTGACGATGCTCAGCGAGCGCATGCTGCGTCTGGTGGACGAGTCGGTGCGTGTTGGCGGCGGGACTCTTCGCGGCAGGGGCGCGAACGCCGCGTGGATCATCCCGCCTCGCCTGGGCGATCCGCTGGAGCGCAACCCCCTGATGCGGCTCGACGCCCGGTCGCGAACGCTCGGCGTGCTTCGAGATGGTGGCTCGGTGACGGGTCAGTCGTCGGTGAACGCGAACCCGACCAGCGGCGGGGTCGGGAATCCGTCGTTCATCGCGAGCGGATTCCACGCCGACTTCTCGGGGCGGGACGTGCTGAATAGCGGGAATCGGCGGTATTACTCCAGCGAGAACGCGGGGGCCGAGCCCGGCGACATCCAGACGCTGACGGTGCTGTTCGATCGTGCGGTCGAGGTGGCGAGCGTGCGGTTCATCGAGGGGGATCATTTCCACGACGGGGTGGTCGGCGGCTGGTTCGATGCTCCCGTCGTCGAGGCACTGGTCGGTGGGAACTGGACCCGCTTGGATACCTCGCCTTCGAGGCAACTGCGGGGGGATCAGGCGTTCCAGATCGTCGATTTCCCGCTCGACAAGGCGGTACGGGCGACGGGGATCCGCATTTCCGGGGCGGTCGGGGGCACGGACGCATTCGTGACCTGTGCCGCGCTCGACGCTCTGGGGCCCGCTCACATGCCGGATCGGAATGGCTTCGACCTGAACCTGGACGGCGTCGTGGACGTTGATGATCTGTCAAAGTGGCATCTTGATCCGGTCGATTGGAATGCCGATGGGGTGATCGACGCCGAGGATCGGCGGGTGCAGGAGACCCCGATCCGCTGGGGAGAGACTGAGGAGATGTCGTTCCCTAGGCGGCCATGACCCAACTGCAATCCGAACAAAGCGCGGCGTCATCCGGCCTGTCTGCGGGCCGGATCCCCGTGCGCGAGTTCGTTCGCCTGGCTCGCCCGAAGCAGTGGGCGAAGGGAGCGTTCGTGCTGGTGGGGCCGCTGTACGCCCTGGCGGATCCTGCCGGACGCCATGATTTCTCCTGGATAGCGGTGCTGTACGCGCTCGTAGCGTTCAGCCTCGCATCCAGCGGGTGTTACGTCATCAACGACATCCGCGACCGCGAGGTCGACAGGCACCACCCGCGCAAGAGTCGGCGTCCCATCGCCTCGGGGGCCGTGTCGGTCCGTCAGGGCTGGGCGTTCGCGCTCCTGTTGTACGGCGGGGCTGCGCTCGCCGTTGGTGCGATCGCGCTGATCGACCCGCGGGCGAGTTTGCTGGTGGGTGTGGTCACCCTCGTCTACGCGGCGAACGTCACCCTGTACAGCTACTTCTTCAAGCGCGTTGTCGTTTTGGATGTGATGAGCCTGGCCTTGGGATTCGTGCTTCGCGTCCTGGCGGGCTGCGCGGCGGCGGTGATCGAGCCCAGCACATGGCTGCTCAACTGCACGCTCTTCCTGGCGATGTTCCTTGCGTTTGGGAAACGTTTGGGAGAGCGCCGGACGATGGGCGAGGACGCCGGGCTGGCGCGGAAGGTGCAGGGGACGTACACCGACGACATGCTGCGGATGATGGTGGCGATGACGGCGGTGGCGACGCTGGTTGCCTATGCCGGGTACATACAGGATCGAAGCGAGGGGTTCACCTGGGCGTCGATCGCGTTGTGGGCGACGCTGCTGCCCGCAACATTCGGGCTGCTGCGATGTATCGTCCTCGTGGAAAGTGGCGAGTACGACGACCCCACTGAGATTGCGGTCCGCGATCGGGCCTTTCAGGCCGGCGCGGCGGCCTTCGGCATGCTCACCCTTGCGCTGCTGGCCCGCGGAGCGGGGTGGTTCGGCACCGGGGGGTGATCTTTTTTGCGGCGTTTGACGTATGTTGGCGTAGGCTGTCGATGAGGAACAACCAGGATCAAGGGCCATGAGGCCGAGGGGCCTCTGTATGGCATCCGGGCCCGGATGGAGGGCAAGGCCCCTCGAGAAAGGAGTGCGCAGATGCATCGGGATGGACGCAGGAACTGGACGGGCACCGCGATGCTCGTCGCAGCGGTGGGCGGGCTGCTCGGCTTGGCCTCCACCATGTCGGCCTCGACGATCGTCGAGCCCCCGGCAGACGACCAGAGCACGATCGAGCTGACCCCCGCCGAGATCGCCCAGATGATGGCGGCCCGCAGCCGGGGCGGCAACGGCGGCGGCGGCGGGGACGAGAACGGCGACAGCTTCCCGAGCTTCGACGATGTCTCGAAGGACTATCGCAAGGTCGTCTCGACGACCGACGGGTCGGGGTATTACAACCTGTGGGTGCGGGATAAGGACGGGCAGATGCTCGCCGAGCTTCCCCGGGGGTATGCGTCCAAGCGGCAGTTCTTCGCGATGACCGTCGGCGGGGGCGAGGACTACGCGGGCCTCCAGCAGGGCGACATCTACTGTTACTGGAAGCGGTACGACAAGCGGCTGGCGCTGATGGCGCCGCAGATCGCGCGCAAGAGCAGCGGCGACGCCGAGAGCCGCAGCAGCGTGGACCGGCTGTTCACCGACCGGGTGATCCTGGACGTGCCGATCGTGTGCATGGGCCCGAGCGGGCAGCCGGTGATCGACATGGACGGGCTGCTTTTGGGCAACGCGACGACGTTCTTCGGGTTCGGCGCCGCGGGCATCAACTCGCGCCTGGCGACGGTACACAAGGCCAAGGCGTTCCCGCAGAACGTGGAGATCGCGTTCGAGGCGCCGGCCTCGGGCGGCGTGCTGAAGATTTACCACTATTCGATCAGCGATGTGCCGAAGCGTTCGGGCTACAAGCCGCGTGATGCCGATGCGCGCGTCGGGTTCTTCACGACGGTGCATCAGGATCTCGGCGAGATGGACAGCACCGCGACATGGAAGCGGTACATCAACCGCTGGCACCTGGAGAAGCGGGATCCGAAGCTGAAGCTGAGCCCGCCGAAGGAGCCGATCATTTTCTATGTCGATCACTCGACACCCGTGCGGTATCGACGGTACGTCAAGCAGGGGATCGAGTACTGGAACCGCGCGTTCCGGCAGGTCGGGATCGACGGGGCGATCGAGGTCCGCTTCCAGGACGCCCAGACCGGGGCGCACATGGATAAGGACCCCGAGGATGTTCGCTACAACTTCATCCGTTGGCTGAGCAACGGCGCGGGCACGGCGATCGGGCCGAGCCGGGTGCATCCCGAGACCGGGCAGATCCTCGACGCAGATATCGTCTTGACCGACGGGTTTATCCGCGGGTTCTACACGCGGTTCCATGACATCATTCCCGAGCTGGCGATGGAGAACTTCACGCCGCAGACGATGGCGTGGCTGGAGCGCAACCCGCGGTGGGATCCGCGGATCCGTCTGCTGCCGCCGGCGGAGCGCGATCGCGCGATCATGATGCGGGCCGCGCGTGGTCCGCAGCCGATGGGCGGGCACCCGGCGGCGAACGTGCGGACGGCGATCCTGGGCGACGACGCCTACGACGGGCTGCGCGGCGGCGTGAGCCAGCAGAACGGGATGTGCCTGTGTGCCGAGGGCAAGGCGATCCAGATGACGCTGCTGCGGATGCATCTGGACATGCTCGAGGGGCTCGATGAGGATCTCTCGACCGAGAGCGCCGGGCAGCCCGACCTGCCGCCGGAGGTGCTGGAGAAGATCAAGAAGCAGCTCGAGGCGAATCCCGAGCTGATCGACCAGCTCCCCGAGCACATGCGGGCCCGCCTGAACGGCGCGCAGCCCGAGGATGAGGACGAGCCCGAGGACGAAGACGCCGAGGGCGAGGAAGAGGGCGAGGACGAGGCGGAGGACGTCGAGCCGGACGATCTGCTCGACGGCATCCCCGAGAGCTTCGTCGGCCCGCTGCTTGCCGATCTGGTCGCCCACGAGTGCGGGCATACGCTGGGCCTGCGTCACAACTTCAAGGCCTCGAGCATCCAGTCGATCGACGAGATCAACTCCGAGGAACTGGCCGACCAGACCTGGGGCGCCAGCGTCATGGACTACAACGGGTTCAACATCCGCGTGGAGTCCGGCGAAGTCCAGGGCAACTTCTCGATGACCGACATCGGGCCGTATGACATGTGGGCGATCGAGTACGGCTACACGTTCGATGATCCGAAGAAGATCGCGACGCGCGCCGCCGAGGCGGATAAGCCCTACGCGACCGACGAGGACACCTGGGGCCCGGATCCCCTGGCCCAGCGATGGGATCTCGGGGCCGATCCGTTGGAGTACGGCAAGGAGAAGATTCGTTTGGCCGTGTGGCACCGTGGACGGATCCTTGAGAAGTTCGTCGAGGACGGCGAGAGTTGGGCGCAGGCGCGCCGGGCGTACAACATCACGCTCGGGCAGCAGACCCAGGCGATGAGCATGATGAGCCGCTGGATCGGCGGATCGTATCTGAATCGCTCGATGAAGGGCGACCCGGGGGCGGCTGAGCCCAGCGTGCCGGTCGAGGCCGACAAGCAGCGCGAGGCGCTGACGTTCATCATCGACCACGCCTTCAACGACGAGGCCTTCGGGCTGAACCCCGAGCTGTTGCGCCACATGGTCAACGACCGCTGGTGGGACGACGGCGGGTTCAGCGCCATCTTCGACGACCCGGCGTGGCCCGTGCACGATCGGGTGATGGGCATCCAGGCCTCGGCCCTGACGATGATTATGAACCCCTCGACGCTCGGGCGCGTGTTCGACAACGAACTGCGCGTCGATGAGGGCGAGGACGCCGTCACGGTGCCCGAGGTGATCGATAATGTGTACTCGGCGATCTTCAGCGAGCTGGACGCGACGCCCAACGGGCGGCGGTTCACGGCCCGCGAGCCGATGATCTCCAGCCTGCGCCGGAACCTGCAGCGCGAGCTGATCGATCGCCTGATCGATCTGAGCCTCTCGGGCGACGGGTCGGGGGCGGCGGGGCGTGCGATCGCGAACCTCGCGACGATGAAGCTGCGCGGGCTCTCTGAGCGTCTGGGCGAGCTGACCGACGGGCGCGGAGCCCGGAACCTCGATTCGTACACGCTCGCGCATCTTGGCGAGAGCAAGATCCGCATCGAGAAGGCGCTGGACGCGCAGTACATCTACAACATGCCGGAGATGGGCGGGTTCAGCAATCCGTTCGCGGGGCTGTTCGGAAGCGAGTCGGAGAAGTGATCGGTCTCAAGTATGAATGATCGAGGGCCGCCCGGGTGGGCGGCCCTCTTTATCTTTCCCATTCCACTGCGCAGCGGCGCTCTGCCAAGGCGAGTCTTCGCCACGGATGTGGCGCTGCGATCCCTACTGAGACACGTTGGGGATCAAGAGAAGGTCCCGGATCGGGGGAACTCGCCGTGCAGCGAAGACGGGTTCAACCCCCGCCTTCTCTCCCGCCCCCACTATGCCCCGCTGCACGCGAGCAGGCGGCTCTCCGCCCATCGGCGGGCCTCGGCGTCGGTCTCCAGCACGTCCGCCAGCGACTCGATCGGCCGATGAGGCAGTTCATCCAGCGCGATGCCGACAAGCTCGGCGATCCGCGTGAACGCGAGCCTTCGGTCTAAAAACGCGTTCACCGCGACCTCGTTGACGGCATTGAACGTCGCCCCGGCCGAGCCGCCGCAGCGCATGACCTCGCGTGCGAGTGCGACTGCCGGAAATCTGGACGAGTCGATGGGTTTGGACTCGACCGAGCCGAGTGCGCAGGCGTCGAATCGCTCGACGCACGCCGGGGCGCGTCGGGGGTGGGTTAGGGCCTGTTGGATCGGCAGGCGCATGTCGGGCACCGAGACCTGCGCGAGACACGAGCCGTCGACGGTCTCGAGCAGCGCGTGCACGAAGCTGGTGGGCTGGATGATCGCGTCGAGTTTCTCGGGCGCGAGATCGAACAGCCAGCGGGCCTCGATCAGCTCCAGGGCCTTGTTCATCAGGGTCGCCGAGTCGATGGTGTTTTTCGGGCCCATCGACCACGTCGGGTGTTCGAGGGCCTGCTCGGGCGTGACCGAACGCAACTGGTGCGCGGACAGATCCCGGAACGGCCCGCCGGAGGCGGTGAGCGTCAGCCGCTCGATGCCGGCGGGAGCCGATGCGGGGGGGACGTAGCTCGAATCGAGCGACTGCATGAGCTGCCACGCCGCGGCGTGCTCGCTATCGATCGGCAGGATCCGCGAGCCGGACTTGCGTGCCGCGGGCATGACGATCTCGCCGCCGGCGACGAGGGTCTCTTTGTTGGCCAGGGCGATGTCGCGTCCGAGCTCGATCGCGGCGAGCGTGGGCGCGAGCCCGGCGCTGCCGACCATTGCGCAGACGACGAGATCGCAAGAGACCTCGCGAACCAGGCGTTCGGCGGCGTCGGGCCCGCGCCGGGCATGGACGCCGTCGGCGATGGAGGCGGACGCATCGGCCAGGGCGATCTCTCGAACGCCGAGGGCGCGGGCCTGTTCGGTGAGCTCCGTCGCGCGGCAGCCCGCGCCGAGCGCGACGATCTCGTAGGAGTCTTCGAACAGACCCTGCTCGTGCAGGCGGTTCAGGTGCTCGATCACCGCGATGGTCTGGACGCCGATGGATCCGGTCGAGCCCAGGATGGACACGCGGCGGGCCGCCATCGTTAGCGTTCCTTCGGGCGCTTGGCGAGGTCGCTGGGTGAGAGCCGACGGCGGCTCGCGCCGTACAGCGTGCGAGGCTGGGCGCCGTTCGGACTTGCCTCGGACTTCGGCTCAGGCTTCGGTGGCTCTTGCTTGGACGAGGCCTTGGAGGATCGGCTTCGGCGCGACCTGGGCTTCGGCTCGACCGCCGTCGTGCCTCTCTCGCCCGGCTCGTCGCCCTTGGAGCCGTCCGAAGCGGCCTCGGCGGTGCTGGGCGCCTTCTTCTTGCTCGAGCGCCGGCGTCGGGACCTCTTCTTCTTGGCTGTGCCGTCGGATGATTCCTCGCCGGACTCGGGCGCGGGTGGCTCGTCCTTGGAACTCTCGGTGTCGGCGCTCTCGTCCTGCTGTTCGCCCGCCTGCTCGGTGGCGTCCGACGCATCGTTGGGCGTGCCAGCGCCGGCTTTGGAACGCTTGCCCCTGCGCCGGCGGCGCTTCTTCTTGGCGGGCTTGTCCTCCTCGCCTTCGGGTTGATCAGCCTCTCTCGGCGTCTCGGGGTCTGGCGCGTCCTCGCTCGCCTCAGGCGGCTCGGCTTCGGTCGAGGGCATCTGCGAAGACTCCACGCTCGCCTGGTCTTCCTGGGATTCGCCCGACGACCTGCGCTTGCGCCGGCGCCTCCGCCGCTTCTTCTTCGCGGATCCCTCGGTCTGCTCATCGCCATCGTCCAGCAGCGTGAGGTCCGTCGGCTCGTCCTCCTCGACCTCTGGCGGCGCAGTCCCGGCGGCCTCGTCGGCAGGGTCGACCGCCCAGGCCTCGTCGGTCTCGGTCCATTGCTCGAGCATCTGGTCGGCCTTGGGACGCCTGCGCCCGTCGAGCTTCAGGTCCGCGCCCTGCTCGTCGTAGACATAGATCGTGAAGCGATCGATCGGGATCGCCTCGCTCACGCGCACGTCGACCCGGCGCGAGAGCGTCCGCTCCAGGCGTGTGATCGACTCGCGGCGCGAGCTGAGCAGCTCACCGGCGAGCCTCGGCGGGACCACCAGCTCCGCCCGGCTCGCTTTGTCGTGGGCCAGCAGGCTCTCCAGCTCTCGCAGGGCGTCGGCGGCGACGCTGCCGGGCTTCTGCACCAGGCCTCGCCCCCGGCACGTCGGGCACTCGACGAAGTGCGTCCGCTCGTGGCTGGAGCGCTGGCGCTGGCGGGTCATCTCGAGGATGCCGAAGTTGCTGATCGGCAGGATGGTCGAGCGGGCCCGGTCGCGCTTGAGCCGGTCGCGGAACCGCTGCTCGATCTTCTTGCGGTTCGAGAGGTGACGCATGTCGATCAGGTCGTTGATGACCAGCCCGCCGAGGTCGCGCAGGCGGAGCTGGCGGCAGATCTCGTCGACGGCTTCGAGGTTGGTGTTGAAGGCGTTGGACTCGGCGTCGCGGGCGCTGCGGCTCTTGCCGGAGTTGACGTCGATCGCGACCAGGGCCTCGGTCTCGTCGATGACCAGGCGTCCGCCGCTGGGCAGGGGCACCTCGCGGGCGTGCATCGCCAGGACCTGCTCCTCGACGCCGAAGGCGTGGAACAGGGGCGTTGCGCCCTGGTATTGCATGATCTTGACCTGCCCGCGCGGGGCGACGATCTTCATGAACTTGGCGGCGCGGGCGAGGGCCGCGGGGTGGTCGATGACGAGCTGGTCGATCTCGCTGGTGAGCCAGTCGCGGATGGCGCGGACGAGCAGGTCGCTTTCTGCGTAGAGGGGCCTGGGGCCCTTGCCCGTGTTCTGGCGCTTCTCCATGTCCTTCCAGAGGCGCTGGAGGTAGGCGAGGTCGCGCTTGAGCTCGGTCTTGTTCTTGTCAAAGCCCGCGGTGCGGAGGATGAAGCCGAAGCCCTCGGGCAGGTCGAGCTGGTTGAGGATGTCGCGCATCTGCTTGCGCTGGTCCTCGTCTTCGACCTTGCGGCTCACGCCCACGCGGTCCATCTGCGGCATCATCACGAGGTAGCGCCCGGGGATACTCAGATAGCTGGTGACCGTGGGGCCCTTGGTGCCGACGCCCTCCTTGAGCACCTGGACCACGACCTCCTGGCCCTTCTTGAGGCACTGCTGGATGGGCGGTCGGTCGCGTCTCGGCGTCTTCTTGCCGACGCGCTCGGTGGTGTCGTCGTCCTCGCCGGGGAAGTACATCGGGTGCAGGTCGGAGACGTGGAGGAACCCGGCGTGCTCGATCCCGAAATCGACGAACGCCGCCTGGATCGCGCTCTCGACGTTCTTGACCTTGCCGACGTAGATGTTGTTGACGCGGGAGATGTTGCGGGTGGGCTCGGCGTGATACTCCTCGAGCTTGCCGTCCTCAAGGATCGCGACCCGGCATTCCTCGCCGGGCACATAGTTGATCAGCATCTGGGTCTTGGGCATCGCTGCTCCGGGCGGCGGGATCGACCGATCGCACGCCACCGATGAACCCGGCGGGATACTTCGTCGGGACGTGTGCGCTGAGGGCGAGGGGGGCGGGCGATCATCTCGCCTGCCGCCTTCGACATCCGCGACGCCCGCCTCCGGCGCGCTCTGGGGCGCTCGACAGGGGCGGGTCTGTCCCGGCGGGAAACCGCCGAGAAAGGCTCTTGCCGGTTGGCTATTCGGCGGACCGTCCGTCGAACGCCTCGGGCACTATCTTCCGCGCCCGATCGCGAAGAAATGTCGCGATCTCGGGCGCTGAATCCAGCGTCAACGCCTTGTCGGCGATGCGCTCGCACGTCCGGATATCGACCGATCGGACGGCCCGCTTGAGGGCGGGGATCGAATCCGGCGTCGCCGAGAGGGTACGCATGCCCAGCCCTAACAACAACAGGGCGAACTCGGGATCGCCCGCGGACTCCCCGCAGCAGGACACGGGGATGTCGTGATTCTGGGCCGCCTGGATCACCTGGCGGATGAGCTGGAGGACCGCGGGGTGGGTCGGCTGGTAGAGGTGGGCGACGCGCTCGTTGGTGCGGTCGACCGCGAGGGTGTATTGCACCAGGTCGTTGGTCCCGATGCTGAAAAAATCGACCTCGCGGGCGAACTGTTCGCTGAGCAACGCGGCGCTGGGCACCTCCACCATCATGCCGATGAGCGGGGGCTTGTCGATCGGCTCGCCGTCATCGGCGAGATCCTCGATCACGTCGTGGACGATGAGCCTCGCCCTGCGGAACTCCTCGATCGAGGTGATCAGCGGGAACATGATCCGCAAGGGACCCAGGCGCGAGGCCCGCAGGATCGCCCGGAGCTGGGTCTTGAACGACCCGATCCGATGGAACGACAGGCGGATGCTCCGGCAGCCCAGGAAGGGATTGCGCTCGGGGATCTCCTCGCGCGATTGCGTGTGCTTGTCTGCGCCCAGATCGAGCGTGCGGATCGTCAGCGGCGCGCCGTCGAGCAGCTCGACGCAGCGGGCGTAGCTCGTGTACTGCTCCTCCTCGGTCGGCTCGGTGCGGCTGGTGAGGTACAGAAACTCGGTGCGATAGAGCCCGACGCCCGAGCCGCCCAGGCGCGTCACGTCGGCGATCTCGTCGGGGAACTCGATGTTGCCGTGCAGGGCGATCCGCACGCCGCAACTGGTTTCTGCGTCGAGATCGGCCAGCTCGTCGAGCGTGAGGTGATAGGTCTCGCGGAGCTCGATGATTCTGCGATAGTCGCTGAGTGTCTTCTTGTCGGGCGCGACGAGGACGTTGCCGGTGTCGGCGTCGACGATGACCCGATCGCCGCTCTGGATCTTTCGCGTCACGCCCGGGCAGCCGACGATCGTGGGCAGGTGGAGGGCCTTGGCGACGATGGCGGTGTGGCTTGTGGGTCCGCCGAGGGCGGTGACGACCGCCGCCGCCCCGGCCCTGCCCGCGTCCACCGCCTGGGAGGGCGTGAGGTCGCGGCTGATGACGACCATGCCGCTGAGATCGCCCGTGATGCCCGATTCTGCGCCCACGAGGGTGGAGACGAGGCGGTCGGCAAGGTCGCGGACATCGTCGGCCTTGGTCTGGAACATCGAGTCGCTGCTGGAGGCGAAGCGGCGCTCCCACTGCCCGAAGACCTCGCTGACGGCGTACTCGGCGCTGACGCGCTCGTCGCGGATCATCGCGCGGACGGGGGCGACGAGTTCCTTGTCCTGGAGCATGCCGAGGTGGAACAGGAAGACCCGCGCGGCCTCGTCGCCCATGTCCTCGCGGGCCCGCTCGTGGGCCTGCTTCAGCGACTCGATCGCGGTCTTGCTGGCAGCCTCGAAGCGATCGAGCTCCTCGTCGATCTGTGATTCCGGTATGGTCCTGCGGGGCATGCGTCGGCTGCCGGCGTCAAAGACGATTGCGCGCCCGATAACGACGCCCTTGGAAACCGCGATGCCCTGCAGTGTCGCCATGATCCCGCCATCGATGCGTTGCGTGCGTGCCCAGAAACGAGCCCGTCGGCCCGGGGCATCGTAGGGAATCCTCTGTGACGATGGGGAGCGTGGATTGGTCGCTCGCTTGACTTTCGGCATTTGGTTTGCTCTGATTCTGCGAGCGAGGTCGGGATCGAGAGGTGAGAGTGATCGCCCCGTCGGCCGCTTCCAGAGCTCCGTGAACGAGAACTTTGCACGAAATGGTGTCATGAAGACGCTTACGGGCATACTCCAGATGCCGAAGCGCGCCGAAGGGCGCATCCGCCAACTCAATGGCTCGATGGTGGTCGAGCGCGAGGACGATCCGTTCCTGCCATTGGCCCTCACCGAGGCGTTCAACCTGCGCGACGGGCTGGAGCTGACGGTCGAGGTCGTCGAGCGCAAGCCCAAGCGTCGTCGGGGTAGGGGGCCCAGGAATGCTCGCCCGGTGGTCGATCAGATCCTGGCGATCGAGGGCATGGATCCGGCGGCGTTCAAGGACCGTTTGGGCTTCGATGAGTTGACGAGCATCGATCCCCAGCCGAGGCTCACGCTCGAGTATCCGGGCTGTCCGGAGGCCTGCCGATTGATCGACCTGTTCTGCCCGATCGGGTACGGGCAGCGCGGACTGATTGTCAGCCCGCCCAAGGCCGGCAAGACGACGCTGCTCAAGCAGATTGCAGAGGGGGTCCTCCACAATCACAAGGAAGTGTCTGTCTTCATGCTGCTGGTCGATGAGCGTCCCGAGGAGGTCACGGACTTCCGGCACAGCTTCACCGCGGGCGAGCATCCGTGGGCGCCCGATCGCGTGCGGATCCTGGCCAGCAGCAACGACCACGACGTGGATCGGCACATCGCGGTCAGCCTGATGTGCATTGAGCGGGCCAAGCGGATGGTCGAGGCGGGCCAGCACGTCGTGGTGCTGCTCGACTCGCTGACGAGGCTCGGGCGGGCGTTCAATCGCTCCAAGCAGCACTCTTCGAGCGGTCGCACGATGTCCGGCGGCATCGACTCCAAGGCCCTGGAGGTCCCCAAGCGGATCTTCGGCGCGGCTCGCAACACCGAAGAAGGCGGCAGCCTGACCGTGCTGGCGACGTGCCTGGTCGATACGGGCAGCCGGGGCGATCAGCTCATTTTCGAGGAGTTCAAGGGCACGGGGAACATGGAGCTTGTGCTCGACCGCAAGGTCGCCGATCGCCGGATCTTTCCGGCGATGGACCTTGCCGGCAGCGGGACGCGCAAGGAAGACAAGCTCCTGGAACCGCGGGCGCTGGAGACGATGACGGCGCTGCGTCGGCGGATGATGGCGATGCCCCCGCCGTTGCAGATGGAGCAGTTGCTGGCGGCGATGGCGCGGTTCAAAACGAACGCGGATCTGGTGGGGTCGAACAAATAGCCGGAGCGTTAGGGCGAAACTCCTGCGCGCCCAGCAAACTGATCTCTGAGGTTCTGCGCTTTCTCTCGTATGTCAGCCGGCACATAGTATCGGTATTGGTCCCGTGATTCGGTCGTTATGGGGACAAGCCGCGGCAGGAGTTGCGAGATTTCGATCGGTTGAGTCTCGCCGCTGACCTTGATCCGAATCGCGTTCTTGGCGCTTTGCTCGTCGCTCTCTTTTTCGGGGAAGTAGGGCTGGTTGTACTTACCCTTGAGCTGGTCCTTCAGGCAGTATGCCTCCGTGTTCTCGAAGCCACCGTCCCGCACAACCTGTCGGAGAGCCTCTTCCCATTCTGCGTAGCCATCTGTCAGATCGTTCCCGAGTGGCGGGGCCTCGATCATGGCGAATCGGTCTCGGCTCAGGAAGCGTCTCGCCAAGTCTTTTAGAGGCTCGTCATCGTGCTCCATCCACTGCTGTATCTGTTGGAGCACGGTGAACTCTTCGATCGCCAGATACTGCTCCACGGTCGGCTCCGAGGCGGACCAGAATGCGTCGATGGCGGGGACCAGGTTGACCTCGTGTCCGTCGTCACGCAGTCTCCTGGCCCGGTTCCACATCGCCTCTACCAGCTTCTCGAAACAGCGTGTGGTCTTGTGCAGATAGACATTCTGGTACATGTAATAGCGAGCGAAGACGTACTCCTCGATGGCGAACTTCGCTTTCTCGGGCCAGACGATGTCTCGCTGCCCTCCGGCGTCGTGAAACTCAAGCGTGTTGATGAGCCGATACCAATCGAAGTGGCCATATCCGCTACCCGTAAAGAGACTGTCCCGACGAAGGTAGTCCATTCGGTCGGCGTCGAGTTGGCTGGAGAGAAGGTACCTCTGCCATTCGGGTAGATCGTGGTTGTCCTTCTCAATCAACTGAGCGACTGTCTCGGGAAGAGTTGGGTCCACGCCGCGAAGGACCTGATTGACTCGCGTCTGCTCGCCACGCACGATCCTCACAGACCACTCTTCGTGGTCGATGCCCAGGCACGGCTCGAACAAATGAGAAAACGGGCCATGCCCAACGTCGTGCAGGAGCGCTGCTGCCAGCAACCTCCCGCGGCAGATCCGGACGCTTTCGTCGTCAGCGATCTGCTCTACCCGCTCATGAGTTCGCTGCATCAGGTGCAATACGCCGAGTGTGTGAGCTAATCGAGTATGGCTCGCGCCCGGGTAGGTGAACTCACTCACGCCCAGCTGGTGGATGCGTCGGAGCCTCTGAATCTCCGGAGAGTTGAGTAGCTCGACCAGCCACCGATCACGGCTCAGGTCGATGGCAATGTAGTTATAGAGCGGGTCGCGAAATATCTTGGAAGCCATCAGCCATTGGTCTCCATCACCTCTCGCGCCAAGCGCTCAGCGTCGCGCATATCCACACCATCCGACGGGAGTCTCTTGAACTTCGCGGCGCATTCCCGCGCCTCGTCCCACGACCTGTCCTGTCGCTTGAAATACGCCACGGTCGCGGCGTACTCCAGGCGGGACACCGACTCCTTCAGCAGGCGATCGGCGAGCGAGCTGAACTCTTCAAACCGTTTCAGATCCTCCGATCGATGAGGATTGTCTTCAACACTCTTCACTTGATCGGCGGCTCGCTCAGACAACTGATACGAGTAGGTCTGTCCACCCATGGGATTCGGCTCGGCCTGTTCGACCAGAAGATCGGCGCGGACCATCTCGTCCGTTAGTTGGGCGAGTTCGTGGGAGTACGGCCCGTAGTGGTGGAGGTTGAACTCGGCATCGAATGGGCAATCCGCCGCGTTGAGCAGATAGACCACTTTTTGCAACCTTTTCCGCGTGCGCAGAGTTTTGGCCCATTGGATGAGCTTCGCGACCCGGTACTTGTCCATTGCCGCCCTTCCGTAGCCAGTGCAAACACAACACTAACAGACTTCGCCCATCGTGTCAACTGACCAGTATCTAGATTCTCGGCCAAATGCTTCGATCAGGATCGAGGATAACGAATCAAGGCGCGACAAGCCGCATTGCCATCTCGTGGTTCAGCGCATGTCCGGCCTTGTGCGCACGGACGTGACCATGGATCGGCCGGCCTGCCAGGACGAGGTCGCCGATGAGGTCGAGGAGCTTGTGGCGGGCGGGCTCGTTGTCGTAGCGGAGCTCGTTGTCGATCGGGCCGAGCGGGCTGAGGACGAGCATGTCTTGGGGGGTCAGGTGCTTGAAGAGCCCGGCGGCCTGCATCGCGCGGGCCTCGTGGTCGAGGCTGAAGGTGCGGGCCGGGGCGAGTTCGCGGGCGTAGTCGTCGCCGGCGGCCCAGGTCGCCGATTGCGGCTGGATGGCGGGGTTTGGGCCGTAGTCGAGTTCGTAGGTGTAGCGGAACGCCCGGGCGTCGTCGCAATTACTCGGCGTCGCCTCGATCCATGCCTCGCCCCGCTCGATGCGGATCGGCTCAACGACCACGATCGGCTCGGTTCGGGCGTCGAGTTCGACGAGGCCGACGGCGTTGAGCTGGATGACGTAGGGCATCGCCGAGCCGTCGAAGATGGGCATCTCGGGGGCGTCGAGCTCGATGGTCGCGTCGGTGACGGCGAGGCCGGCGAGGGCGCTCACGACGTGCTCGATGGTCGCGACGGACGCGCCGCCGACTTCGATCGTCGTGCAGCGGGGCGGGAGCTTCTCGAGGGCGGGGTGGACGGGCTTGTCGCTTAGGTGTGCGATCGTTGCCGGGATCTCGGGCTTTCCTTCGAGATCGACGCGCCGAAAGCGGATGCCGTCGCCGGGCTCTGCCGGGCGGATGGCGTACATGACCTCGCGTGCGGTGAAGAGCGAGACGCCGCGGCCGGCGAGGGGCTGGGCGAGAGTCTTGCGTTTGCCCGGGCGTGTCACGATGGATCCGTGGACTCGCTCGCGGACTTGAGCTTTTTGACGTCGCGGGCGATGTCGGCCAGACGCCGGAACGCGGCGTAGTTGAGGAGGTTGTCGCGGGCGCGCCCGGCGGGGATGCCGACCCATGTCTCGCCCGCGGGGACGTCGTTGAGAACCCCGGAGTTTGCGCCGATGCGAGCGCGATCGCCGACGGTGAGGTTGTCTGCGATGCCGACGCCGCCGCCGATCTGCACGCCGTCGCCGATGGTGACCGATCCGGAGATGCCGGTGCTGCCGCAGATGACGCAGCCGCGCCCGATGCGGCAGCCGTGCCCGACCTGAACGTGGTTGTCGATCTTGGTGCCCTGGCCGATGATGGTGTCGCCGAGCTTTGCGCGGTCGATGGCGGTGCAGGCTCCGATCTCGACGTCGTCGTGGATCTGGACGCCGCCGGGGTGTGGGATTTTGACCAGGCTGTTGCCGTCGGGGCTGGGGGCGTAGCCGAAGCCGTCTGCGCCGATGACGGTTGTGGCGTGGATGGTGCAGCGGTCGGCGATGGAGCAGGCGTGCATGACGACGACGCCCGGCATGAGCGTGGTGTCCTGGCCGATGGAAGAGCCGCTGCCGACGAAGACGTTGGCGACGAGGTTGGCGCGCTCGCCGATGCGTGCGCCGCTCTCGACCGTGCAGTTGGGGCCGATGCGGGCGGTGGGGGCGATCTCGGCGTCGGGGTGGACGCTTGCGCTGAGATCGACGCCCGGACGGTGGGTCGTCCCCGTCGGCTCGACGAGGTGCATGACCTTGATTAGGGCGAGGTCGGCGTCATCGACGTAGAGCAGGGCTCTGCGCGTCGGGTCGTGGTCGGCGATGTTGACACTCTTGCTGACCAGGGCCGCCGAGGCGCGCGAGCCCTTCCAGAGGTCGGCGAAGCGTGCCGAGCGGATGAAGGTCATCGAGCCGGGCGCGGCCTGCTCGATGAAGTCGAAGCCGTGGATGAGCAGCTCGCTGGGCCCGTCGAGGTCGGCCCCGACGTGCTCGGCGATCTCGGCGGTGGTGCGCGCGGTCGCGAGAGGCGTCACGGATCAGTTCCCCACTGCGTAGTCGTTGTTCATGCGCTGGGCGACGTCCACGGTGATGTCGATCGCCTCGCCGGCGTAGAGGATCTGGCGCGCGAGGATCGCGGCGTTGACCTGCGGGCTCGTGCCCTCCTTCACCTCGATCGCCTGGTCGTCGAGCAGGACGAGGTCGATGCCTTCGGCTAGCGCGGTTTCCTCGATCGCCGCCAGGGCCTTGAGGTAGATCTGGCGGTTGATCCGCCCCTCCTCAATCGCCATGAGTTGCGTGGCGGCCTCGGAGAGAGCCTTCTGCTGGGCGTTGAGGACGTACAGCCTGGCGCGGTCTCCCAGCTCCTCCTCGGACGAGCGTTCGAGCATGTCCAGGTTGTCGTTGATCCGCCTCATCTCCTCGAAGATGCGCTGCGGCTCCTTCTTGAGTTCCTCGGCCTTCGCGTCCAGGGCCGCGTTGAGGTCGTCCAGCTCCTCCAGCTGATTGAACAGGACTTCCAGGTCGATCGTGGCGACGGCGGTCGGCGTCGCGGCTTGGGGCGCGGGCACGTTTGTGGCCGTCGCGGTCATCGCCATGGCCCAGCCTGTGGCGAGCACGGCGGCAGCTATCCACGGGGCGGATCGTCGCATGGTGGTCTCCTCTTTCGGCGGTTGTTCGGTCCGCGAGGTGTGATGGGGAGTATAAGGCAGGTGATCGAGCGCCGCGACCGGTGGATTCAGGGGGGCGGGGGCTCAGAACGGCACGTCGATGGTGAATGTGATGAGGCGTTCCTCGTCGAGTTCCTCACTGAGCAGGGGGAAACCGAAGTCGACGGCGATGGGTGCGGGGCTCAGGGGGGTGATCAGGCGGATGCCTGCGCCGAACGAGACGCGATACTCATCGAATCCGATGTCCTCCTGGACGGTGCCGGAGTCGATGAAGAAGGCGATTGCGAAGACGTCCTCAAAGACGGGCTGGGTGAGTTCTGCGCCGAGGAAGAACTCCCAGGATCCGCCGATGGGGTCGTTGCTCTGCTCGCCGGTGTCGTTGCGGATGCCCTTGGGGGCGATGGTGCGGAAGTCGAAGCCTCGGAAGGAGCGTCCGCCGCGGTAGAGGCGCTCGAAGACGGGGGCCTCGTCGTTGCCCTGGGGGATCCAGCCGACCTCGCCGCGGAGTTCGAGGATGGTGCGGTTGGCGTCGTAGTCCTCGTAGAGGGTGATGAACATGGCGTGCTCTGCGTGGAGTTCGTTGAAGAGGTAGTCGCCGCCGAAGAGGCCGACCTGCTCGATGGCGATCTGGGTGCGCGAGCCGCGGCTGGGGATGAGGCGGTGGTCGGTGGTGTTGCGGGTGAGCTCGAGCGCGAGGCCGGTGATGAAGTTGGTGCCTTCTGATTCGAAGAAGTCGACGGGGTTGTCGGGCTCGATGTCGAAGATGCCGACCTGCTCAGCGCGGATGACGGCGCGTCCGTTCCAGCGCCGGCCGAAGTTTCGGCCGAAGCCGATGCGTCCGCCGAGGCGTTCTTCGTCGAACTCGCGGAACTGGCGGTTGCGGAACTGGAGCGAGGCGCTGCCGGCGTAGTCCGAGTCGAGGAGTGTGGGGTCGGTGACGCCGATGGAGTAGGTCTGGAGCTCGGTGCCCGGGGCGAGGGTGAGGTTGAAGGTCTGGCCGCCGCCGCGGAACGAGCGCTGGCGGATGAACTCATCGAGGCTGTCGGGGAAGTCGAGCAGGTCGAAGTTCTGCTCGGTGATGCGGAAGCTGGCGGTCGCGCCGAGGTCGGAGCTGACGGCGCCGCCGAAGCTGAATCGGCGGGTCGTCGTTTCCTGGACCTCGACGAGCACGTCGCGGTAGCCGGGGAAGAGGGGGTCCTCGTCCTGGATGGTGATATCCGGCAGGGGACCCTCGCCTGGGTTGACGTTGAACAGGCCGCGCCGGATCAGCCGCTCGCGGCTGCGCCGGATGTCGGCGGCGCTGAGCGGGCGATCGGGGCGGAGCTCGACGTCGTGGAGGATGACGTTGGTCTTGGTCTGGTGGTTGCCGATGGACTCGGTCAGCCCGGTGCGGAAGCGTTCGCCGGGGACGACGTCGATGCGCAGGTCCATCTTGCCGGGTTCGTCGGGGACGCGCAGCTCGTGATAACGCAGCGCCTCGGTGTCCATGCGGACGTTGACGTGCCCGAGGTCTCCGAAGGCGTTCTCGAGGCGGCGCATGCTCTGGCGGACCGCCGAGAGGGCGAAGACGTCGCCTCGTTTGAGCGGGATGAGCCCGGCGATCTGCGCAGATGAGTACGGCTCGGGCCGGAAGACGGCGTACTGGGCCGGGGCGATCGCGACGACCTCCTCGCCCGGCGGGGCGTTTGCCGTCGCCTGCTCGCGCGTATCAAAGACCCGGCGCTCGATCCTGGGGTAGAAAACCTGGACGTTTCGCAGCGTGTAGCGCGGGCCCTCCTCGACGAGGAAGGTCACGATCGCCTCGCGTCCGTTGGGGCTGATGCGGGTCGGGGCTGTCTGCACGCGGGCGTCGAGGAAGCCGCGGTCCTGGTAGAAGCGGATCAACGCCGCGGCGTCGTCGATGAGCAGCTCGTCGTCGAGGCGGCCCTTGCGAAGGATGCCGACGGTCTCGGTCTGGATCTGGCTCTTCAATCGCGCGGGGGAGAAGGATTGGGTCTCGCTGAACTGAAAGCGGATGTCCGAGACGGTGACGCGCGAGCCCTCGACGATCTGGAAGAAGACGACGCCGGTCTGCTCGAGCTCGGATTGGTCCCAGGTGACGGTGACGTTGGGATAGCCCTTGTCGCGGTAGAGGTCTTCGATGGCGCGGGCGGCGCGGTCGAGCTCCAGGCGGTTGGCGGGTGCGTTCTGGAGCAGGTCCACGACCTCCTCGATATCGCGGGCGCGCACGGTCGTGTTGGCGGGGATCTGGACGTCCCGGATGATGGGCGCCGGCATGAGGGTGTAGACCAGGTGGAGCCCGCCGTCGCTGAGGATGGTCGCGTCGGCGGTGATCTCGGCGAAGCGTCCGAGGCGGTTGAGCCGGCGGATGTCGGCGTTGACGCTCTGCTCGTCGTAGATCTGCCCGACCCTCGTCTCGATGAAGTTCTCGGTCAGACCCAGCGATTCACCCGTGAGCGGTTCAAATCGGAGCGGGTCGGAGCCGGGGACCGGTTGCTGGAAGGTGATCCGGCGGACGGGGCGGTCGGCGAGCTGGTCGCGCGTGGGCTGGGGGGTCGGCGGGGGGGCGTCCTGGGCGAGCCCCTCGGGCGTGCCTGCCAGCACCGCGATGGCCAACGGCGCGAGCGCCAGCAGGGGGGTGCGTGTGCGGCGTCGGGGTGGGCGGATTGAGCGGGTCACAAGACGCGGACGATATCGCACCAAGTCAGTAATCACAAACTTGGGCCTCGGGACGCCGGGCTTGTGCCGGGCGGGGCGGCGGATGTGGGCGAACGGTGTGTTACTGGAGATTCACGGGCATCACGACGTAGAGAAACCCGTCGTCGTCCTTGAACAGCCCCGGCATGTTCGGGCCCTTGAGCTCGAGCGTCACGCGGGTCTGCTCCAGGATCTTCAGGGCGTCGAGGATGAACGTGGGGTTGAAGCCGATCTCGATCGCGTCGCCCTTGTACTCGGCGACGTCGATCGTGATCTTTGCCTCGCCCATCTCGGGGGCGCGGCTCTCGATCGTGAGCTGCTTCTCGCCGGGATTGAAACTCAGCTTGACCCCGCGGGTCTCCTCGCTGGTGAGCAGGGCGGCCCTTCGGACGGCGCTGCTCAGGACGTCGCGGTCGAGGACGACAATCTTGTCCTGGTCCTTGGGGATGACGTCCTCGTAGGGCGGGAAGGTGCCCTCGACGAGGTTGCTGGCGAGGACGGCGCGGGGGGAGTCGCCGCCGAGGATGAAGACGATCTGGTTGTCGGTGATCGCGATGCGGACAAGCTCGTCCGGATCGTCGGCGAGCTTCTGAAGCGTCGAGAGGGCCTTGGGCGGGACGATGCAGGCGGTGGTGGGGTCGTCCTTGTCGGCCTTGGGCAGGGTGGCCCGCGCGACGGCGAGGCGGCGTCCGTCGGTGGCGACGAACTCGAGCTTCTTGCCCTGACGGCGCAGGAGCACGCCGTTGATCGCGTAGCGGGAGTTGTCGCGGGCCTTGGCGAAGATGGTCCGGGAGATGAGGCGTTCGAGCGAGCCGAGGGGCTGCTCGAAGGCGTCCTTTGCGCCGTTGGCGGCGGACTCATCCGGAATCGTGGGGAACTCGCCCGCAGGCGGGCCGATGACCTTGAACTGGGCGTCCGCGCCCTTGATGAGCAGGGTGTCGGCGTCGCTCTCGAGGGTAAGCGTCGCGTCGCCGTCTTCCGCGGAGACGATCTGGCGGAGCTTGTCGGCGGGGACGAGGGCCTCGCCGGGCTCCTGGACCTCGACGCGATCGAGTCGCAGGCGGAGGGAGATTTCGGCGTCGGTGCCCGAGAGCACAAGCTCGCCCTCGCTCTGCGCCTGGAGATGGACGCAGGTGAGCTGCTGTTTGGGCGTTCTCTGGGCGACGACGCCGGAGACGGTGTTGATCGCGTCGAGCAGGGCGGTTCGGTCACATAGAAGCTTCATGGTTCTCTTCCGTGAGGGCGGACCGACGGCCCGCGGATCGGGAGAGAGTGTACCGGGGTCGGGCGGTTGCGTCGGCCTGTCGTGGGCGAGAAGGAGCCTGGGCTGCCAGATTTGATGAATTGACAAGCAAATAGCGTTCCAATTGGCTCGGAGGCCCATCCGGCTCTTGTCAACGGTCCGAGCAGGGCGAATACTCCACTTCACCTCACGTCGGCGGGCGCCGGCGATCACCCCTGGTCTCCCCCGGCGATGCCGGCTCTGGAAAGGAAGGCTACCCATGTCATTCGAAGCCGCGGTTCATGCTCAGGCGATCGAGTTGGGGCGGCTGTCGCTGGAGATGTGTGCCGAGGCGGGCAGCGGGCACCCCACCAGCGCCATGAGCATCTCGCACATGGTCACCGTGCTCATGTTCCACAACATGCGCTGGAGCCCGGACTACCCGGACTATCCGACGAGCGACCGATTGGTGCTGAGCGAGGGGCACGCGGTGCCGGCGGTGTACGCCGCGGCGGCGAAGCTGGGCGTGATGGTCGGCACAGATCCCGAGAACCGCGAGCGGCTCTCGGTCGAGGCGTTGATGTCATTGCGGCAGGCGGACTCGGTGCTGGACGGACATCCGAACCCCGAGGTCGGGTTTCCATACTTTGACGCCGCGACAGGCTCGCTGGGACAGGGCCTGAGCGTGGCGGCGGGGCTGGGCGAGGCGGCGCGACTCGATGCGTTCGACAAGCGGATCTTCTGCATCATCGGCGACGGCGAGGCGCGCGAGGGGCAGGTGACCGAGGCGCTGGACTACATCATCGATCGCAAGCTCAACAACGTGCTGGCGATCTTCAACTGCAACGGGTACGGGCAGGCCGACCGCGTGAGCGACCAGCAGTCGCCGGATCGCCTGAACTCCAAGCTCGAGGCGAGCGGGTTTGACGTGCGGGTGATCGACGGGCACGACCCGGCGCAGATCAAGCAGGCGTTCGATGCGTTCGCGGATATCTCCGGGGATGAGAGCGCCAAGCCCATGGCGGTGGTCGCCAAGACCGTCAAGGGATGGGGAGCACCCTCGATCCAGGGCGGGGGCTGGCACGGCAAGCCGCCGACGGGCGATGCGCTGCGCAAGGCGACGGAGGAGTTGGACGATCGGCGGGTGGAGCTGACGAGCAGTTTGGCCTCGACCGACGCGTTCACGATCCAGCCGCCGATGGACGCCCCGGCCCGCGAGATGAATATCGGTGACATCCCGTCGCTGAGCGCCCTGATGCGGCAACTCGACATGGAGAGCCTGCTGGCGACCGGTCGCCTGGCGACGCGCAAGGCCTACGGGCTGGCGCTGCGGGCCCTGGGCGAGGCGAGCGAGCGGGTCGTCGTGCTGGACGCCGACGTGAGCAACTCGACGTTCTCGGAGACCTTCTCCAAGCAGGGCGACCTGGCGGATCGGTTCTTTGAGTGCAAGATCGGCGAGCAGAACATGATGTCGATGGGCGTGGGGTTCAGCGCCGCCCAGCGGATCCCGTTCTGCTCGACATTCGCCAAGTTCGTGACCCGTGCGTATGACCAGATCGAGATGGCGATGTACTCGGGGGCGAACCTCAAGATCGTGGGCAGCCACGCGGGGATCAGCCTCGCGGCGGACGGGCCGAGCCAGATGTCGCTGCCCGATGTGAGCTGGTTCCGCTCGCTGAGCACGGTCAAGGACCATCGGGGCAACCCGGGGTGCTACATCCTCCAGCCCGCCGACGCGTTCGCGGCCTACGCCCTGACGCAGGTGATGGCCGACTACGAGGGGATGTGCTACATGCGGACGCTCCGCCCGGAGACCGAGTTCCTGTATACCGAGCACCAGTTGTTCAACCTGGGCGGGTTCGAGGTGCTCAACGAGGGGCGGGATATCGTGCTGTGTGCCGCGGGGTTCCTGGTGCACGAGGCGAACAAGGCGGTGGACCGGCTCGACGAGATGGGAATCAGCGCGACGCTGATCGACCTGTACTCGCTGCCGTTCGACAAGGACAAGCTGATGGATATCGTGGGCGCCAACGGCGGCTATGTCATCAGCATTGAGGACAACTTCGGCGGGGGGATCGGCAGCGCGATCGCCGACGCTCTGGTGGAGTCCGGCGATGGGTTCACGCTCGAGCAGATGCATGTGCGGCGGATTCCCAAGAGCGCGAGGACGCCCGAGGAGGTCGTCAAGATGTGCGGATTGAGCGCAGATGACATTGTCGCGCGGGTCGCGGCGATGTTGCAGGTGGCGTGAGGGAAGCTTCACCACAGAGGCACAGAGAAGAAGCCTGCAAGGGCAGTCGGATCTGAGTTGAGATCGGGTTTGGTTCTGAGAAAGTAAGAGGCGACGGATCGTTCACGATGCCGTCGCTTTTTTCATTTGCGTCTTGGGCGATGACGGTACTCAGCAGGGCTCGGTGAACAGGCCGAGGTAGGCGAAGAAGTCCTTGGCGTCGAGGTCGCCGTCGCCGTCGATATCGGCGCGGTCGTCGCCGGCGGCGAAGAGGTCGAGGTACATGAAGAAATCGTCGGCGTCGGCGTCACCGTCGCCGTCGAGATCTGCCGGGCAGAGGTCCTCGCACTCGTCGGGGATGCCGTTGTCGTTGTCGTCGGTGCTGCGCCCGTCGGCGATGTCGCAGGTGTCGGGGATGAGGTTGCGGTTGCAATCCCGCTGATCAGGCATGAAATCAAGGCCGCGGGGCAGGCGGAGCTCGGAATCCGGGCGCTGAGCGAAGGCGCGGATCGAGTAGCCGTTGGCGGGATCGAAGGTCATGATGCGCGGGTCGGTGAGGTGGAACTCCTGGCGCAGGGACGCGCTGGAATAGACGACGCCGTTCTGGATCTCGAGTCCCCACGCGCCGGCGAGGCCGTTCTCGAACGAGCCGTAGTTGAACTGGCCGAGGGCGTTACCGGTGTCGCTGTCGTAGGCGAAGATCGCGCCGCGTCCCTCGCTGGCGACGAGCAGGCGTCCGTCGTCGAGGACGGCGAGGTCGCGGGCGCCGAGGAGGCCGCCGTCGCCCGGGGTGACGAGCTCTCTCATGAACGTGCCGGTGCTGCCATCGAACTCGAGGACTCGGTCGTCGCCGGTGCCGACGAGCAGGTTCCGGTTGGGGGCGAGCGTGAGGCCGTAGGGCGAGAGAAGCCCGCCGTCGCCGGCTGCGACGAACTCGCGGATGAACGCGCCGGTCTCGATGTCGAACGCGAGCACGTTGTCCGACGCGCGCCCGGCGATGAGCAGCGTGCCGTCGTCGCGCAGGAGCATCGCGCCGGGGTCGTCGAGGCCGGCATCGCCTGAAGCGACAAGAACGCGCACGAAGCCGCCGTGGCGATCGAACTCGACGACGCGATCGTCCGCGCCGGCGTCGGAGACGAGGATCCGCGAATCGGGTGCGATCAGGACATCCTGGGGGTCGCTCAGCAGGCCCCCGTCGCCGCTGCGCATGAGCACGCCGGTGACGGGGTGGTACTGGCGGATCAGGCCGTCGGCGGCGCTGATGGCCCAGAGGGTGTTCGCGCCGTCGAGCTCGTCGATGTCGGAGATCCCGTCGGCGTCGCAGTCCTCGCAGGCATCGAGCACGGCGTCGCGGTCGATGTCGAGGGTCATGTCGAGCTGGATCTCGTGGTAATCGAGCACGCCGTTGGCGTTGCAGTCGGCCTCGCACTCGTCGGGAACGCCGTTGGCGTAGAGGTCTTCGCTGAATCCCGAGCGGATGTCGAGCTCATCGGGCACACCGTTGGCGTTGCAGTCCGGCTCGCACTCATCGGGGACGCCGTTGCCGTTCACGTCGTCGCTGACGCCGCTGGCGATATCCTCGTCGTCGAGCGTGCCGTTGGCGTTGCAGTCCTCGCACTCGTCGGGGATGCCGTTGGCGTTGTCGTCGTTGCTGATCCCATCGGCGATGTCCTCGGCGTCGTCGGCGCCGTTCTGGTTGCAATCGAAGACGAAGCGTTCGAGGTTGATCTGTCTGTTGAGGCAGGATCTGATGCGCGCCTGGGACTCGGTGCGGTATCGCAGGTCGGTGTTGGCGTATCCGCCGCTGAAGTAGTAGCAATAGCCCATGAACGAGCCCCGCCTGGTCGGCGTCTGCGGGTTGTCGCAGTTGTCGATGCCGATGCTGTGTGTGTGTACGGCTCCGAGGCAGTGGCCGAGCTCGTGGGCGCAGATCACGATGTCCTGGTTGTTGACGTTTGGCGTCGTCGTGTCGGTGAAGAAGCCGAGGGCGTAGGCGACGTAGGAGCTTCTGTTGCAGAGCTGTCCGACGGCGCCGGAGCCGACGCGGACGCCCGAGAAGAGTTGGGCGAGATCGAACTCTATTTCGGGGGGGATCTGCGGGAAGTTGGCGAAATCGCCGTAGGGGTCGTTCGGCGTGGTCCAGATGCGCAGGAAGACGATATCCAGGCGCACGCGGACATCGCGCATGGTGGTGGCGCTGATCGCGGCGTAGAGCTGGATGACGTAGTCGATCGTGTCCTGCTCGGATGATCCGAACATGACGAAGAGTTCGTGGTCGGTGTCGACGGCGAGCTCGCCCTGGCGCATGCCAGGCATCGGCGGCGGGCCGGCGGGGGCGAGATCCGAGCCGCCGACGGTCTCGCACGCTATCGGATGCCCGGCAGAGCCGCTGGTCTGGAAGATCGCGAGCTCGTTGGAATCCAGGCGTTCGCCTTGGGGCAGGATGGAGCCGAGCGCGTACGCGGGCCGGCCCGGGCCGAGCTCGATGCGCCCGGCGCTCAAGCGCGGGCCGATCGCGAGTGACACATGCGAGCCCGCCTCGCCCACGACGTGCCCGCGGAAGAAGAAGTACTGGGCGGGATCCACTTCGATCGGCACGTCGCCTTGCTCGGTGCCGACGACGATCCTCGCGTCGGGCGCGAGCACCCGATAGGGCTCGAGTTGGAGCGTGACCGGGCCGCGTGAAGGCAGGTCGAGTCCCTCGATGAGAAATGGCGAGCCCTGCTCGCGTTGGCGGGCCAACTGGTCGGTGTCGAGGCGGACCCTGGTGAGCCCCGCGATCGGTTGGAGGGGCTCGATGCGCGCCGAGGCGACCGGCTCGATGGTGTGCGCCGGGGCCGGCGCGGCGTGCGCGGTGGTCGTCAGTATCCCGATCGTCCCGATCCACGCGAGACCACGCCAGCAGCTCATATCCATCGGGACGCCTCCTGAGATGGGCCGAACGCCGTGTCAATTCGGCGTCGTTGGCCCCATCTCAGGAGCGTATCAGCGCGTCCCCGGATCGAAACCCCCTCATCAGCAAAGCCGGGTGAAAAGATCCAGGTATCCAAAGAAATCCTCGGCGTCGAGGTCGCCGTCGCCGTCGATGTCGGCGCGATCGTCGCCGGCGGCGAAGAGATCGAGATAGGTGAAGAAGTCGTCAGCATCGGCGTCGCCATCTCCATCGAGATCCGCCGGGCAGTCGGCGAGCTGGAACTCATACGCGCCCATGTCGACGATGGGTGCGGGGCCGACGCCGGTGTCGGCGGTGTCGGGGTCGTCGACGAAACGGGCCTCGCCGGCGAGGTCGGTCTCGATGTCGTCGGGCACGGCGGCGTTGTCAGCGGCGTCGATCGCCGGCGATCCGGTGTCGAGGCGGTAATCGCCGCCGAGCGGGTCGACGAAGACGGGATCGGTGTCGATGTTGCCGTCGCCGGGGAAACCACCCTCCACCAGGCTGTAGCGGGTCTCGAACGCGATCTGCGGGTCATCGTCGATCTCGGTGATGAGGTTGTCGGCGAGTGAGTCGCCGTTGGTCGTCGAGATGGTGTTGGCGATGGCGACGCTGCCGTCGGTCTGGAACGAGGGCGCGAAACCCTCGCGGACGTGCAGGCCGCTGGTGGCGTTGTCGGCGAACGTGGCGTTGTTGAGGAGGATCTCGCCGCCGCCGCAGGTCGCGAGATGGAAGCCGCCGGCGAGTGTGGCGTCGTTGTCGGTGACCAGGCAGTTGTTGATCTCGATGCGTCCGCCGTAGAGCGTGCGGATGTCGGCCGCGCCGCCGAAGAACCTGCCGTTTGTCGAGCCGTCCTGATAGCACTCGGTCCAGTAGATGCCTGTGTTGCAGCAGCCGTCGGCGGTGTTTCCCTGAAACACGCAGTCGCTGATAATCATCTGCGGGTCCGGCGGCGGCAGGCCGATGTCGATCGCGATGCTGGCGAACAGGCCGCCCGCGAAACCGCCGAAGTTCTCGATGAAATCGCATCGCTCGATGCGGATGGTCGCGGGCAGACCGTTCTCATTGCGGTCCGAGGAGACATTGATGCCGCCGCCGAAAGATGCGCCGTTGTTGACGAAGATGCTGTCGGTGATGGTGATATCGCCGACCTTAACGATCCAGATGCCCCCGCCGTGAGATGCCGGGCCGTTGTCGATGAACTGGCAGTCGTCGACCTCGAATGTGCCAACGAACGAGCGATTGCAGAAGTAGACCGCGGCGCCGAACGCGACGGCGTCGTCGGGATCGCTGACGAAGCCGCCGTTCTCGACGAATGAGCAGCCGCTGAGGCGGACACCGCCCTGCATAACGCAGATCGCACCGCCCGCGGCGAGTGCGAGATCGAATCCGTTACGCACGAAGTCGCAGTCCTCAAAGGAGAGCTCGCTGTCGCGGATGTAGGCAGCGCCCCCGGCGGCGGTGCTCGTGGTGCAGTTGGGGTTGTCCCCGCCCTCGCCGTTGGTGAAGGTCAGGCCTCGTACGACGGTGTCCAGCGTCTCGCCGCTGACAGCACGCAGGATCGAGTCGCCCAGGCCGGCGCCGTCGAGGGTGGTCTCCGCTGGGCCCGCCGAGCTCCGCAGGGTGAGGCGCTTGCCCAGCAAGTCCAGGGACTCGCTGTACATGCCTGGGGCGAGCACGACCTCGTCGCCGTCGCTGGCGGCGTCGAGGGCTGCCTGGATGGTTGGGAAATCGCTCGGCACATTGAGAGTGTCGGCGAGGCCGTTCGTGCCGCACGCGGCGATCAGTGCAAGTGTGCAATGACGCATTTTTGAATCTCCTTGAGTCGATCGGTCCCTGGTGATATGATCTCAGATCAGGTCTGAGAGTAATCTACCACGCGTCGCAAGCGGAGGTCAAGGCCTAATGTCAAATAGCTACGATCTTGGCGATGAGATCTCCTCCGGAGTTTCCGGGGGGTTCGCGATTGCGGAGCGACGAATCCAGAATCTCTCGACGCCAACCGTGCCGAATCTCAATGCGCAGGAGCGCCTGCGGGCCTGCCGCCTCGGCGAGAGGCTCGGCTCGGAGATCGCCCGGACGTTGCGCGAGCTGCCCGAGTCGGCTCGGGGCGGGAGCGGGCTCTCGCGATTTCTGCGTATGGATCGCGCGACTTGCCAGCGCATCGTCCAGGCTGGGCGCTTGCGCGATGGTCTCGAGGTGCTCGGCAAGGCGCCCGGGCCAGCGGGGCTCAGGCAGTTCGTCGATTCGGTGGGACCACACATCTCCAGCGGTTCGCAGGCGAGCCTCGCCGCGGCGAGCGAGGAGTATGTCCACCTTGTGCGGGAGCTGGGCGGCAGTCAGACCCGATTGCTCGCTCGCCTCGACGAGCAGGGCGATCGGCGAGCGATGGCCTCTGACGGCGACGTGCGTGCGACGCTCTTTGAGAGTGCCGCGAGGCTCGTCGGGCGGTGGTCCGAGGTCGGTGTCTTTGTGAGCCTGTATGCGCCGACAGCGGACGGGGAACGCATGGATCGGGTCAACGTGACTGGCTTCGTCGGGCACCGGGCGCACGGGTCGGCGATCCCGCTCACGACCGGCTCGGGGCGGTTGCAGCCCAAGGCGGGCGAGAGCGGCTCGGCGTTGTCGCTGGACGGCAGCCCCGCGGAGGGATCGACGCCGCTGGCGTTGTTCGAGGAGTTCTGCACGAGGCCCCTGCCGCGGGTCACGTCGCGCCATCCGGGGAGCGGGCTGACGCAGATCGTGGACCACGAGGACCACGAGGGCGACGAGCGGGGGCGGGCGGCGGACATCGTGACGGCGCGGATGAACGCCACGCCGATCGACCTGCCGTCGGCCGATGATCCGCTGCACGCGATCTGGATGACCGTGAACTATCCGGCTCGGCGGCTGCTCGCCGACGTGTACTTGCACCGCTCGCTGGCGAGGCGGTGCATCCCCTCGGCGGGCGTCCACATGAACGATCTGCACAACTTCGACCCGCAGGACTGGGCGACGAAGTTCCCCGACCAGCCGACGCTGCAGGTGCTGGGTTCGGGCGCAGAACACTCGGCGAGCACGGCGTACGCGCGCCAAGGCGAGCTCACGAGATCGCTCTTCGATCGCATTGGGTGGGATCCCGAGCAGTTCGTGGGCTATCGCTGTGAGGTGGAGTATCCGATCTGGCGAGCGGGATACTGCGTGTGGTTCGATTTTTCTGGTGAGGACGAGTAGTGAGGGCTCGGTCGAGGGTGAGAGTGCGCGGGTGATCAAACGGTCAGAATTGATGGAAGCACGTTCTCCAACCGCCATTTGCGTTGTCGTAAGCGACACGTTGTCAATGGAGCGGAGCGGACTCGAACCGCCAACTTCCAGCTTGCAAAGCTGGCACTCTACCAGTTGAGTTACCGCCCCAGGGGGGTTTTGCACTACATTTTTGGCTCGGGTTGCACTACAATAAGCCAATCGAATCCACCGAAGCATACGCCTGGAGTACTGGCATGGCTCAGCGTCGCCAACGAACACCGAAGCTCAGCTACACAGAGAACCGGGGCACCGGCTGGCATGTTTCCTACCGTGATCCAAACACCGGCACACCGAGAAAGCGCCGCTTCGGTATGGTCGAGGAAGCCGAAGCCCGCTTGCGATACCACGCATGGCTAGGCTTTGTTTGACGGCTCCAGAAGTCTCAGGCAGCGTTGGATCATGGCGAGCTTCACGATGGCCAGGTAGTGGGTGGCGAGCTTCTCGTATCGAGTGGCCAGACGCCGGCATTCCTTGAGCCAGCCGATGCATCGTT
>JAJDDM010000114.1 GCA_029260315.1 Phycisphaerales bacterium | reverse complement strand
TCGCACGCGCGAATCCGAGAGCCGCACCCTGCCACCACTGACATCCAGCTCGATCTTGTCCATGCCGACCCACTCGCGGCAGGCCGCCGCCGCGACGGGGTCCGGAGCCGAACCCCGAAACCCCCACGCCTCCATCAGCGGCCCGATCGTCGGATCGAACGCCCCGCCGCTCAGTTCATGCGCCTTCACACATACCCCGAGCACATCGCAGAGCTCCCGGCTGATCGGCGTCCACCCAACAGCTCCCTCGCGATGCACCCGCGACAGCTCGCTCGAACGCTCGAACGCGCTCAGACGCTTGTGCAATCGAAGAATCTCCTCGATCGCTTCCTCCGCCGCGGCCCGCAGCTCGGGCTCCTCCCCGCCTCCCAGCACCAACTCAAAGCGCGTGCCCATCGCCTGCACCGCCAGGCGCACCACGCCCGGATCGCGCGCGTTGAAAACGCGGACCTCCCCTTCCGGAGAGGTCCGCGCCGAGTTCGCTTCGCTTAAGTCCAACAGGACCATCAGATCTTCGTGACGCGCATCGTCTCGGGATCGAACCCGTACGCGTGGTTGTCCCACATCGAGCGGGTCGCCAGGTCCACGATCACCATGACCTTCGTCGCCAGCTCGACGCCGCTCAAGGGCGCCTCGCGCGTCCGGATCGAGTTCAGCCAGCCCAGACGATGCACGTCCTGGTCGTTGCCGATGTCCGGGCACTCGACCGTCTCCGGATCGATCTCGTCGGCGTACGCCTGCTCGGGGCGCATCACGCAGTGCCGGCTGTTCAGATAGATATTGCCCTTGTTGCCGTGGATCATGTTCTCCAGGCCGACCGCGTTGTTCGTCGAGCCCGCCACGATCATCGTGTGGCCCTTCTCAAACTCGATCGTCAGGTTCACCTGGTCGTGGTTCTCCATGTCCATGTCGATGTAGCGCCCGCCGCACGCGACCACGCGCGTCGGCCAGCCGATGTGATCGCCCATGCTGAGCAGCAGCGGCGTGATCTCGTGGACCAGCAAGTCCCCGATGATCCCCGTCGAGAAATCGCGGTACCGGCGCCAGCGGATGTACACCTTCGGATCCCACTCCCGCGGCCCCAGATGCCCCAGCCAGCGCTTCCAGTCCAGGTTCACGCCCGGCTTCCAGTTCGGGTCGATCGCGTAGTAGTTCCACTCCCCGTCGGGCGAGTTGCGGCAGTAGCTCGTCTGGCTCCACACGGGCTTGCCGATCAGCCCGTCGTCGATCATCTTCCTGGCCTCGTGATACTTCGGCAACTGCATCTTCTGCGTGCCGACCTGGAACATCCGATCCGGATTCGCCTTCACGACCTCGCGCAGCTCCATCGTCTGGTTCAGGCGGAGCGTCATCGGCTTCTCGCAGTAGACATCCTTGCCGTTGTGGATCGCATCGATCGCGTGCTTGGCGTGCCAGTGCTCGGGACTGGCGATCAAGACGCCGTGGATGTCGTCGCGCGCGACCAGATCCTCGTGCTTGGCATAAATATCCGGCGTCGAGCCCTGGTTGCCCGTGATGATCTCCGCCGCCTGGTTGCGGTGCGACTCGCACACGTCACAGACCGCGACGATCTGCACGTCCTCGCGCCCTTCCTTGGCCAGGTGCGTGACCGAGTCGCAATGCCCGCGCCCCATGCCGCCCGTGCCGATCACGCCGATGCGGATCGGCTCATTCTTTCCCAGGGGCGTCCCCGGCTTGCCCCGCGCCATCATCCTCGGTCGGCTCGCACCCGCGGCGCTCACCAGCACGGCCCCCGCCCCGGCAGCCGCGGCGGTCTGGGCAAGAAACGCCCGCCGGCTCTGCCCGATCGACTCGTGTCCTTCGATTTCGCTCATCGACATCCCCTTTGCTGCTTTCTACGCACGCGCCGCAGGCACGACCGCTTCTTGTTGGTCGCTCCCGACTCCGCGTACGGCCCCGGCCAACCTGTCAGCCCCAACCCGTCAGACCCCAACCCGTCAGAGTAGTGACTTTCGCCGACTGAGCAAGCCACGACGCCGCAACTCGCCCCCACACGATACCGTTGTCGCACACGTTCAGCCGCAAAGGGGGATTTCGCCCATGGCCCATCCGATCGGTGTCTGCTCGTGGTCGCTCCAGCCCGCCGGCCCCGCCGACCTCGCCGCCAAGGTCCGCGCCTGCGGCATGTCCGCCGTCCAACTCGCCCTCGACCCCATCCGCGACGGCTCCTGGTCGCTCGACGACACCCGCCGAGCGCTCGACGGCATCGACATCCTCTCGGGCATGATGATGATGGCAGACGAGGATTACTCGACGCTGGACGCGATCAGTCGCACCGGCGGGGTGCGGCCCGATGAGACGTGGGAGGCCAATCTCGCCGGGGCTCGCCAGAATGCCGAGATCGCCGAGGCTCTCGGTCTCTCCCTCGTCACCTTCCACGCCGGGGTTATCCCCCACGACCCGAACGATCCGGAGCGAGCCAAGATCATGGGTCGCACGTCGCAGATCGTGGATGCGTTCCGCTCGCGGGGCCTCGCCGTCGCGTTCGAGACCGGGCAGGAGTCCGCCGACACCATGCTCGGCGTGCTCAAGGAACTGGGCGGACACGACCTCGGCGTCAACTTCGATCCCGCGAACATGATCCTCTACGGCACGGGCGATCCCATTGAGGCCCTGCGCTCGCTCATGGCCCATGTGAAACAGATCCACATCAAGGACGCGCGATGGACGAAGACCCCGGGCACCTGGGGCGAGGAGACGCCGGCCGGGAAGGGCGAGGTCGATTGGGACGCGTTCTGCACGCTCTTGGGCGACCATCGCCCGGACGTGGGCGTGGTCATCGAGCGCGAGGGCGGAGACAAGAGAGTCGCGGATGTGCGCGCAGCGCACGACATCGTGCGAAGCCGCCTGGCGCTCGCCGGGAGCGCCTCGTGAGCGATCGGCCGATAGGCGTCGGGGTCGTGGGCCTGGGATTCATGGGCCAGACGCATGTCAAGGCGTATCAGCGTCTGGGCGGGCGGTGCCGACTCGTGGGCGTCGCGGATCAGGATCCGGACCGGCGGGCGGGCAAGGTCGCGACTGCGGGGAACATCGACGCGGGCGGGAGCGACGTGCTGTTCGACCCTCGCGAGGTGCGGGGCTTTGAGAACGCTTCGGCACTGCTTGAACAAAGGGAAATCGAGCTCGTCTCGATCTGCACGCCGACGGACACGCATGTCGATCTGGCGATCCGGGCGCTGGAATCGGGCAAGCATGTGCTGATCGAGAAGCCGGTGGCGATCATGCTCGCGGATGTCGAGCGATTGGCGCAGGCCGCCGGCGATGCCGAGACGCTTTGCATGCCGGCGATGTGTATCCGGTTCTGGCCAGCGTGGCGGTGGATTAAGGAGCGGATCGACGATGGCGGGTTCGGCCCGCTGCGTTCGATGTCGCTGACGCGCCTGGGCAGCGTGCCGGATTGGGCACCGGGTTTCTATAACGACGCCGCTCGTTCCGGCGGAGCGCTGTTCGACCTGCACATCCACGACTCAGACTTCGTGTACTGGTGCCTGGGGATGCCCAGCGCCGTGCTGACCACCGGCAATCGGATGCAGCTCGCGACGACCTACCTGTTCGATGATGCCCCCGGACCGATCATCGCAGAGGGCAGCTGGAAGCAGCAGCCGGCGTTCGGGTACCGCATGCGGTACACCGTCAACTTTGAACGGGCGACGGCGGACTTCGATCTCGGTCGTGAACCCGAGTTGCTGGTTCACGACGAGACCGGCACGCGGGCGATCGAGCTGCCCGAGGCCAATGGGTGGGACCTGGAGATTGAGCACCTTATCGAGCGAGTCCGCATCGGCGGGGCACTGGACGCGACGATGAACGACGCCGTGGCGGTGACGCGGATTCTGGAGGCAGAAGCTTGCAGTTTGGAGCGCGGGAGCCTGATGCGAATCGTGTAGGATTGAGGTGCCGTGGCCTGAGCGAGTCTTCGAGCGAAGGCCACGCGGGACGTGCAACCGCGTGGCCGTCGTCGCAGAGCCGCCTCAGACCACGGCACCCAACGGAAGGAAAGTGACATGGCGAGTGTGCAGACGGGAGTTTCGATTGACGCGCCGCGCGACCGCGTGTTCGCGCTGTTCACCGACGTCCACAACTTGAGCGACCGCATCAGCGGGATCATCCGCAACGAGGTGCTCACCGAGGGGCCCGTCGGCGAGGGGACGCGCTTCCGCGAGACCCGCAAAATGATGGGCAAGGAGCACACCGAGGAGATGTGGTTCACGGGCTTCGTGCCGAACGAGAGCTACTGCGTCGAGGCCGAGTCGTGCGGGGCGCACTACATGACGACGTTCCTGTTCAGCGATGAGAACGGCGGGACGCGCGTGGACGTGAGCTTCGACGCGACGCCGCAGACGTTCTTCGCGAAGATCATGTACGCGGCGACCGCCAGGATGATGATGAAGACCTGCGCGAAGCTGTTCCAAAGGGACATGCAGGAGCTCAAGACGGTCGCTGAGGGCGCGTCGCCAGACGCGTAGTCCGCCGGCGCCGTGGCCTGACTTCGAGCGGTGGCACCGGCTTCCAGCCGGTCGCCAAGAGAGGCCCTGGCGCGAGCCTGGGCTCTGACCCACGTCCGCGACCCCTTGACAACTCGAACAGCAAATGAGTCCAAGCCCGCGAGCGCTTTGCGTCAACTGGCGGAGAACTCGAACAGATGCGGATGACCGAGCGACGTGCCACCAGCCGTGGCTTTGCACGGCTGGTGCTTCTGGGAGAGCGCCAAAAAACACCAACCGCTCAAAGCAGCGGTTGGTGGCACGACGCTCGACACGCGCGCAAGCATTCTGCCGCGAAGCACTCGTGACAAACGACGCAAATGGCTCGCGGCCTGAACTCCGACCCACGTCCGTAAGTTCTTGATGCTTCGAACGGCAAACGAGCCCAAGCTCGCGCATGGGCCTCCGAAAGCCGCGTGGCCTTCGCTCGAAGACTCGCTCAGACCACGGCACCCACAGGACGACCCGTCCACCGCGCTGCTAATCGATCACTCGCACCCGCACGTCGCGATACATGATCTCATTGCCCCGGTGGTGTGTCTGGAGCGCGAAGTGCCCTTCATCGAAGTCTGAGAGACGCGCATCCACCATCGGCACGCCGTTGATCCAGGTCTGCACGCGATCGCCCACCGCCCGGATCCGATAGTCGAACCACGCGTCGTCGCGCGTGATCGGTCCGTCGGCGTTCTCCGGCCACGCCCGGTCATAAACGCAGCCCGTAAAGTTCTTCGGGTCGTGCTGGTCGACCTGTGCCTCGTAGCCAGTCGGCCATGAGTCGGGGTTGTCCGCGTTCGGGACCGTCCGGAAGTACAGCCCGCTGTTGCCGCGGGTGTTGACCTTCGCGAACGCGCGCAGCTCGAAGTCGCCGAACGTCTTGTCGCTGAACAGGTGCCCCGGCCCGTCGCGTCCGATGACCGCGCCGCCCTCGAGGTCGCGCTGGCCGATGGTCCACGTCCCGCCGCCACGAGCGAACCAGCCGTCGGTCGTCTTGCCGTCGAAGAGCGGGCGATATCCGCCGGCGTCCGGGTCGGGCGAGAGGTCTTTGATGCGGATGTTGCGATAGCGGACCTCCTGGCCGTGATCCTGGAGGCTGATGTAGCCGGTGGAATAGCGATCGCGCAGCGGCAGTTTCTGATCGCGGCTGCGGAAGAAACCGCGATCGTCGAGCTTCTGGCCGCGCTGGATGTGCTCGCCGTTGAGCCAGACGTCGAGCGTGTCGCCGACGAGGCGGACGCGATAGCTGTTCCACTCGCCCGCGGGACGCACGGCGTTGGTCGCCGGGGCGATGGCGTTGTAGATCGCGCCGCAAGTGTTGACATCGGGCTCATCGCCGAAGTTGTCGTAGATCTGGAGTTCGAGGCCGGTGAAGGCGGGGTCGCCGTGGGCCGAGCCGCGCAGACCGAGCCCGGAGTTCGCGCCCTCGGAGACGTTGAAATCGAGGACGAGCTCGAAGTCGCGGTAGGTTTTGTCGGTGCGCAACCACCAGCCTTGGCCGGGGTTCTGGATAACCAGTTCGCCACCCTCGACGCCCCAGGCTGCCAGGTCTCCCGAGGCTGTCCATCCTTCCAGGTTATCCCCGTTGAACAGCTCGACCCAGCCTGGGCCGGCTTGCTGGGCGCTGGCGAGTGCGGTGAGCGAGGCGATCGAGGCCAGGATCAGCTTTCTCATTGGTGTCCCTCCCGAGGGCATGCGAGCTCTCGGAGCGATCGTACCGGGTCGCCCGCAAGTCGGCCCGCGATCTCGCCGACATCCCAGATGCCCCAGGCTTTCGCGCGAGCTGTGCGCGGACGAGGACCGGATGTTGGCTGAACGTGCGCATAACCCGCAGACCCATGACGCCCTGCTGCAAGCGGCCCTCGGCGTCGTCCGTGCCGCGAGCGAGCGCGAGGTGATCGAGCGTGTCGCCCAGGGCGCGTCGTCGCTCGGTTGGGGCGCGGTGCATATAGCGTTGCTCGATGACGATCGCGTTGTCGGCGAGGCGACGGTGGGTGCCGAGCCCGCCGGCGCGCGGGGCACGGGTCTTGATCGACAGGACGATGCCACAAACCACTCGGGCCTCGAACGAAGCCGAGTGATCGCGACGGACAATCAATCGGCCCGCTGGCAAGACGGCGACCTGGTCGAGGTTTCGATTCTCGGGGTGCTCGGGGCCAAGCTGGGTCGCGTCATGCTCGCCGAGCCTCGCGCGGGATCGCGCCCGGCCCAGGCGGATCTGGAGCCGCTGGAGCTGCTCGCCGACATCGCGGCTCGCACGATCGAGGCGTTGCGTCGCCACGAGGGCCAGCGTCTGGAGACGCTCGGCAGGCTCGCCGAGGGCGTCGCGCATGATTACAACAACCTGCTGACGGTGATCCAGGGGCAGGCCGAGATGGCCCAGCGATTGATCGAGCTGACCGACCCGGCCCACGACGCGGTTTCGAACGTCGAGCAGGCTGCCCAGCAGGCGGGCGACATCGTGGGGACGCTCTTGGAGTACACGCGCAGCTCGCCGCCGGCGCTCACAACGATCGACCTTTGTGCGTTTATTGAGGAGATGATGGGAATGCTGGGACGGATCACGCCGTCGTCGATCCGGGTGACGTTCGAGGCGGGCGACGTGGACGAGGCGATTGTGCGTCTGAGCCCGACGCGGTTCCGTCAGATGCTGATCAATCTCGTGCTCAACGCGCGCGAAGCGATCGAGGGCGTTGGCGAGATCCGCCTGGCACTCGAGACGCCCGGCGAGGGGGCGACCATCCGCCTCAACGTGACCGACAATGGCGTCGGTATGGACCGCCCGACGCTCGATCGGGTCTTCGATCGCGATTTTTCGTCGCGCGAGGGCGGCTTCGGGCTGGGGCTGGCGATCGTCCGTGATATCGCCCGCGAGCACGGCGCGACGGTCGCGATCGACAGCACGCCGGGGCGGGGGACGACGATCTCGATCGATCTGCCGCGGTGCGCCGCGACTACGCGACGAGCCGGCTAGAGCGATCTTGATCCTCATGGAACGATCGATCCGGCGGTGCCGTGGTCTGAGGAGGCTTTGCGACGAAGGCCACGCCAAAGGTGCAACCGCGTGGCCTTCGCTCGAAGACTCGCTCAGGCCACGGCATCCCCCGTCGAGTGCTGCGCCATCGCTGGATCCGCGCCCGGGCTGCACATTCAAAGCGAGTTAGCGCGGGAACCGCTCGGACGCGATCTCGCGGATCGACCCGTCGGACGAGCGTTCGAGGATGCGCCAGTGCGCGTCGAGGAACTCGATGCGCATGAGCGATCCGCCGGATTCGCCGAGCACGCTGAGCGCCGAGGCGAGGGCGTCGGCGGTCGCGCCGTTGCTCGCAATGACGGTCACGCCGCGGAGCGTCGTCACGGGATCGCCCGTTCGCGGGTCGAGGATGTGCGAGTGTTCGACGCCGTCGATGATGAGCGACTGGTAGCGCGCCCCCGAAGTCGCGATGGCGGCGTGCGAGAGCTCCACAGACAACGGCGCATATTCGAGGGCGTCGATCGCGATCCGCCAGCCCGGTTTGCCGGTCGGCGGGTCGCCCGCGAGCAGGTCGCCGCCGAGGTCGATCAGGAACCGTTCGATACCGTGCGAGCGCAGGACGGCTGCGGCTTCGTCGCAGGCCAGGCCCTTGCCGATGCCGCCGAAGTCGAACCAGATCGGTCCCTCGGCGGTCAATGTCGGTGGTTGCGGTTGATCCCGGACTTGGTACTCGACGCGCGAGCGCTTCCACGCGGCGCGGGTGCGTTCGGTATCGGGCGGCTCGCCTGCTCGGCGAGCGTCGCGCCAAGCCCTCGTCAGTTCGCCGAGGCGTTCGTCGAAGGCCCCGCCCGTGCGATGGCGCAGACCGCGGGAAAGGCCCGCCGTGCGGGCGAGTGTCGGCGATATCTCGGCGACATGCGATGATGCGAGCCGCTCGGGCAGGCGCGAGACCTCGCTGTCCATCCGATAATCGCTCAGCACACTTTCGAGCCGCTCGACGCGCTGCTGGGCGGCGCGAGCCGCGGCGGTCGCGGTCCGCTCGTCGGACGCTTCCATCACGATCGACGCGCCCACGCCCATCGCAACCCATCTAAACTCGAAGCGTTGAAGGGTCGGCGAGGGCTCGGCCTTGCCGGCCGACCCGCATCCCGCCAGGACCGGCGCGAGCGAGAGGAGTGCGAGCGTGAGAAGAGTGCAGAACCTTTTAGCCATTTCGATTGTCATCGGGGGGTTCACCGCAGCTCTCCGGGCTCAGACCGCCACGAAAGCGCTGGCGGGCGAGGCGTTCGTCGAGCGTATCCCGGGCACCATTGTCGAGTTCACGATGGTGCCGATCCCGGCGGGCACGCTCGAGGCCGCGGGCGAGGATGGGACCAAGACCGTCGAGATTCCTGCGCTGTGGTTCAGCGAGACAGAGGTCACTTGGGATCTGTACGACGTCTGGGTGTACGAGCTCGACGCGCCCGTCGGCGGCGAGGCCGACGGCGCGAGCAGGCCCAGCCGCCCCTACATCCCGCCGGATCGTGGGTTCGGGCACGCGGGCTATCCCGCCATCAGCCTCAGCCGCCTCGCGGCGATCGAGTTTTGTAAATGGCTCAGCGAGCTCACGGGCAAGCGTTACCGTCTGCCCACGCCCGAGGAATGGGAGCACGCCGCGAGGGCGGGCGCGACGATGGCGTACGCCTTCGGCGACGACGGGTCGATGCTGGACGAGTTCGCGTGGTTCGCCGTCAACGCGCCCCACGCGACCAAGCCCGTCAGGCAGAAGCAGCCGAACGCCTGGGGCCTGTACGACATGCATGGCAACGTCGCCGAGTGGGCTGTGGATCCCGACGAGCCCAAGCCCATCGCCCTCGGTGGCTCGTGGAAGCAGGACGCCAACGGCCTTGCCTTCGGCGAGGTCCTCCGCCAGGACCACACATGGCAGGAGAGCGATCCGCAGATCCCCAAGAGCACATGGTGGCTGTCGGATTGCGGGTTTGTGGGAATCCGCCTGGTGTGCGAGGGGCCGCTTGAAGGCTCCGGAGAGAACGAGAGCACCGAAGATCCGGATCAACGGTGACCGACCGGCGTGCGACTTGATACGCTGGTCAGAGCACCGAACTGACCCAGGGGAATGCACGATGAACGAACTCACCCGCCGTCACTTCGTCAAGGCCGGCGCCGCGATCGGCGCGGCCGCCGCCATCTCGCCCGCCTCGCTCACGAGCTCATCCCGGCGTCGGGGCGACGACACACTGCGCGTCGGCGTGATCGGCTGCGGCGGTCGGGGCACGGGGGCCGCGGTCAACGCGCTGGAGGCCGACGCCGGCACGCGGATCGTCGCGATGGCCGACCTGTTCGAGGACCGCCTCTCGGGCTCGCTGGGGCACCTCTCGGGGCACGACCGCTTCAGCTCGCGCGTCGATGTCGCGCCCGAGCGCCGCTACAGCGGGTTCGATGCGTACAAGAAGCTGCTGGGCGACGGCGGGGTGGATTATGTCATCCTGGCGACCCCGCCGCACTTCCGCCCGATCCACTTCGAGGCGGCGATCAATGCGGGGGCCAACGTGTTCATGGAGAAGCCGGTGGCGGTGGACCCGGCGGGGATCCGCAAGGTGATCGCCGCCAGCCGCAAGGCCGACGAGCAGCACCTGAGCGTCGTCGCGGGCACGCAACGCCGCCACGAGGCGTGCTATCTCGAGGCGATGGAGCGGATCCATGACGGCGAGATCGGCGAGCTGATCAGCGCGAGTTGCTATTGGAACCAGGGCGGGCTGTGGGACCACGCCCGCAAGGACGCGTACTCCGACATGGAGTGGCAGTGCCGCAACTGGCTGTATTTCACCTGGCTGAGCGGCGACCACCTGGTCGAGCAGCATGTGCACAACCTCGACGCGGTGAACTGGGCGATGGGCGGCCCGCCGGTGCGCTGCATGGGGATGGGGGGCAGGCAGGTGCGCACCGCCGAGAAGTTCGGCAACATCTTCGACCACTTCGCGATCGAGTACGAGTACGAGAACGGCGCGAACATGCTGAGCATGTGCCGCCAGATCGACGGATGCGCCAGCCGGGTCGAGGAGCGGATCCGTGGGTCCAAGGGCGTGAGCGTGACCAGCTCCGGCCGGGCCGAGTTCAAGGGTCAGAACGCCTGGAAGTATCAGAGCGCCAACCCGAACCCGTATGTCGTCGAGCACGCCGACCTGATCGCGTCGATCCGCGCCGGCGGCGGGCTGAACGAGGCGAGACGGGTCGCCGAGAGCACGCTGACGGCGATCATGGGACGGATGAGCTGCTACACGGGTAAGTCCGTGACGTGGGAGCAGGCGATGAACTCGGGCTTGAACTTGAGCCCGGAGGCGTACGCGTTCGGGGATCTCGACGTGCGGGAGATTGCGGTGCCGGGGCGGACGCCGCTGGTGTAGGGATTGCTGGTGTGGGTGCCGTGGTCTGAGGAGGCTCTGCGACGAAGGCCACGCGATGGACGAGGATCGTGTGCCTGGCGGTCGTCGAGTTCGACAGATTCTGGCACCCTTGCGTGGCCCTCGCTCGACGACTCGCTCAGACCGGAGCCGCGGCCTGACGAGGCTTTGCGACGAAGGCCACGTCAAACGTGCAACCGCGTGGCCTTCGCTCGAAGACTCGCTCAGACCACGGCACCCTTGGTATTCTTCGCTGATGGATCGCCCACTGTACGACGCGCAGGGCCGGTACATCGTCCCCCGGACTCGGCGTCGTCGCGTCGAAAAGCCGACGGAGTCGCGGTTTCTTACGTTCTCATGCTACAACAGACTTCCGTTATTCCAGAACGACGCCGTCAAGGACCGCTTTGCTCTTCATCTCGACGAGACAAGACAGGCGTTTGGCTTTCGCCTTATTGCGTGGGTCATCATGCCCGAGCATGTGCATCTGCTTGTTCTCCCAGAGTTGCCCGAAAGTCCGGTGCCGCCCATTCTCCAGTATCTCAAGCAACGACACGCAAGGGACATTCTCAGTCGTTGGCGTCAGATCGACGCGCCCGTGTTGCATCGACTCACGGACTCGCGGGGAGAGACGAGATTCTGGCAACGCGGCGGCGGATATGACCGTAACATTCGCTCCAGGAAGGAACTCAACGAGAAGATCAAGTACATCCATGAGAATCCGATTCGGCGAGGGCTTGTTGCCAGAGCAACGGACTGGATTTGGTCGTCGGCTCGTAGTTACGCCGAGTTCGCGAGTTCTGGCCCCGAGATTGACCGGATGGACTGAGGGTGCCGTGGTCTGAGGAGGCTTTGCGACGAAGGCCACGTCAAACGTGCAACCGCGTGGCCTTCGCTCGAAGACTCGCTCAGACCACGGCACCGTCAAGGGAAGGACTCATCATGAATCGCCGTGATTTCATCGCTTCGACCGCCGCCGCAACCGCCGCAGGCTCGCTCGCTTCCAGCGCCCGCGCGAGCGCGTCATCGAGCGCCACCAAGCCGTTCAGCATGCACTTCGCCCCGCACTTCGGCATGTTCCGCCACCACGCCGGCGACGATCCCGTCGCCCAGCTGGAGTTCGCCGCCGACGCGGGGTTCACCGCCTGGGAAGACAACGGCATGAAGGGGCGCAGCACCGAGGACCAGTCCCGGATCGCCAACGCGATGGAGCGACTCGGGATCCAGATGGGCGTCTTCGTCGTGAACCCCGACACCGCGTGGGGTCCGAGCTTCAGCCGCAACGACAAGGAAGACCGCGACAAGTTCCTCGCGGAAGTCCGCTCGAGTGTCGAGGTCGCCAAGCGCGTCAACGCGACATGGATGACCGTCGTCTGCGGCACACGCCACCCGCGCATCGACCTCGGCTACCAGACCGCCTCCGCGATCGACCAGCTCCGGGCCGCGGCGGACATCTTCGAGCCGCACGGCCTGGTCATGGTCCTCGAGCCGCTGAACCCGCGCGACCATCCGAGCATGCTGCTGGCGAAGATGGCCCATGGCTATGAGATCTGCCGGGGCGTGAATAGCTCGGCGGTCAAGATCCTCAATGATCTGTACCACCAGCAGATCACCGAGGGCAACCTGATCCCCAACATCGATCGCGCGTGGGATGAGATCGCGTACTACCAGATCGGCGACAACCCCGGCAGGCGCGAGCCGACCACCGGCGAGATCAACTATCGCAGAGTCTTCGCACACATCAAGGACAAGGGTTTTACAGGTATCCTCGGCATGGAGCACGGGCTGAGCAAGGGCGGCAAGGAGGGCGAGGTCGCCCTCATCGACGCTTATCGGGCCTGTGGCCCCGCGTAGACGCCTGTGGTCGAGAATCGAGCTTCCTCGATCCTGAGGCGAAAATATGCCGATCGGTTCGCAACGTGCTGCGATCTGTCGCAATCGCGCCAGATTCGAAGACGGTTGAACTGCTCCGCCTTGGGCCCCTAGTGTGTGTCAAGGACGAAACGACGCGCTTCTGTCGATCGCACACCGAGATCAACCGTGCAGGGGCGATCTCCCAGAGGAGCCCGGAGCGTCCGCCCGCGATCGCGGCTGAGGGGCGCAACCTCGCACAACCGAGTCATATGAGCAAGGACAGCATGCCCACGACCATGAAGACGCCCGTGCCCTCGCTTCAGGAGGCGATTGAGAACCTTGAGATCGCCCTGCCCGCAGAAGGTGACGGGCTCGAGCAGGACGAGGAGTCGATCGTCGTCCGCGTGGAGGGGGCATGGATGAAGATCCGCCTGCACGACTACAACGAGGTCTTCCCGATCCAGGGCCTGTACGAGAAGTGGGTCTACAAGGTGCTCCAATGCGGCTCGCCGGCGAAGATCCGCGAGTTGCTGGGCGAGATGCTCAAACGCAACGACACCGACCCGGCGAACCTGACGGTGCTGGACCTGGGGGCGGGCAACGGCGTGGTCGCCGAGGAGCTGGCGAAGATCGGCATCCGCGAGTTCGTGGGCGTGGATCTGTATCAGGAGGCCGCCGACGCCGCCGAACGCGATCGCCCGGGGCTCTACGGCGAGTTCGTCGTGGGCGACCTGCTGGACTTGCCGGTGTCCGAGGCTGGCAAGCTCGAGGGGCGCACGTTCGACTGCCTGGCCTGCGTCGCGGCGCTGGGCTTCGGCGATATCCCGCCGGTGGTCTTCGCCAGTGCCTACAACCGCGTCCGCGACGGGGGCTGGGCGGCGTTCACGATCAAGAGCGACTTCCTCGACCCCAACGACGACTCGGGGTTCTCGACGATGATCCGCGGCATGATCGCAGAGAAGGTCGTCGATCCCCTCGCACGCGAGAGGTACACCCATCGGGTGTCGCCGACAGGATCGCGTCTGGAATACACCGCCATCATCGGACGGAAGATGTCGGACATCCCCGATTCACTGATTCCAAGCCAGGGCTGAGCCGTTCGCTGACCAGTTGGTGGAGCCGGCGTCCCGCCCGTTCGGATGCCGGGATGCGCTCGACGCGCACGGCACCCGTGCCACCGACGGGGTGCCCGCCAAGGCCGCTATCCTCGGCGGGTCATGCCCGCGCCCCAACAGCCCGCGCCGGTGCTCGCGATCACCGCGCTGGCGTCGATCGGCACCGGCGTGATCTGGAGCGGCATCGCCTTCATCGCCGAGCGCCAGTACGGCTTCGGCGAGCGCGACACGCTGGTGCTCTATCTGGTGCTGGGCGGGGTCTATGTGCTCGGCGCACGCGGGGCGGGACGATTCGTCCTCGCCGCGCAGCGCAGGGTCTCGCCGCGCGCGATCATCGGCGGCGTGCTCGTGCTCCAGGCTTTCGTTGCCGCGCTCCCGCTGGCGACGCGTCAGGTCTGGGTGCTCTGGTTCACCGCCATCGCGTTCAACGTGCTCGCGTCGGTCTTCTGGCCGCTGATCGAGAGCTACATGACCGCCGGGCGTCACGGGCGCTCGATGCGCTCGGCGATCGGGCTCTGGAATCTCGTCTGGACATCGAGCGTCGCGCTGAGCATGGTCCTCATGGCGCCGTTGCTCGCGTCGCGCCCGAGCGACTCGATCGCCATGCTCGCGGTCTGCAACGCGATCGCGCTGTTGTTTGTGCCGCTGCTGCGGCGCGAGCCCGCGCCCCACGACGCGGCGACGAATCTCGCGAACGTAACGCCGGATTACCCGCGCCTGCTCGTTGCATTCCGGGTCCTGCTGCTTCTGAGCTACCTGGTGACCTGGGCGCTCACGCCGCTGCTGCCGTTCCTGATCGCCGATCTGTTGGATGAGCCCGGCGAAGCGACATTCGCAATCGCGGGCGTCGAGGCGTCATGGGCGACGATCGTCGCGGCGACCTGGATGGTCTCGCGCACGCTCAGCGTGACCGCCATGTGGCGGATGCGATTCTGGCATGGTTCGTGGCGGACGGTCCATGTCGGCGGCGCAGCCCTGGCGATCGGCTTTGCGCTCACCCTCGCCGCGAGCACGCTGCCGCTGGCGCTGCTCGGGCTCGCGCTGCTCGGGGGTGGCGCCGGGATCATCTACTACGGTGCGATCTACTACGCCATGAGCGTCGGCAGAGCAGAGGTTGACGCCGGGGGCAAGCACGAGGCGATCATCGGCCTGGGCTACGCCCTGGGACCCGCGGCGGGCCTGGCCGGCGTGCTCATCGCGGGCGCCAGCGAATCGATCAACGAGCCCTCGGCGATCATCGGCGTCGTCTGGGCTATTCTGCTCGTCGGTGGACTGCTCGCCTGGCGGCTGACGCGCGTGCGTTGACGGTCGGACGATCGCGGGCATAAGGGGGCCCACGCATGATCCGATCCGCCATATACGTTCTCGCCCCGATCTTGCTTGGCGGGTGCGCGACGCACTCGCGCCCCGACGCGCTGGCGGGCGTCAACCGGACGCTCGATGCGTTTCATGCCGCCGCCGCCGAGGCCGACGAGGAGACCTATTTCGATCTGATGGCCGAGGACTCGGTCTTTCTCGGGACCGACGCGACGGAGCGCTGGACCAAGGACGAGTTCGAGGCCTGGGCCGAGCCGTTCTTTGAGCGTGACAGCGCCTGGACGTACGTCTCGATCGAGCGCCACGTCGGGCTCAACGCGAATCAGGACACCGCCTGGTTCGACGAGGTCGTCCGCAACGAGAACTACGGTGATCTGCGGGGCTCGGGGGCGCTCATCCGCACGCCCGCCGGCTGGCGGATCACGCAGTACAACCTCACGTTTCCGGTACCAAACGAGATCGCGGGGCAGGTTGTGGAGATGATCAAGGCCGAACTCTCGTGCGAAGATTCGAGCGATGATTGAGCAGCGCCAGTGCCGTGGTCTTCGTCGGCTCTGCGACGAAAGCCACGTCGAGCGTGCAATCGCGTGGCCTTCGCTCGAAGACTCGCTCAGACCACGGCACCCGCCCGGGCTACGCCGGCGTCGGCGCAAGGCCCGCGGCTTCGAGCAGCGGCTTGAATCGCTGAGCCTCGCTCGTCGGCCTCTGCGATCCCCCACCCCACCACCAGCAAGTCTCGGTCGCAACACCCAGATCGGCGGCAAACTCGGCGATCTGGCGGTCGGTCAGGTCGATCAGAGGCGTCTCGATCCGGATCTCGCCCTCGCCATCCAGCGACCCCAGGCGGGCGCACAGCAGCGTCCGGTCCATCCGAGCGGCGATCCCCTCGAGCTCCGGCCACTCGTCGGCCGCGGAGCCGCCCGGCTGGATCGCCCAGGACACAACTTCGAGACCCGCACGCATGGCCGATGCGCAGGCTTCCAGGAGCAGGCGGGTCTCGCGCTGCGCTGGCGTCTCGCCCGCGAGCGTGGGCGTGAATCCCTTGGGTTCGCCCTGGCTCAGCCCAAGGAGCGTCGCTATGGCACGGACCGCGTTGCGCCGGAGTTCGTCGGTCTCATCGCCGAGGGGCACGAACCAGGCGATCGAGCCCGGCGTCTCGCCCGCGCTCTCGGCTCGCTTGGCGGCCAAGGCGCAGGCGACGAGGCTCGCGAGTCCGCCGTCGCAGATGATCAATGCGTCGCCGTCCTGGCTCATGGCGAACATGATACCGTCGCCGGGGTCGGGGCGTGCCGACCGACACGCCGAAGGGAGGCGAGCGCATGGAGCGAGCGATCCAAGGCGTGGCAGAGGCCCTGCGCGACGCGAGGTCGGTCGTGATCGTGACCGGCGCGGGCGTGAGCGCCGAGAGCAGGATCCCCACCTTCCGCGACGCGATGGAAGGCCTTTGGAAGAGCTTCGACCCGATGAAGCTCGCGACGCCCGAGGCGTTCGAGGCCGACCCCGAGACGGTCTCGCGCTGGTACGACTTCCGGCGGGCCAAGTGCCTGGAGGCCATCCCAAACGGCGGGCACGTCGCGCTGGCGCGGATGCAACGCGAGATCGAATCTCGCGGCGGATCGTTCACGCTGCTCACCCAGAACGTCGATCGCCTGCACCAGAGGGCCGGCAGCCGCGACGTGGTCGAGTTGCACGGCTCGATCATGGTCTGGCGTTGTGTCGAGACGGGCCGGCGGTACGAGGACCTGCCCGTCCCGTTCGAGGAGTTTCCGCCGAGGTCTCCGGAGGACACGCTGCTGCGTCCGGACGTTGTCTGGTTCGGCGAGGCGCTGCCGGAGGCGGCGTTGGAGCGGGCCTTCGAGGCCTCCAGCGCGTGCGATCTGTTCTTCTCGGTGGGGACCAGCGCCGTGGTCTATCCCGCCGCGGGGTTCGTGGATGTCGCACGCCAAGGCGGAGCGCAGGCGGTCGAGGTCAACCGCGACGAGACGCCGATCAGCGACGCGGTCGACTGGTCGCTTCGCGGAGCATCTGGGGAGATCCTGCCGCGACTGGTTGCGGAGGCGTTTCGATGACTCGGATTCTTGAGGAGAAGAATAGTCGATTGACAGCTTCAGCGCCGACTCTTCTTGTTCCTTGGAATTGGATGGGCGTACTTACACTTCGGACAGACTTGATCCGCAGGCTTCAAGACCAGCCACAGAAACATGAGACCTGTGACGATGAACAACGGCCAGAAGAAAAACGAGACAATGAGTACCGTCAAGAACACGAGCCACAATCCACAACCGGATCCCCGCAGTTGAGCCGCGCCCTCGTATTCACAGTTGGGACATCGGATCTGCTTTGTTCGCAGCGCGAATGACATAGCACCCCCCAACGCGATAGACCGTTGATCCTGTATATGACGCCAACAGACGGGCCGGGCGATTCTGAACGCCAGCCATAGTAACGATCTTGATCCTTCAGGACAAGATCCTGAGACGCAACTGCATGGCGCAGAGTTCCGTCACAAACATGATCGGCGCTTTGCTTTCCCGAACTGGCTCACCGATCAGGTAATCGTGAACTGGAAGTCGCCGGTCGTGTCGCCGCCGTCGACGACGACGTAGAACCGGAAGCTCTCGAGGCGGACTATGAAGAAGTCCTCGAAGTTCGCCTCGCCCACATCGACCAGCGCCAGCAGCACGTCGTTCTCGTCGAAGATGCGCATCCGCCCGTCGAAGCCGCTGAAGGTTTGCAGCGCGAACGTCGTGATGATGAAATCGGCGGTCACGGTGAACAGCAGGCGATCGCCGACATTGGCGATCGTCCCGTCGAACGGCGTGTCGTGGTCCATCTCGATCGCGTCGAGGATCGAGATCCCGTCGATCGTGTCGGTCGGGCCCTGGGCGAAGAGGGTCGCCTCGCCCGGCGTGCCGTCGCCGAGCGCCGCGTCGAACGTCGCGACGAAGCCGCCGTCGGCGGGAAGCTGGAAGCGGATGCTGTCCGGCCCGCCGTCGGCGTCGGTCGTGACCTCGCGGGTGATCTCGAAGCCGCTGTCGTCGTAGATGGTGACGCGCCCGAGGAAGCCCTCTTCAACCGTGACGCGATACTGCCCGGCGGGGCCGCCAGTGAACCGAGCCGCGCCGAGAACGCCCGGATTGAGACCAATCGTCGCCAGACCCTCGTTCTCATCATCGAGGGCGACCGCGGAGATCGACCCCAACGCTCGCCCCTCGATATTCGGCGTGCCTGTGTTCTCCGAGGTCAGCACGAACAGCGGCTGGTTTGCGACGACGCCGCTGCTGAGCGACTCGCCCTGGGCTCGCCCATTGCGGTCCGCGTCGTTGATCAGGTTTCCGTCGGCGTCGAACAGCCCCAGCGTGGCGTTGGTCTGCTCGTCGGTCTCGACGCGCAGTCGCAGGTTCGCGGCCTCCGCGGGCGTCAGGGCGTACAGCGCGTTGCCCACCAGCGGATCGTGCACGAGAATCTCGTTGGAGAGATCATCCGCGGCGACGACGGCCGGAAGTTGGCCCGGAGAGGCCGAACCCAGGGTGAGACCCGCCGGCCCGCTCGCGTCGAAGTACTCCACGCGGATGTCGTGGAAGCCCGCCTCGAGGTCGATCGAGCCCTCGGCGAGGGTCATCTCATGCACGCTGTCGTTGTCGACGACCAGAACGCCGTCGATGAACAGGCGTGAGCCGTCGTCGGACTCGAGCGTGAAGCCCCAGGTGCCGGTCACGTCGAGCTCGATGAGCCCCTCGATGACCAGACCGAAATCGTCGGTGAGTCCGATGCCGAACACGTCGCCTTCTGCCGAAGCGAAGTTGACGGTATCGAGCGTGCCGGTGGAGGCCGGGGTGAATGCGTCAAAGTCCGGCAACGCCGTCAGCGGGCTTTGCGAGAAATCGAAGGCCGTCATCTCCAGGCCCGCCGACGCGTTCACGCGCAGGCCTGAGGGCGTGGAAACCAGGTCGAGCGGCAGGGCGTCTTCGACCGGGATCCCGCCGATGACGACCGCCGGCGGATCGCCGGCCGGGGCCTTGAGGCGCAGGCGGAAGTCGCCCTCGACGTCGTCGCCCCAGACGCCGGAGACGAGGATGAAGTACCGCTCGCCGAGGGCGACGTCGATGCGTGCCTGCTCGCGTCCGCCGCCGGCGAACTTGTTCTTGATGCGGAGCAGCTCGCCGGCCTCGTTGGTGATGATCATCCGGGCGTCGAGGGATGTGTCGAAGCCGGCGGCGCTCGTGCGGAGGATGAATCCGACTGAACCGTCGTCCCGAGCCGTGAAGGCAAAGCCGCGGGTGTGGTCTTGCTCGCCGATTGTCGACTCGACCAGGGCGATCCTGCCGTTGCCCTCGTCGAACAGGCTGTCGATCCGAAGCGCCGCGTCCTCGACCGAATCGGGCACGGGCCCGGGCTCGGTGCGGACGCGCAGGCGGTAGTCGCCGATCTCCCCGCCCTCGCCGCCACCGACCTGCACAAAGAATCGCTCGCCGAGCTCAGCGGGGAACTGGCCGATCTCACGCCCGCCCGCCCCGCGTGCGTCCTTCTGGCGGACGATGTTGCCATCCTCATCGAAGATGGTCAGCACGCCGTTGAGCCCCGAGTCGTTGAGATCGCGCAGCACGAGTCGTTGGTTGCCGGTCTCGCGGGCGGTAAACGAGAACGTGTCACATTCCCCCGTCTCCGCGACGGAAGTCCGTACGACGGTCACGCCCTGGCGGTTGAACTCGCCGTCCAGCGAGACCGCCTCCTCGAATCCCGACACGCTCAGGAGCATGCGGGGCTCGAGCTGCTCGGCAAGGGACGGGCCAACTCCACACGAGGACTTCGGACTGCGAAAACGCTTCATGAGGATCTCCGGGCGACCTTGGGGGCGTCTGGGAGGCGGGGGTTCGTGGAGTCGCTAGTGGGCCGAAGCGTGCTGGCGCACGGTCCTTAGAGTGTACCAGACGAATAGCGAATCTCCCCATGGAGGCGGCAGATTTTCAGGGGGTCCGGGAACGCCGCTTCATCGCGTCCAGCGGCATCTCGACGCTCTCGCCCGTCTCCTTGTCGAGCGAGAGCTGGGCCGCGCAATCTCGGAGGCGTTTATCCAGTTCTCCCACGAGCCGACGCAGGACCAAGACCTGCGAGCCCGCGAGATCATTCGTCTCTCCCGGATCCTCGGCGAGGTCGTACAGCTCGAACCGCCGATCGGCGTGGAAATACAGCACCTTCCAGCGACCCTCTCGCAGCGAACTGAACGGATCGATCCCCGGGCCATCGGACCCCCACTCATGCGGCATGTGCCACAGCAACGAGCGATCGCCCAGATCGGTCGCCCTCCCCCGAAGCAGGCCCGCGAGATCGCGCCCGTCGACCGAGGGTTCCTGCTCGGCAGGGATCTCGACGCCGGCGATCGCGAGGATCGTCGGGAAGAGGTCGTGGCTGATTGTCGGCGTGCGGCTGATCGAGCCGGGCTCGACCACGCCGGGCCATCGAACGATCATCGGCACACGCGTGCCGCCCTCGTACGCAGAGCCCTTGCCCGAGCGCAGCGGGGCGTTGTGGGTGTGGGCGGGCGAGCCGTCGGGCGCGGGGCCGCGGGCGTGGGCGCTGAGCCCGCCGTTGTCGGAGTGGAAGATGATAACGGTGTCGTCGAGCTCGCCGGTGCGTTCGAGCGCGTCGAGCAGCTCGCCGATGGCATTGTCGTAGGTCTCGACCATGGTCGCGTACGCCGCCTCGCGGGGGTCGAGGTCGGGATAGTGCTCCAGCAGACGTCTATTGGCCATGATCGGAGCATGCACGGCGTAGGGGGCGAAGTTCATGTAGAACGGCGTGTCGTCCTCGGCGGCACGCTCGATCTCGCCCACCGCCTCGATCGCGAGGGCCTCGGTCAGATAGATGTCCTGCCCGTGGTACTTCTCCAGGCCCGGGATGTCCCAGACACTCGAAGACGAGCTGGGGTCCTGGCCCTGGCGGCCCGCGACCGTGAAGTGGTGCAGCCCGTAGTGGCTCGCCGGCCCGCCCGAGGCGTGCCCGGCGATGTTGACCTCGAATCCAAGGTTCGTCGGGTCGCCGCCGGGCGTGTCGTGGGTGCCGAAGTGGGCTTTGCCGACGTGGATCGTGCGGTAACCCGCGTCGCGCAGCAGGGCCGGCAGCGTGACATCGCCAAGCTGGAGCCCGTTGAGCCGCCACGCGGGCGCTCTGAGATTGGGGTGGTTGGCGCTGGTGTCTCGGTCCTTGTGCAGCGTCCAGTAAGTGATCCGCGAGCGGGCCGGGCTCATGCCGGTCATGATGCTCGTGCGCGTCGGCGTGCAGACCGGGCTGGACGCATACGCGTCGGTAAATCGCATCCCCTCGCGTGCCAGTCGCTCGACGTTGGGCGTGCGGTAGCGTTCGTTGAACGGCGTGGGCTCTGTGTGCAGGGGTACCGCCAGATCCTGCCAGCCCAGATCGTCGATCAGGATCAGCAGGATGTTCGGGCGGTGGTTCGCGTGGCTCGGGCAGTTGAGGAGCGAGAGGAAAATCAGCATGAGATGGCGCATCTGCGCATGCTACCCCAAGATGTCGCGTGGTGGCAATCCGCGGGGCATTTCGGAGCCGCGTGCGTAGGAGCGATTTGCGTCAACTGGTCGGGAGTTCGCCCGACCGAGGAGAACCGAGAGGCGTGCCACCAGCCGTGGCTCTGCACGGCTGGTGCTCTTCAGGTCAGCTCTGCGAAACACCAACCGCTCAAAGCAGCGGTTGGTGGCACGGGCCGAGCCCATTGCACCGACACCCTGTCACAAACTCGTTGCAACAAACGACGCAAAGCACCCTCACGCACGCGGCTCTGACGCGCCCACGCCGATTTCACCTCCCGGCCCCTTGGGCGAGTCAGTTACACTGCGCAGCATGAGCCAGAACCCCAAGACCCGTCGTGAGTTCCTCCGAGCCGCCGCCGGGACCGGTTTCGGGGCCGCCTGGGCCATGTCCGCGGCGTCCTACGGACGGGTCATGGGGGCAAACGCCCGCCTGCACGTCGCGTACATCGGCGTGGGCGGGATCGCCGAGAGCCAGCACATCCCGATCCTGGAATCGCTTGGCGCCGGCTGCACCTGCTACTGCGACGCCGACAAGGGACAATGGGGAACGTGCGCGACTCGCTGGTCCGACGCCGTGGGCTTCACCGACTATCGCCGGATGTACGACAAGCACATGGGCGAGATCGACGCGGTGATGGTCGGCACGCCGGACCATCACCACTATCCCGCGACCATCATCGCGATGATGGAGCACAAGCACGCCTACACCCAGAAGCCGCTCACCCACACCATCTGGGAAGCACGCCAGCTCGCGATCGCCCAGCAGAAGTACAAGGTCGCGACGCAGATGGGCAATCAGTTGCACGCGTCGCACGACCTCCGCCTGACGATCGATTACCTGCTGAGCGGAGCCATCGGCGACCTTCGCGAGGCCCACGTCTGGACGAACCGTCCGGTCTGGCCTCAGGCAAGATCCCGCCCGCCCGGGGAGCACCCCATTCCCGAAGGACTGAACTGGGACGCCTGGATCGGACCGGCGAGGATGCGCCCGTTCCTGCGCAACGAGTACCACCCGTTCAGTTGGCGGGGCTGGTGGGACTTCGGCACCGGCGCGCTCGGCGACATGGCCTGCCACGAACTCGACGCCGTCTACTGGGCCATGCAGCCGGGTTCGCCCGCGAGCGTCGAGTTGGTAGACGGCTATGCCTTCCGCGAGGCGGAGATGTTCAATCAGAACACGTCCGTCAAGTTCGTCTTCCCCGACCGGGGCACCAAACGCGGCTTCGACCTGTTCTGGCACGACGGCGGCAACAAGCCCGAACGCCCCGAAGAGCTGCCCGAGGGCGAGGAGCTGACCGCCGAGGGCGCGTTGTACATCGGCACGCGCGGCAAGATGATCGCCATGCCCAACGCCAAGAGCCCGCCGAGGCTCTTGCCGGCGGAGAAGCATGAGGAATACGGCCCGCCACCACAGATGATCGAGCGATCCGAGGACGACCACCACGGCGAGTGGTATCGCGCATGCATCGGTGAGAAGCCGTTCGACCATCCCAAGAGCAACTTCGCCTACTCCGGCCCGTTCACCGAGACCGTCCTGCTCGGGTGCGTCGCCCAGCGAATCGGCGGCAAGCTGGAGTTCGACGGCGAGAACCTGCGATTCCCGAACTCCGCCGAGGCGACGGCCCTGGTGAGCAAGGAGTACCGCGAGGGCTGGGATTACCGCATGTGAGAATGCCGAGCCGGGCTTCCAGCCTGGGCCAGGCCTGGCCCAGGGTGGGACCGGCTTCCAGCCGGTCGCGACCGAATCTCGAAACCTCTTTAGAGCAAGCAGCCATGCACAACACTCAAACCAACTCACCCCTGACCCGCCGCCGATTCCTCGTCGCCTCCGCCGGTACGCTCGCGGCGCCCTACGTCCTGACCAGCCGCGCCAGCACCTTCGCCGGCATCCAACCCAGCAACCGCATCACCATGGCCCTCATCGGCTGCGGCGGCATGGGTCGAGGCAACATGAACGGCCTCATGAACAAGCGAGGCGTCCAGATGCTCGCGGTCTGCGACCCCGACCGCTCCCGACGCGAACAGGCCAAGGCCCAGGTCGAGGGCCGCTACGACGAGGCGATGGCCTCGGGTTCATATTCCGGCTGCGACGCGTACAACGACTACCGCGAGTTGCTCGCCCGCGACGACATCGACGCGGTCATCATCGGCTCACCCGACCATTGGCACGCCCTGCACGTCGCCCACGCGGCACAGGCCGGCAAGGACATCTACGGCGAGAAGCCGCTGAGCCTGACGATCGGCCAGGGACGCGCGATGGCCGACGCCGTCGCGCGCTACGCGCGCGTCTTCCAAACCGGCAGCCAGCAGCGTTCCGACGCCCGCTTCCGCTTCGCGTGCGAGCTCATCCGCAACGGACGCCTGGGCCGCGTCCATCGGGTCACCTGCGGCCTGCCCGCGGGCGAGACGACGGGCAACCACCCGCCCAAGAACCCGCCCGAGGGCTTCGACTACGACCTCTGGCTGGGCCCCGCGCTCGCCGAGCCCTACTGCGACCACCGCACGCACTACGAGTTCCGCCACATCCTCGATTACTCCGGCGGCAAGCTGACCGACTGGGGCGCACACCACATCGATATCGCCCAGTGGGCGCTGGGGACGACGGAGACCGGTCCGACGCGTGTCCAGGCCCACGGCACGTTCCCCGAGGACGGGCTCTGGAACGCCGCCATTCATTACGAGGTCAACTGCACCTACCCATCCGGCGTCGAGTTGTTCATTACCAGCAAGTATCGCAACGGCGTCTTGTTCGAGGGAGATCGTGGCACACTCTTCGTCTCTCGGGGCGTGATCGAGGCCAACCCAACCGAGATTCTCGAGGAGACCTTCGCTCCCAACGAGGACCGCCTCCCGGTCTCCGACGACCACCACCAGAACTTCGTGGATTGCGCCCGCTCGCGGCGCGAGCCGGTCGCGCCGATCGAGCACGCCCATCGCACGATCTCGATCGCGCATCTCGGCAATATCTCCATGTTGCTCGGGCGGGCGATCGAGTGGGACCCGAGCAGCGAAACAATCAGGAACGACGCATCGGCGAGCCGGATGCTCGACAGAGCCCTGCGTGCTCCCTGGCGGCTCTAGGAACAATGAGAGCGCAGAGATCACATAACCGATGCCAAGCAAGGAACACAACCGGCGGCGCCATGAAAAACGCCGCGAGCAAGAGTGGGTGGAACATGTTCAAACGATGGATGGTGCTCGGGCTGGTATTCCTGGCCATGCCAGCGATGGGACAGGACCTCTCGACGCTGATCGAGCGGGCGTCGGCGTATGAGTTCGGCCAATCGCAGGCCGGCCTGCGGGCGCTCGAGGCCGAGATCCGCGAGGCCAGCGCAGACCCCGGAACAAGAGCGGCCGCGGCAGAGGCCCTCGCCAACGCTCTCACCGGCGACGCCACGCCCGACGCCAAGCGGCATTTCTGTCGCCTGCTCGCGATCGTCGGCGACGCGTCGAGCGTGCCGGCGCTGGCGAGCCTGCTCGACGACCCCGATGTCGGCGAGATGGCGGCGTACGCGCTGGCGCGGATTGATGCCCCGCAGGCCGCCGAGGCGTTGCGGGTGCGACCGTCCGATGCATCGGATCCGCGCAACGACATCGACAGAATCCTTCGTGCTGCGGAGAAGCACCACGCCGTCGGCGACAGCGCGATCGCGGCCCAGCTCTACGAGAAGGTGCTCGAAGACGCCAAGAAGGAACACCAGCGATTCGCGGCGATCCGAGGTCTCGCGATCACACGCGGCCCGAGCGAGGCCCGCTCCATCGTGAGCATGCTCGCCAGCGACGACGCGCGAACCCGCGCGTTCGCCGAGCGCCTCATCGCGGAGGTGCCGGGCGAGGCAATGACGCTCGCATTCGTGAGCCAGTTCCAGCTCCTCTCCGATAACGGTAAACCGCGAATCTTCGACGCGCTTGCTCGTCGTGGCGACCGCGCGGCGGCCTCCGCCATCACGCGGTTCCTTACCGACGAGAAACCGGATATCCGCGATGCAGCTATTCGCGCTCTGGGCAAGCTCGGCGACGCCCAATCCGCACGGGCGATCGCAGGCGTCCTCGCGATTGATTCGAGAAACCACGCCGCGCTCGACGCCCTCGTCCACATGCGTGCCCCGATGGTCGACGACGCCATCGCGTCGATGCTCGGCGAGGCCGACGACACCCTCGCCGTCCCGCTCATCCAGGTCCTCGCCGCGCGTCGCGCCAGCGACCACGCCGACGCCCTTCTCCCGCTCGCAACCAGCGAGAGCGCACATGTCCAGCGCGCCGCGCTCCAGGCCCTCGCCCAGATCGGCTCCCGCCGACACCTCGATCGGCTCGCATCCCTTCTGCGCGATGGATCCGGCAACGAGAGCGCCGAGCGCGCCGTCGCGGCCATCGTCGCCCGCGCCGACGACCACGACGCCGCCACGGCGCAGGTCATCAGTGACTTCGAGGGCGCGAGCCTAGACGCCCAGCGCTCGCTCCTGCGCATCCTCGGCGAGGTCGCCGGCGATCGCGCTCTCGCCCACGTCACCCGCGCACTCGACGACGATGCCCTGCGGACAAGCGCCCTCGAGACCCTCGCCCGCCGCTGGCCCGACGACGGTGCCATCAAGATCCTCATCCAGATCGCGTCTTCGCCCCGGGATGAGGGCGAGGGCGACGTGGCCCTCGCCGGGGCCCTCCGTCTCGCCGACAAGACGAATCTGCGCGAGCCCGCCGCGAGCGCCGTGATCTACCGGCGACTCTCGCCGCTCGTGCAGAATGAACGCGAGAAGCGGATCCTGCTCAAGGGCATCACCCGCGTCGCCGACCCCGGCGTGCTCGCGATCGCCCAGAGCATGTTCGACGACCCGGCGCTGGCCTCCGACGCCCGGGCCGCGACGCTCACCATCGCCACGCGCCTCGACCGCGAGCACCGCCTCGCGGCCCTCGCCGCGGTCGACGCCGTGCGCGAGGAGGGCTCAGCATCCCTGCGCGAGGCCTGCAACCGCGCCCAGGACCGCATCGAGAGCGATCTCGATTTCATCACGAGTTGGGAGGTCTCCGGGCCCTACGGCGGCGTCGCCGCGAACGAACTCATCCCGACCCCGTTCCCGCCCGAGACCGCCGACCGCGCCGTCAACTGGCGCGAGCTGCGCACCACCAGCCCGACATTCCCCGGCCGATTCGACCTCAACAAACAGATCGGCGGCCAGAACCACTGCGTCTACATCCGCACCCAGCTCTGGATCCCCCGCAACCTGACCGTCCGCTTCGAGATCGGCTCCGACGATGGCGTCAAGGCATTCATCGACGGGCGCGCCGTCCTCGAACGCAATGTCATGCGAGGCCTCACCCTCGGAGAAGATGTCGTTGAGGTCGATCTCGATCGCGGCTGGCACACGCTCATGCTCAAGATTTCGCAGGGCAACGGAGGCTGGGAACTCGCCTGCCGAGTGCGCGGCACAGACAGCCTCCACATCCCGGGCTTGCGCGCAGTCGCCAACCCAAGCCGAGCCGCCCCACCGATCGGCGCAACGACCCTCTTCGATGGGCAGGACGCCTCGCACTGGACCCATCCCAACGGCGGCGACCCCCGCTGGTCCCTCGACCGCGGGCGCATGACCGTCCGCCCCGGCTCAGGCCCGCTCGTTACCCGCGAGCCGCTCGGAAGCGGGCTCTACTACGTCGAGTTCATGACCTCCGAGCATCCGCCGGATGTCCGGGGCCAGGCCCGAGGCAACTCCGGCGTCTATCTCCAGGGCCGATACGAGGTCCAGGTGCTTGATTCCTGGGGCGACGCCCCGGCCCACAACCGCTGCGCCGGGATCTATGGCAAGAAGACCCCCGACGCCGCGGTCGGCGCACGCCCCCGCGAGTGGCAGACCTACCTGATCGACTTTACAGCGCCGCGCTGGAACGAGGGCGGCGAGAAGACCGCCAACGCCCGCCTGACCGTCTGGCACAACGGCGTGCTCGTCCATGACAACGTCGAGGTCGATTCCTCCACTGGCGCGGGGCGACAGGAGGCGCCGCAGCCCGCGCCCCTGTTGCTCCAGGACCACGGCAACCTCATCAGCTACGGCAGGATCTGGCACCAGCCCCGCCCGACCACTTGGGAAGGATCCGACGCGCCGGGCTTCTCGACGCTGATCCGTGATGACTCACTGGATGGCTGGACCCAGCGAGGCGGCAACGCCGAGTACCGCGTCGAAGACGGCGTCATCATCGGCCAGACCCGCCCCAACCAGCCGAACTCATTCCTCTGCACCGATGCCCACTACGGCGACTTCGTCCTCGAACTCGAGTTCAAGGTCGATCAAGAACTCAACTCCGGCGTCCAGATCCGAAGCAACAGCGACCCGGCCCACCAGAGTGGACGCGTCCACGGCTACCAGGTCGAGATCGATCCCTCGCCTCGCGCATGGTCCGCGGGCATCTACGACGAGGGCAGGCGCGGCTGGCTCGCAGACCTCTCCCAGAACGAGGGGGCGCGCCGTGCGTTCCGTCAGAACGAGTGGAATCGCGTGCGCGTCGTCGCACGGAGCGACGAGATCCAGACGTTCCTCAACGGCGTCCCCGCGGCGCAGCTCCGCGACGACATGACGCCCAGCGGCTTCATCGCCCTCCAGGTCCACGGCGTGGGCGGACGCACCGACCCGCTCGAGGTCCGCTGGCGCGACATCCGCATCCGCGAGTTGAAGTAAGTTCTCGATGGGTGCCGTGGTCTGAGCGAGTCTTCGAGCGAAGGCCACGCGGTTGCCCACCCGACGTGGCGTTCGTCGCAATGCCTCCTCACACCACGGCACCTAATCGGGATGCCCCTCAGCCGCGCAGAATCGCCCGAACCGGGCTCGCATCGAAGCCCACCAGCTTCAGCGGCAGCGCGATCAGCTCGTATTCGCCCTCCGGCACACCATCCAGACACAACCCCTCGATGATCGCGATGTCATGCTGAAGGAACTTCGCATGCACCGGCAGGTCCTTCGAGTCCGCCCTGTCGATACTGGGCGTATCGACGCCCACCGTCCTGACGCCGCGTTCACCGAGCACGTCGAGCAGCTCCACGCTGAGCGGCGCAAAGTCGCGCGGAAACGCGTTCTTGTCGGGCTGGGTGGACGTCCGAATCAGCAGGCGCTCAACGCGCTCGGGAATCTTGACCCGGCCCGGCGTCACCGCGTCTCCGGGCGCGACGCGCGCCTCGACCACGCGGCACGGTCCGATGTACCGCTCCAACGCCATCTGGTCGATCGTCGCGCCTCCCTCGCCGTAGTGACTCGGCGCGTCGGCGTGCGAACCCACATGCACCGTCGAGCGCAGCGTCGAAAGCGTGATGCGATCGCCCCGCGAGGTCTCCATGAGCATCTCACGGCTGAGCGCAGTATCGCCCGGAAACACCGCGATCTCCGGCGAGAGCGCCGGCGAGATGTCATAGATTCGTCCGCTCACTCGCGCGATTCCGTCGAGGAATGTCCGATCTCCACCGTGTCGGACCTGCTCGCACGCGACTTGGCAAACAGCGCCGCCAGCAGGATGAAGAGTGACAGCACCCCCGCGATCGCGCCGATCGACGCGACCGGATGCAGGAAGAACGAAGCCGTAGAGGGTATCCCCATGCCGGGCGGCCCCAGCGACGGCCCGAAGAACCAATACAGGTCCCGAAACACAGCCTGCGCCTCCGGATCCTGGTGACGCGGGCCGATCACATGCGACCCGCTCACCCCGCCCCCCGCAGCGTAGACACCGAAGGCCCCGCCACCCTTGGCGACGACCCCAACCGCACCGCCTCCGGCGGCGAGCCCCCCGAGCGCCCCGCCGCCCATCGCCAGCCCACCCACCGCCATACCGCCGACCGCGCCGATCACGCCAACGCTCATCCCGCCGAAGGAAACGCCCCCCACCGCCATGCCGCCAACAGACACGACACCAACGGAGACGCCGCCGCAGGCGATGCCTCCGATCGCGACGTCGCCGAAGGCAATGACGCCCTTGGCGACGCCGCGCGCCTCGCCGAACTCCGGTCGCGGCCCGATCGCCACCGCGACGATGGGCAGGCCGAAGAGAGTCGCGTCGCTGGCGTACCGCTTGGCCCGATACGACGGGATCTGCGTGCCTCGCAGCAAGACCTCGACCAGCGGCCGGCCGCACTCGGGGCACTTGCTGGCGTCCTCGAGCCCCGCCAGGGGATACCCGCAGTTGCCGCAGTAGGGATCCCCCGCGGGGGGCCCGGGCAACTCACGGACATTGGGGGCTTGCTTGGCCAACGACACAGTTCCTTGCCTTGGGATTCAGGGGATGCGGATTTCGCGCCCCTCGCCGGCCAGGTGCGCGAGCCAGGAAACCAGGACGATCGCCCCGACACCAACGACGCCCGCGATCGCCCAATGCACGAGCGAGAATACCGCGAGCACCGCCAGCACGACAACGACCAGCACAACGATCGGCACGCCGACGACGATCGTGTTGGCCCGGCACGCCCGCCGGCGGGCGAACGCGTACGGCACCGTCGAGAACGAGATCAGGTTGTACAACGGGGTGTACCAGCCCCCGAAGAATCTGTGAAGAAACTTCTCCGTTCGCTTCCAGAACAGAAACCTCGGTAAGCCCACCTTGTCGCGCATCTCCGTGAAGTTCTGGATCGCCAGATCCGCGATCGCGTCGGCATGGATCTTCCGCTCCCGATCGAACGCCCGCAGCGCCTCGCCCTGGGTCACGTTCTTGTCCAGGCAGTGCGAGAGCGAGACGCAGTCCTCGAACGCCGCGTTCATACCCTGCCCGTAGAACGGCACGATCGCGTGGGCCGCGTCGCCCACGAGCACGACCCGATCGCTCAGGTGCCAGGGGCTGGTCCGGATCGTCACCAGACTCGAGACCGGATTGCGCTCGAAGTCGTCCACCAGCGTCGGCATCACCCCCAGCACGTCGCGGTACTCGCGCTGGAAGAACGTTCGCACCCCCACCCGCGACGCCTCGTCGAAGCTCAGATCTCCCTCGAACGGCCAGAAAAGAGTGCATGTAAAACTCTTGTCGGCGTTGGGCAGCGCGATCATCATCGCCCCGCCGCGGGGCCAGATGTGCAGCGCGTGCGGCTCCATCGCGAACCCGTCGTAGCGCTTCGGGTCCACGCCGCAGCGCTCGGCGGGCGGGATCGTCAGCTCCTTGTACCCGTGCGAGAGATAGCTCTGCGAGAAATCGAACCCCGGTCGGGCCTCCATCGCCTGGCGCACCGCCGAGTACGCCCCGTCGGCCCCGACCACCAGCTCGCAGGGCCACTGGCGGCGCTGGCCCGTCTGGTCGTTCTCGGTGGTGACGTAGGGGCGGTCGAAATCGACCGCGGCGCAGCGCTCCTCGAAGTGCAGCGAGACCTCGTCCATGTCCGCCGCGGCCTCCAGCAGCGTCAGATTCAGCTTCGACCGAGAGACCGAGTGGATCGCGTCGGACTGGTTCTTGCTGTACGCCTGGTAGGTCAGCGCCCCGGCGGGCGAGTGCATCATCCGCCCGGTCATCGGGATCGCGTCGGCCAGAACCCGCTCGGCGAGCCCCACCCGGCGCAACGCGTCGATGCCGCGCGCTGACAGCGCGAGGTTGATCGAACGCCCCCCAATGAAACCCTCGGCCCGCGGATCGGGCCTGCGCTCGAGGACCGAGACCCGCCGCCCGCGCCGCCCCAGGAAGGTCGCGAGCAACCCCCCGGCGAGGCCTGCGCCGACGATGACGACCTCGCTCGGTCCACGAATGGGCATGGTCGTTGGGTCAGTCTCCTGCGCTGAGCGCCCGCTCGAGGCCCTCGGCGAAACCATAGACATCCGCGAAGGTGTTGTAGAGAGGCACCGGCGCCGCGCGGATCACGTCCGGCGCGCGGAAATCGGTCACGATCCCCATCGCGCCCAGAGACCCGTGTACCTCGCGAGCGCGATTGCCGACAAGGACCGACAGCTGACACCCGCGACGCTCAACCTCGCGTGGGGTGATGACCTCGACCCGATCGCCCAGCCGATCATCCAGCACCGCCCGCGCGAACTCACCCAGCAAAAGCGACTTCGCACGAAGGGCGTCCATCGTCGCACGATCGAACAGCTCCAGGCTCACCCGCAGCGGCGTCATGGAGAAGATCGGCGGGTTGGAGAGCTGCCACGCGTCCGCCGACGCCACCGGCACGAACTCCTCGCGCATCTCGAACCGCGTCTCGGGGTCATTGCCCCACCACCCGGCGAACCTCGGGAGCCCCGCGTCTCCCAGGTGCCGCTCGTGCACGAAGCACCCCGCGATCGCCCCCGGCCCGCCGTTCAGATACTTGTAGCTGCACCAGCAGGCGAAGTCTGGCCCCCAGTCGTGGAGCTTGAGCGGGATGTTCCCCGCCGCATGGGCGAGGTCCCATCCGGTCGCGCAACCCGCCTCCCGCGCGACCTTGGTGATCGCCGCCATGTCAAAGACCTGCCCGTTCAGGTAGTTCACCCCAGGCAGCAGCACCAGCGCCACGTCCCCGCCCTGCGTCCGCAGGAACTCGACGATGTCGGCATCGCGCAGGACCCGCTCGCCCTCGCGCGGGCGCAGTCGCACGAGGGACGACTCTGGATCGAACCCGTGGAAGGCGATCTGGCTCGCCACGGCGTAGCGATCGGAGGGAAACGCCGAGTCCTCGATGACGATCTTGTGACGCTGGGCGGTCGGGCGGTAGGAGCTGACCATCATCAGGTGGAGATTGACGGTCAGGGAGTTCATGAAGACGACCTCGCGCGGCAGAGCCCCCACGAGGCGAGCACCGGGTGCGCGCAGCGGCTCGTGATAGGAATACCACGGATGCCTGCCGTCGAGATGGGCATCGACGCCCAGCATTCTCCAGTCGTCGAGCTCCTGGGCGATCGCGGCGTCCACGCCCCGCGGCATGCAGCCCAGGGAGTTGCCCACGAGATAGATCGAACGATGGTCGTCCCTGTGCGCGCGCGGCGGGATGTGGAACTGTTCGCGGAATGACCGGAGTTCGTCGGCTTCGTCGGCCGCCCTCGCCCAATCGAGGGTCGGCTCGATGCCCCCGCTCATGATCCGGCTCCGTCGCGCCCACGTCCCTGCTCGGCCGCGTACGGCGAGAGGTAGATGTCCTCCATGCCGTACCTGGCTGGGTCGAGGGCGAGGAACTCGATGGCGCACCCCGCCAGCAATCGCTGCTTGGTCTGGTAGGTCAGGTCGTACATCGAGTCGATCATCGCCCCGGCCCGGGCCTCGCCGAGGGGGAAGGGGTAGTCGCTGCCCAGGCAGATGCGGCGTTCGTCCATCATGCTGATGAGGTAGCGCAGGGCGTTGCGCGAGTGGGTCAGAGAATCCACAAAGAAGCGGGCGGGCTTGTCGTAGTCGGCGAGGTACCACCAGGGGTTGTGCTCGCAGTCGGTCGCGACGAGGTCGGGTCGGCACTGGTAGCCGTGCTCGATCCGCCCGATGGTGTAGGGGAAGCCGCCGCCGCCGTGCGCGAAGCACACCCGCAGGTTGGGCAGACGGTCAAAGATGCCGCCGAAGATCATCGAGCAGATCGCCCGGCTGGTCTCGGCGGGCATGCCGACGAGCCAAGGCAGCCAGTACTTGCGCATCGACTCCTCGCCCATCATGTCCCAGGGATGGACAAAGACCGCCGCCCCGAGCCGGTCGCACGCCTCGAAGAACGGGAACAGCGCGGGCTCGGAGAGATTCCAGTCCGGATCTCTGGGCTGCTCGATATGGCTGCCGATCTCGACGCCGGCAAAGCCCATGGCCATGCACCGCTCCAGCTCACGGATCGCGAGTTCAGGATCCTGCATCGGGACGGTTGCCAGCCCGACGAAGCGGTTCGGATGGCGAACGCACACCTCGGCGATGTGATCGTTGAGCAGGCGGGCGATATCCAGCGTGTGCTCGGGCCTCGCCCAGTAGTTGAACATGACCGGGACCGTGCTGAGCACCTGGACGTTGACGCCGGACTCGTCCATCTCGGCGAGGCGCACGCCGTCGTCGTAGCAGTTCGGCTTGATCTGGCGGAAGCTCTTGCCGTCGATGAGCAAGTTCGCGCCGCAGTCGCAGCCGGTGGAATCTTCCAGCCGCTCGAAGGCGACGAAGCGCCCGTAGCCGTACTTCTTGGAGAGGTCGGGCCAGCCGGGGGGGAGGATGTGGGTGTGGATGTCAATTTTGTACATGGTCGGCTCGAAGAACTGAAACACGGAGGGCCACGGAGTGAGGAGAGGAGAGGGGGATGGAGAGTGGAGGAGAAACGTGAGGCTTAGAGGACTCTCCTTTTGATTCCATCGGTGAGACGGAGGACGTTGAAGTTGATGAGCAGACCGACCTTGATGCCCGAGAGGCGGAGGTAGGTCATCAGTTGCGCCTCGTGGATCGGAAGCACCTTCTCGATTGCCTTGAGTTCAACGATGACCGAGCCCTCAACGATCAGGTCAAGACGAAAGCCGGCATCCAGGCTCAGCCCATCGTATGAGACAGGCAAGGGCGCCTGCCTCTGGACCCCCAGAGCGATCTTCGCGAGTTCGTGCGCCAGACAGGTTTCGTACACCGATTCCAACAGCCCCGGTCCCAAGACCTGATGCACGCGCACCGCCGCCCCGATGATCTTCTCGGTGAGATCCGCGTGCCTCAGCCCGCCTTCCGCCACAAAGCCCTCCTCTCCGTGGCCCTCTGTGGCCCTCTGTGTTTCAACGCTTCTTAGGCCTCTGTCAGCTGGAACTCAGGCGCCCGCGTGATCACATACCCGCAGTTCTCGCACGTTCTGCCGTTCTCCGGCCCGCCCCAGAACGCGTCCATGATCCGGTGGAGGTCCTGGTCGATGTGGGCCAGGCGGAAGCTCGCCTCGTGCACGAGCGTATCGCACTCCGGGCAATACCAGCGCAGGCCGTCGTTCTCAGTCTTGCCATCGACGACCCTGGGAAACTCGACGATCAGGCCGATCGTCTCCGCGGGGCGCTGCGGGCGGTGCGGCACCAGCCGCGGGCAGAGCCACATCTCGCCCTCGTGGATGATCACGTCTCGCGGCTTGGCCTCGCCCGGCGGGCGGATCCGGACGGCGATGTCACCCTTGAGCTGGTAGAACAGCTCCTCGGTCGGGTTCACATGATAGTCGTTGCGGGTGTTCGGGCCGAGCGAGCAGAAGACGATGACGTCCGATGCCTCCGGATAGAACTGCTTGTTCATCACCGGCGGCTTGAACTGCTCGCGGTTGTCCTCGATCCACTGCATCAGGTTGAACGGCTTGGCGATCATGGCGGCCTCCTTCAAAGGACTCACCACAGAGGGCATCGAGAGCACAGAGGAGAGGCTGCTCGGCGCGGCTCCGTGATTGGCTGATTCCCGCTGCATGATACGGGCGAGTGGACCCCTATCGGGGTTCTCGTCACGGAGTGCGGGATGAGGGGCGATGGCCCTTGTATGCCTGAATCTCGCCCGAAGGGCGTGCGCTCGTTGCCAGGAACTTCAGTCCCTGGTCGATGGGCAGAGATCGGCTTCGCCCGGAGGGCGAGCGGCTCGCGGCGAGATTGATGGTTCGGCCGCACGACACCACTCAGAAACGCGTTTCAGATGCCGTGCGTCCGCCCTCCGGGCGGCGACCAATACCGAGCCCGGATCCAGGGGCCCAGGCCCCTGGCAACGGGCGTGCGCCCTCCGGGCGAGGGCACCGGACCCAGGGCGATGCACTTGGCTGACCCGCGAGCCGACACTCCGCTCAAGACCCCCCACCCGACACAGTCGTCTCATACCGCACGCCCTCGGGCACCGGCACCGGCATCGCGACCGTCACCCCGGACCCCCCCTGGGTCACATACGCAGAGTCCACCGCGAGCAGCGACGTGAACGCCGACATGAGGCCGTGGTTCATCGCGATTTGCTCGATCATCTCGCGCTGCTCGCCGTGGTCGTCGCCTTGCATCGCGGCGTTGGCGATCTCCATGATTCTTGCCCGAGCCCAGACCGCGTCGAGCCGGGCCTTCTCCCCAGCGGGCTCGAAGCCCGCGACCCGCATCGTCTGGGTCTGGCTCCCCGCGACGCCCGCGATGCTGATGGGCTGGTGGGCGAGGTCCGCGGGATCGCCCTCGAATCGACCGCTGACGACGACCGGCCTGCCGACGAACAGATCCGGAACCCGCGAAGGATAAACGTCCGTCGCGGCAAGCCCACCGAAGTCGATCGCAACGCCGGTCATCGCCGGGCGGCTGACCCGATCGAAGAACAGGTCCATGACCTTCGCCGAGTCATCGCGCGGCCCCACATACGCCACCGCCCCGCGCCCCAGCCTGCCCATCCGCTCGATCAGGAATCGGTTCGGGCTGGACCCGATGCCGAAGCTGAACACGCGAGCCGCGCCGAGCTTGTCCTGCATCGCCACCAGGATCTGCGCCTCGTTGCCGATGTAGCCGTCGGTCAGGAACGTGACGAATCGCAGGCGATGGGAATCGTGCGGGAAGTCGAGCGCCGCCTTGATGCCCTCGATCATCATCGTCCCGCCGCCGCTGTTGAGGCCGTTGAGATAGCGGATGCCGCGTCGGATGTTGGCCGGGGTCGCGTCGAGCGGGGCGGCACCCAGTGCCGAGGCGCTCTCGCTGAAGCGGATGATCTGGAAGGTGTCGTTGGGGCCGAGGCGATCCAGGGCCGTGCGCATGGCGTTCTTGGCCAGATCCAGCGGCACGCCGCTCATGCTGCCCGAGCAATCGAGCACGAAGATGAACTCGACCGGGGCGCGTTCGAGCCGCTCCATCGAACGCGGCGGCACCAGCATCATCGCGAAGTGCCCGCCGACGCCGTCGCTGTCGCGCTGCACGATCAGCCCGCTCTGGAGCCGCTCGCCCGCGACGCGGTAGCGGAGGACGAAGTCCTTGTTGGGGATGGAGTCGTGCTTGGCGAGGCGGACGCTTCGGCGGGGCCCGGTCGCGTCGTCCATCAGCAGTTCGTGGCTGTTCGATCGGATCTCCTCGATCGCTACGCCGGCGTTGATCGTCACGGTCATGGCGATGTCGTGCCCGGATCGCTCGTCGGGGCGGAGATACTGCTGGAGCGTCTGGCCGCTCGGCTCGGCGTACGGGCCTCGTGCGACGGCCTCGATCGGAGCACCCGCGGGTGGATGCGTCGTGGTTTTCGCCCGCCCCTGATCTTCGAACGGGCGGGACGCCCGTTCCACCGCTGCATGGGACACGACCCCCGACGCCGGCGGATTGAACCGCGGCCCCACCACCATCGGGAACCGGTACTCGAACCACCCGTCGACATACGCCAGCGTATGAAAGTACGTCACGTCGATGTCGATCGCCTCGCCCGGCTCGATGTTGGCGACCTTCTGCGTGAACACGTTGGGCCGCTCCTGGTGCATGATCGCGGCCCGGTGGCCCTGGGCCTTGGCGGCCTGATAGACCCGCTCGGCCTCCTCGCGCTTGCGGATCACGCCGCGGATGGTGCGCTCGCCGATGGTCATGACAAAGCCGTTGACCGCCGCGTCCTGCGGCAGCGGGAAGACGTAGACCGCCTCGATCTTCTCGCTGAACGGATTGTGGAATCGCTGGGAGACCTCGACCGAGGCGACGAAGCCGGTGATATCGGTCGTGACCTCGGTGTGCTCAAGCGGGACGGGGACGATCGTGAGTTCTGCGCCCGGCTCGACCTGCGGGATGGTGATGAGACAGCCGCTGCCGGGGGCGAGGTCGTCGCGCGAGGCGTTGCGTTGGTCTTCGGATGGGACGATGATCCAGAGCTCGTCGGCGGGGTTGAGGGCGATCTCGTAGTTGTCGATCGTTGGCGGTGCCGGCTGGTCGGCCTGATCCTCGCGAAAGGGAGTTGCGTGCGACCCTGCACGGGACGAGCGGAGAATGGCGTTCAGATCGAAGTTCGGTGCGTCTGTGTAATCGGGTGCGTATCGGGCTTGTCCGAACAGTCCAATGTTCATCTCATTGGCGTTTGGAAGAATGCTGTATGTTCCCCTTTGCGGCATGAACCCAGCGCGGCCTAGATTCTCGTATGTACCGACCGGCGAGAATCCTCGGTTAGGTGGGACGCCATTCAGCGATTCCAACTCGCTTGCGACGGCCTGGGGTGAGCTGTGGCGGATCGAGTATGCACCAAAGGATTGTCCTTGTCCGCCGCACCCTGTTACGAAGAGCAGTGCGATCGCAACAACCGCAACAAGAACCCCGATCAACAGTCCAATCTTGGCAATCACTGACCATCCCCTTGTTCTGTGTTCGGTGTATCGGCTCTTTGAGCATCTGCGAGACGCCGCAGCGTTGCTTGAGCGATCGCCTCAACCGGTCGAGCATCGCGATCACCGGCAATCACCGACTCGACCTGCAATGTCACATCGCCACCATTGGGCGCCTGATAATGCAGCGTCGCCACCCGCGTCCGCCCGCTCGGCAGATCCTTGCCCGTCGAGAACGCCGCGAGCACGACGTGGTCGAACGCCTCCTCGGCGTGCAGCGCCCGCGGGTCGTAATGCGCCGGCTCGCGAAACGCTTGGTGCTCGCCGCCCTCGATGCCGGCCAGCAGGACCCGCCCGCCGGCGCTCGTCGCCCACAGGTCGATCTGGTACGCTGCCAGCGGCGTCTCGCCCGAATCGATGAACACGTCCACCGTGACGAACCGCACGCCATCTTGAGCCTCGGGCAGAACCGTCGGCCCGGTCTGACCCGCTCGTTCGCCCGGTTCGGTCGCAGGTTGCTCCGCCGACTGGCTCGCCAAAGCCCCGAGCGAGACGACGCACGCCAATATGGAACACGCGATGAGCACACCCAGCGGCTTCATCCCCGCCTCCTCAGCGTCACGATCCGTTGCGTCAGCGCCTCGACATCCGCGGCCGACGTCGCGCCATCGCCGGTCAGGTCCAAAGGCTCACCCCCCGCGTCGACCGCCTTGGCGAGGATCAGCGCATCGAGCACGTCCACGCTGCCGTCGCGATTGAGGTCGGGATCCAAGCCCGGCGTCCGAGCGACGCTTCGGCTCTCACCCCGCTCATCGAGCACCGGCGTCGTGCGGCTCGGCCCCCACAGGACTACGCCACCGATAAACGCCACCGACGCCGCCGCGGCGAGCCCGCCCCACCGCCACGCCGGGATCCGCCGACGCGTCACGGCCCGCCCATCGCCCGCCCCAAAGTGCTCCGCCGACGCGCGGGCGACCGCACGATCGACCCGACCCGGCACCTCGCTCTCCCGCCCGAACAGGTCCGATAGACCGTCCCGCAGTGCGTCGGGCGTTCCGGCCTCGGTCCCCTCGCCGATCTGCCCTTGGTCCTCGTTTGGTCCATAGTCCTCGATTGGTCCATCATGCTCACTCATGGTCGTTCCTTTGAGGGGACGAGCCGCGCATCGGTTCACCCGGCTTGCGAAAAAGTCACTCGAAATACTCGCGCGTCCGCGGATCCTCCCGCAGGGCCTTGATCGCCAGATGCAAGCGGCTCTTGACTGTCCCCTCGGGGATCTCCAGGGCCCCGGCGACATCCCGCACGCTGAATCCGTCAACGATCCGCAGGATCAGGATCTCCCGCTGGGCCTCGGGCAACGCCGCCACCGCCTCGCGGAGCCCCGCGGTGCGAGCGTGTTGCCCATCAGAATCAGGACCGCCCCGGTCAGTCCCGCCCGATCCTCCGCCGGCGATTGGCCCGGCGTCACTCACATCCCCCACGAGCCTGAGCCGCGAGTCCTTGCAACGCTGATCGCGGGCCCGATTGCGGATCACGGCGTACAGATACGTCCGCAACGCCGACGTCAGCTCGAACCCCGGGAACTGACGCAAGAACGAGATGAAGGAATCCTGCACCACATCGCCCGCGTCGCCGGCCATCCGTCGCGCGACGCTCATGGCCCAACCCTTGTGGCGGTTGTACAGTTCGCCGAAAGCCCGTTCGCCATCGGGCCCGCCGGCGTTGATGCGATCGATCAACGCCCGGTCGACCTCGTCCTGCCCCGCCGTCCCCATGCCGCGAGGCTAGCACGCCGAAGGTGAGTCTCGCGCGGTTTCGGATTCGATCAAGGGCAACCGGACGCCGGGCCTGAGGCTCTGCGAATGCCCGGATCTTCGATCGGGGGCACAATCGCTGTGACCGCCCCTGCCCGAATGAAACGAGTAAAGTTCCATCGCTCGTCAACGTGGCAAGAGCGTCGTCGCACACCGCCAGGTCCCGACCTGCCCATGTGATCCCTGGGATTTGCGGTCCGGGAGCCTTGTTCCGGATCCGCCGATCGCCCCGCGCTGTACAGTGACGTGTTATGAAGTGTCCCTCATTTCAACGCGTGCTCTGTCTGCTCATGCTCCTCCTCGCGGCACCGGACGCCCTCGCCCAGCGTGCCCGCACCAAAGCCGCCCGGGCGGTGCAGGATTCCGTCGCCGCCGCGCTCGACGCGATCCAGTCGCCGCAGGATTTCGACGGAGCGCGGGCTGATCTGAGCGACCTCTTTGAGGGCGTGATCGCCCACGCCGGCCCGCGCGAACTCGACGCGATCGTCGAGGCTGCGTACGGGGTGCGTCTGGTCCGCCAGGTCGCCGAGGTCTCGCCCGAGACGCGAATGGGCGTGCTCGAACAACTCCGCGCCCACGACGAGCTCGCCCGCACGATGGCCTTCCTCGTCGACGACCGCGACAACATCGCCCGCGCCTACGAGGTTCTCGCCCGCCTGCTCGATGCCGACAAACGCGCCGCCCGCCTGCCCAATCTCGCCTGCGCCATCGCCGTCGTCCACGACAAACCCTTCTACCGATCGATCAACGAGAACACGGCCCGCGCGCCCTCGCACCTCGACACCTTCCGCTACTTTGCCGATCGTGCCGACGTGCTCGCGATGCACCCGCGCGACGTCCCCGCCGAACTGCTCATCTACGTCGTCGACGCCTGCGCCCGCGTCGACGAGCTCGACTGGGCCCTCAACAACTACGACAAGACCCCCCACGTCGGCGAGTGCTTCTTCGAGATCGAGTACGACTACGACCACCTGCGCGGCGTCGAAAAGAAGGTCACCGCCTCCGGCGACTACTCCCTGCCCAGCATCAAGAACCTCGGCGGCGTCTGCGCCGACCAGGCCCACTACGCGATGACCGTCGGCAAGGCCCACGGCATACCCACCGCCTACGTCGTCGCGCGCGGCGCCGATTACGCCCACGCCTGGGTCGGCTTCCTCGAAACCACCCGCACCACCGCCAACTGGAACTTCGACTTCGGACGCTACGAGGCCTACCAGGGCCTGCGCGGCAACATCGTCAACCCCCAGACCGGCGAGCAGATCCCCGACGCCTTCGTCGCCATGCTCGCCCGCCACGTCCTCGAACCTGTGCAGGACCGTCGCCTCGCCGTCGCCCTCACCGACGCCGCCCAGCGTCTCGCCGGCGCCCGACGCGCCGGCGGCGCAAACTGGCCCCCACCCGCCCCCGAGGGCTTCGACCCACGCCGAACACCCAAGGCCCGAGAGGCCACCGTCCACGCCGAGCTCGAACTGCTCGAAGCCGGCCTGCGCGCAAGCCCGGCCCACGTCCCCGGCTGGCTGCTGCTGGCGGCGATGGCCGACCGGGGCGATCTGACGTATCAGCACAAGCGATCCTGGGCCGAGGTCCTCGACCGCCTCTGCGGCAAGGACTACCCGGATTTCTCGGTCGAAATCCTCGAGCCCATGATCGCCTCGGTCGAGGACCCCAAGGAGCAGAGCCGCATGTGGGACTGGGCGGCGGGCAAGTACCGCAACCGGGCCGACCTCGTCGCCCGCGTCCGCTTCAACCAGGGCGAGCTCTGGAAGGCCAATGGCCGCCCCGACCTCGCCTGGGAGGCCTACGACGGCGTCATCCAGAACCACGCCAACGACGGCCCGTTCGTCGTCGACGCCCTCCGCCAATCCGAACGCCTGCTGCGGCAGGAGAACCGCACGGACTTCATCCTGCCGATGTACGAGGGCGCGTGGAAGAAGGTCAAGAAACCAGACGGCGGCATCGGCCCGTTCACGGTCTACAGCAACTGGTTCCGCGTGGGCAAACGCTACGCCGAGGCGCTCGACGACGCCGGCGAGATCCTGACGGCGTCGGCCGTTCGCAAGAAGCTGGGGATTCAAGGTTAGCGCAGGCGAAGATTCACTGTGTGCCATGGCCACGGCTTTGGGTGCCACTATGTAGCAGGCCTCCAATCGTGCTCTTGTGCGAGATCGGCCCGAGGGCGTAACTCGGGTCGTCTCAAGATCAGCGAGAGGAGGCCCACAGGTGGTCCGTCGGCATCGATGCCCATCACAGGTTGTACGTCGCG
>JAJDDM010000113.1 GCA_029260315.1 Phycisphaerales bacterium | reverse complement strand
AGTCGCGCGAGCGACTGGACTTGGGCGGGGTGGCGAAGGGTTCCGCGCTTGATCGAGCCGCGGCGGTGCTGCGCGATGGCGGGGTCGCATCGGCATTGGTCCACGGCGGGGCCAGCTCGGCGATTGCGATCGGCTCGGCTCCTGAGGAGATGGGCGAGGCGGGATGGCGCGTGCGGATCGGACCGGAACAGGCGGGGCCCGTCGTGATGCTTCGCGACGTGGCGCTGGGCGTCTCGGCCCCGCACGGGCGGACGATCGAGCACGAAGGACGCGCGGTCGGCCATGTGCTCGATCCTCGCTCGGGCGAGGCGAGCGAGGGGGCGGCGCAGGCCTTTGTTCTCACAGACTCCGCGGCGATGTGCGACGCGCTGAGCACGGCCCTGGTGGTGGCGCAACAATGGACGGATCCGATGCGCGAACAGGCGTGGGCGATGGCGGTCGAGCGGCATGGGTCGGGCTGGGCGTGGACGGACAGCGAATCTTTGATTGCATGGCCCGCGACGAGCGGGGGGAGCACCGAGCGATGAGCGTGACGGATCGACGGGAGTTTCTGGTGCAGAGCGCGGGGGCGCTGGCCGCGATGGCGATCGTGCCCGATGTTCTGGGGCGCGTCTCGCGGTTGCAGCGCGAGGCGGGGGTGGCGATCATCGGCACCGGCAGCCAGGGGCGTTCGATCATCGACGAGCTCCAGCAGATCAAGGGCGCGACGATCAGCGCGCTGTGCGATATCGACGGGGCTCGCCTGCGGTCGGGCCTGCGGCGGGTTCGCGGGGCCGAGGGCTTCGAGAGCCATCGGGAGCTTCTGGAGAAGACCGATGCGAGCGCCGTGTTCGTCGCGACGGGCACGCCGGACCACAAGCGGGTTGTTCTGGATGCGCTGAGCGCCGCCAAGCACGTCTACTGCGAAGCGCCGCTAGCGCACACGATCGAGGACGCCCGCGAGATCGCGCAGGCGGCGAACACCTCGGGGCTGGTGTTCCAGTCCGGCTTCCAGGCGCGGACGAACCCGGTGTACTCGCTCGCCCGGACGTTCTACCGCTCGGACTCGGTCCGTGAGCTGGTGAGCATGCACGCCAGGAGCCACAAGAAGACCTCGTGGCGGGCACCGGCCAATAGCGAGGATCGGGCGGCGCTGCTCAACTGGCGGCTGGATCCGAGCCGCTCGGCGGGGCTGGCCGGCGAGTGGGGGAGCCATCAGTTCGACGTTTTTCATTGGTACACGGGGATGTATCCGGTGCGGGTGCGGGGCATCGGCGGGATCCGCTTGCACAAGGACGGGCGGGAGGTCGCCGACACGATCTCGCTTCAGTTGGAGTTCGAGGACGGCGCGGTGCTCAGCTACGACGCGACGCTGGCGAACACCTATGGCGGTCGGTACGAGGTGCTGCACGGGACCAACGCGGCGATCAAGCTCGCGTGGAGCCACGGCTGGATGTTCAAGGAGGCCGACGCGCCGACGCAGGGCTGGGAGGTGTACGCGAATCGCCAGCAGTTCCACAACGACGAGGGGATCACGCTGATCGCCGACGCCACGCAGCTGGCGAGCCAGGGCAAGCTGAAGGAGGGCATCGGCCTGCCGCACGATTCGCTGCACTACTCCATCGAGGCGTTCCTCAAGAGCGTGACCGAGGGGGCGGAGGTCGAGTGCTCCGCCGACGAGGGCGTGCGGGCGACGATCGTGGGGATCAAGGCGAACGAGGCGGTGCGCGAGGGCGGGATCGTCGAGATTGATCCGGGGCTGATGGGCTGAGCGGGCGTTGGGACTGGAGCCAGGGCGCGCACGGGCGAGACGCCCGTGCCACCCGGGTGAGGCATTGTCAGGCGGGGAACGCGGCATGAAGCGGTTTCGGTTGTGCGATCTTCCGGTGGGTGTGCGAATCGGGCTGATCGGGCTTGTGTTGACGCTCGGTGGCGGGCTGATCGCGTCGTGGTATTACATGTACCTGCACTACTCGCCGCGGGATGGGAACAAGGAAGAGTTGTCGTATGTGGACGTGGCCAGCGCGTACCACAAGATGAAGATTCCCGCGCCGCTGATCGTGGCGTTGGAGCGGGATCATCCCGACGAGCTGACCGATGAGGACATGCCGGCGGCGGAGCGTGAGGCGCTGCTGAAGTGGCTCGGGGGCGAGGCGAGCTCGATCATGCGGGAGTTCGAGAACGAGGCGCTCGAGGAGCTGATGCCGGCGGATATCGTGTTTAACCGGTGTGTCGCGTGTCACGATGAGGATCCGCAGAACGCCGAGCATCCGTATCCGGAGTTGCCCTTGTATACGCCGGCGGAGGTGCAGGCGGTGGCGATCAGCCGGGATATCGAGCCGACGCCTGAGCGGATTCTGGCGGCGTCGACGCACGCGCACGCGCTGGCGCTGGCGGTGCAGACGATGCTGGTGATCGGGTTGTTGCTGGGGACGCGGTTGCCGCGGTTTGTCGTGTCGATCGCGGCGATTCTGCTGGGGTTCGGGCTGCTGCTGGATGTCGGATCGTGGTGGCTGGCGAGGTCGAACGAGGTGTATGTGTATGTGATCTTCGGGGCGGGGGGCGTGTTCAACTCGATCAGCGCGTTGAGTCTGGGGTTGATTCTGGTGGATCTGTTGGTGCCGCGGTTCAAGCGGGTTGAATCGGACTGACCGAACGCAACGGAGCCGCGAGCGCGAGCTCGTGAGGGGTCGTGCGGGTTTCCGGGGCGGTCGGTGTTTACTCTGAACGTCCGATGTGACTTTTGGAACGCCGGGCGCGCATGTGCGCCTCGGCGCGAGCTTGCGCTCGCGGTTCCGTGGTGTGGTCAGCCGTGCTCTTGTTCGAGCTTGTCGCGGACGCGCACGAGCAGCCGCTTGGTCGCGTGGATGCCCTCGAATGCCGGGAGTTTCTTGCCCTCGTACTCGATGCCGACGTAGCCCCGGTAGCCGGCGTCCACCACGATCTTCATCATCCGGTGATAGTCGGTGTGGATCTCGTTGCCGGCCTCATCGAAGTCGTGGCTCTTGGCGCTGACGGCTTTGGCGAAGGGCATGAGCAGGCGGACGCCCTCGTAGCGGTCGAACCACTTGGTCGGGTCGTCCTTGGTGTTCCAGTCGTAGAAGAAGTTGCCGAAGTCGGGGAGTGTGCCGCAGTTTGGGTGGTCGACGCGCCGGATGACGCAGGCGAGCCATGTGCCGTCGGAGCTGAGCCCGCCGTGGTTCTCGACGATGATGTTGAGGCCGAGGGGCTCGGCGATCTCGGTGAGTCGGCGGAGCCCTTCGACACAGCGTTCAGCCTGCTCGTCGCGTGTGCCTTCGCTCTGGGCGTTGACGCGGATGGAGTGGCAGCACAGCGCGCTCGCCGCGTGGAGCCAGCGGGTGTGGTTGTCGATGGTGGTGTCGAGGGCCTTGGGGTTGGGATCGCCCAGCCGGCCTTGGCCGTCGATCATGATGAGCAGGCTCTTGACGCCGGCGTCGTCGGCGCGCTTCTTCATCTGGGCGAGGTAGGGCTCGTCGTTGACCTTGTCCTCGCAGAATCGGCTGGCGTATTCGACGGCGTCGATATCGAAGCGTTCGCGGGCGAGGGGGGCGAAGTCGAGATTGTCGATCTCGCCGTCGAAGAGCTGCTGGTGGATCGACCATTGGGCGAGAGAGATCGCGTAGAGCGGCTTGCGGGCGCGTGCGGGGATGATGGCGGCGGTCGCCATTGCGGCGTTCGCGCTTGTCGCCAGCGCGACGCCGGCGCAGATTCGCAACGCGTCGCGTCTTTTCAGGGCGTTCTCATCCACGTCTTTCCCTCTCGAATCGGGCACTGGAAGCAGGGCAACGTATCCGGCAGCGCCCGGTGAGTCGAGGAGATTGTCGCGGTCTGTCGATTCATCGGCACGGATACACTGGCGACCCATGGGCGACGGGCTGCTGTACGCGGGGATCGATGAGGCAGGCTACGGCCCTCGTCTCGGACCGCTGTGCGTCGGATTGAGCGTGTTTCGCGTGCGCGGCTGGCGCGAGGGCGACCCGGCGCCGGATCTCTGGAGGCTGCTCGCGTCGGCGGTCGCCCGCTCGCACAGGGACAAGAAATCCCGGATTCCGATCGCCGATTCCAAGGCGCTCAAGCTCTCAAACCAACTGAAACGCAGCCATCCGCTGCGGCACCTGGAGCGCGGTGTGCTCTCCATGCTCGGCGCGTCGGGCGAGCTGCCTGTGGGTGATACGGAGCTATTCGATGCGCTCGGCGTGGGGCTGGAGCCGCACGAGTGGTACGAGACGGATTCGACGGCGCTTCCTCTGGCGAGTGATTTTGGGGCGCTGCGGTTGGACGGCGGGATGCTTCGGCGGGCGATGGCCAGCGCCGGGGTCGAGCTGGTTGCGCTGCGATGTCTCGCGGTGGGGGAGGCGTCGTTTAACGCGGAGCTGCGCGAGCATCGGACAAAGGCTCAGGTCGTGTGCGGCGCGGTGCGGGCGCACCTGGAGCGCGTGGCGCAACTGGCGGCGGGCGCACCGGCGCGGGTCGTGTGCGACCGGCTCAGCGGGCGGACGCGATATAGCGAGCTCGTGGGCGAGGGGACGGGATCGGGCGTTCGGACGCTGGAGGAGTCGGCGCGGTGCAGCCGGTACGCGGCGGGCAACCTCGGCGTGCAGTTCCTGCCCGAGGGCGAGGACAAGCACCTGCCGGTGGCGCTGGCATCGATGGTCGCCAAGCTCGTGCGCGAGCTGGCGATGATCCGGTTCAATCGGTATTGGGCGACGAGGAACCCGGAGATCAGGCCCACGGCGGGGTACTGGCAGGACGCCAACCGCTGGCTGGATGAGATGGCCGGGGAGCTGCGCGAGCATGAGCGCAGGACGATGGTGCGGATGGCTTGAGCGGGGGTGCGTGCTTTCTCACGTCCCACAGAGCCGCGAGCGCAAGCTCGCGATGGGGCGTGCGAAGTCCCATTGTTGCCCACGTTGCATCACGCGCAGAATCGGTGCGTTCGAGCCGAGGTGAGTCATTTCGCATCATGCCGACGGCTGGCGACCGCTTACGATTCGGGCGTCCCTGCAACTTGCACGTCTCGTCGCGAGCTTGCGAGTGCTTTGCGTCAACTGGCGGAGAACTCAAACGAATGGGTATGACCGAGTAGCGTGCCACCAGCCGTGGCTCTGCACGGTTGGTGCTTGCGGGATAGCGCTGCGAAACACCAACCGCTCAAAGCAGCGGTTGGTGGCGCGGCGCTCGCTACTCGCTCATGCACCCCGCGGCGAAGTAGCGGTGACCAACGACGCACATGGCTCTTGCGCTCGCGGTTCCGAATGCGGTGTTCAGGGCACCCAGACGTAGTACGCGAGGCCCGGCTCGAGCGACAATCGGTCGAGGCCGAGGTCGATCAGCGGGCGGTCGGCGGCTTGGGGGATGGGCAGCTCTGTCGCGGCATAGGGTGTGCGGGTGACGGCGCCGCGCGTGTGATATTTGATGAGTGCCGCGCGTTCGATGCCGGTTTTCTCGAGGACGAGGTCGTGGCAGTCGCGGACGCCGCCGAGGCGATCGACGAGGCCGATCTCCTGTGCTCGTGCGCCGGTCATGACCCGACCGTCGAGCGCCTCGTTGCGCGACGCGATGCTGAGTCCGGGGCGGCGCTCTTCGACGAGGGCGACGAACCGGTCGTACATCTCGTCGACCATCTTCTGGAGCACGTCCATGTGCTCCTCGCGCACGGGTTCGAGCGGATTGGCGAGGTCCTTGTTCGCGCCCGACTTGATCGCCCGTGAGTGGACACCGATCTTGCTGAGCCCCTCGCTGATGTTGATGGTGGGGATGATGACGCCGATGGAGCCGGTGATGGTCGTCGGCTCGCTGACGATCTCGTCGCAGGCGAGCGCGACGTAGTAGCCGCCCGAGGCGGCGACCTCGCCGAGGCTGGCGATCACAGGCTTGCCGGTGCGTTCGCGGAAGCGCAGGATCTCGCGGTGGATGATGTGGCTGGCGGTGACGGTGCCGCCGGGGGAGTTGATGCGCAGGATCACGCCGGCGATATCGTCGTCGGTCTCGGCCAGGGCGAGTCGCGCGAGCACGCTGTCGACGGGGTTGGGGCCGTCGCCGAGCAGCCTGGGCGCGCGGTTGTCGGCGATCATGCCGCGCAGGTCGATCAGGACGACCTTGGTGTCTTCGCCCTTCGCGTCGTTGAGCGCCTCGGACGCCTCCAGCTCGCCGTCGGTCTGGCCGACGTTGAGGTGGAACGTGATCGGGGCGCAGCTCAATCCGGCGAAGAGGAGGAAACCGACCGAGAGGGCCATAATCCATCGATGAGCCATGGTCGGGATTCTATCGACGTGCCGGGCGAGCGCCCTGAGCACGTTCCGGTGATGCCGCGAGAGGTGTTTCAGGTGCTCTCGCCCTCCGAGGGGGAGGTGTACGCCGACGCGACGGCGGGCCTGGGCGGGCACGCGAGTGAGATCGCGGTCGCTCTGGGCAGTTCGGGCACGATCGTGCTCAACGATCTCGACGAGGCGCACCTGGGCAAGGCGGAGGATCGCGTCCGGACGGCCTGCGAGCGGCGGGGCGTCGCGTGTCCGAGGATCGTGAAGGTCCACGGGTCGTTCGCGGCTTTGCCCATGCGCCTGCGTGAACAGGAACTGGTTGTGGACATGCTGCTGGCGGATCTTGGGTTTGCGTCCGATCAGGTGGATGACGCCGATCGGGGGTTCAGCTTCTCGCGGGAGGGGCCGCTGGACATGCGATATGACCGCGGCGCGGGCGTCGACGCCGGGACGCTGGTCAACGAGCTGAGCGAGGAGGAGCTCGCGTCGATTCTGTTCGAGTTCGGCGAGGAGCGGGCGTCGCGGCGCATCGCCCGCAGGATCGTCGAGGAGCGGCGTTCGGAGCCCATCGAGACCACCTCGCAGCTCGCGGCGATCGTTCGGCGGGCGATCGGCTCTAGCCCATCGCGCATCGACCCGGCGACCCGCACCTTCCAGGCCCTGCGGATCGCCGTCAACGACGAACTCGCGAGCCTTCGGTCTCTGTTAGGTTCGATCGCGGCGCAGGCGCGCGGTTCGGCTGGTTCGCCATGGCTCGCAGGCGGGGCCCGGGTCGCGATCATCTCGTTCCATTCGCTGGAGGATCGGCAGGTCAAGCACGCCTTCCGCGATCTGAGCGACCTCGGCGTAGGCCAGATGCTCACGCGAGGGGCGGCCAAGGCGAGCGAGACCGAGATCGAGGGCAATCGGCGCAGCCGCTCGGCCCGACTGCGGGCCATCCACCTGTCGGATCCTGCGCGTCCAGAGACCGGCGTCGGCCAAGGTGTAAGATGATTTGAGCCCCAGGGACGGGGCGGTCGATGGTGTGTTTTTCAGCAATCTGCAAGGATGCGATGTGACGCGTGACACCAAGCTTGCTTTGGTCGTGGGGTTTGCGCTCGTGCTGGCGGTGGGGGTGCTGATCAGCGACCACTTCGCCTCGGGCTATCAGAATCCCCCGGCGGATCTGGTCGAGACCCGGCCCGCGGCGATGGTCCGCGACATCGTTGGCGATGACCCGCCGATCGAGCGGACCGAGCCCCGCCCCCGCCGGAATAACCGGCGTTCGCGGGAGGTCGCCGACGGGGGCGATTCGGGGGGTCGGTCCGCCCCGCCGACGGAGCAGACGATCCGGATTGATGGGCCGACGGAGTTCCTGCTGGGGAATCCTGAGTTCCATGGGCTGGCTCAGAGCGGTCCGTCGCGGGAGCCCTTGCCCCACGAGCGCGACGAGTTGGGTGGTTCGCGGTCGATTCTGGCGCTCGCCGACACCGAGCGGTTGGATGGTGACGAGGGCCGGCTGTCGAGAGAGCGCGAGGCCGAGCGGGCGCCGGAGCCTCGCTGGCACACGGTCGCCGAGAACGAATCGCTGTGGAAGATCGCGGAGCATTACTACGGCAAGGGCTCGCTCTGGCGGGAGCTGGCGGATCTGAACGCCGATCGCGTGGGCAAGGACGGGGTGGTGCGTACCGGTGTCCGGCTGCGACTGCCCGAGCCGATCGCGCTGGGACTGGCGGATCGCCCGCTGCCTGAGCCTCCCGGTGCGAGCAAGCCCGCGAAGACGAGCGAGCCGGCTCGAGAGCGGCAGGCGCCCCGCAAGAGCGACGCGCCGACGAGGCGATACACCGTCGCCAAGAGCGAGACGCTGAGCGAGATCGCGGCCAAGCAGCTCGGCTCGGCACGGCGGATGGGCGAGATCATCGAGCTGAACGGGATCAAAGACCCCGACGAGATCCACGCGGGGACGGTGCTCCGTCTGCCCAAGACCTGACCCGGAGGGCGCTTGTTCGCACGATTGCTGGTCATCGTGATCGCCGCCGGTTCGACCGCGCTGGGGGTGCTGACGCTCCGCCAGCAGCAGTTGCGAGCCGGGCATGAGCTCGCGCAGGCCCGTCTGGAACTGATGCGAACCGAGGAGCGGATTCGGCGGGTGCGGGCGGAGATCGCCGAGCGCACGAGCCCGGAGAACGTGCGGCTGCTGGGCGATGTGTTGGGCGAACTGGTGCCGGCGCGGGAGCTTCAGGGAGCGCCGGAGGTGCGCGAGCCGTTGCAGCAGACACAGGCCAGCGCGTTGGACGCGACATGAGCGAGCGCAGACCATCGCGAGGCGGGACGCACGCCAACCGCTGGGGGCTCGTGGCGACCTTTGCCCTCAGCGCGGTTTTGCTGGCGGCGTTCGGTCGGGTTGCGCAGCTCCAGATCGCGCCGGGTGAGGAGTTGCGGTCGTTCATGGGCGATCGGCTGAGCCAGCGGTCGGAGAAGTCCTGGCGGGGCGATCTACTGGATCGGCGCGGGCGGCCGATCTCGCTCAGCCGTGTCGGCGTGCGGGCGTTTATCGATCCGATGCGGCTCGCGGAGTTGGAGCCGGCGGAGATGAGCGAGGCGATCGCGGGGCTCGCTGAGGCGCTCGAACAGCCGCCGGGGGAGATCGAACTACGCGTGCGCCAGCGTTTGAGCGCCAGCGCGCAGCGCGTGGGCGAGGGCAAGGGTCCGCTGCGGTTCGCGGCGGTGAGCGACATGCTCGATGACGAGCACGCGGCGGCGGTGCGGGCGCTGGCGATCCCCGGGGTTCATCTGGAGCAACGCGACATTCGCGAGACCGTCGCGTCCGATGCGCTCTCGCGCCTTGTTGGGCTCGTTGGGTTCGAGCACGAGGGACGGCTCGGTGCCGAGTTGGAACTCGACAAGTCACTGCGATCGACGGACGGCTCGCTGCGGTATCTGCGCGACGCAAAGGGCAGGCCGCTGTGGGTCGAGCGGGGAGGCTGGCAGCCGGGCAGCGACGGGCGGGATATCAGCCTGTCGATTGACCTGGAGTTGCAGCGGATCGCGGAAGAAGAGCTCTGGCGGGGGATCTATGACGCCGACGCCGTGGGTGGGCGGCTGGTCATGCTCGACCCGCGCACGGGCGAGGTGCTGGCGATGACCGACCTGATTCGCGATGTCGAGGGGCTCGCGGCGTATCCGTGGGAGGATCAGGACGCGCCGCGGTCGGTCGGGCTTCCCACGTCCGGTCCGGGCGGGCCTCGTTATGTCACATTGCCGCCCGATGAGTTCCGCGACCGCCACCCCGCGACATCGCGCAACCGCTGCGTGCAGGACATGTATGAGCCCGGCTCGACATTCAAGCCGTTCGTGTGGGCGGCGGTCACGCAGGCGGGGCTGGTCGATCCGGGCGAGGTCTTCGACACGCACAACGGCTTCTGGGTCACCAGCTACGGGCGCTCGATCGAGGACGTGACGCGCCGCCCGAAGATGGCGTGGTCCGAGGTGCTGGTCAACTCCTCGAACATCGGCATGATTCAGGGGGCCGAGCGCATGGAGCCGGCGGACCTGCGCGCGATGCTGCGGGCGTTCGGGTTCGGGCAGGAGACGGGGATCGCGCTGCCGGGCGAGATGGCGGGGTTGATGACGCCCATGAGCCTGTGGTCGCATTGGACGCAAACGTCGGTGGCGTTCGGGCACGAGGTCGCGGTGACGCCGATCCAGATGGCCCGGGCGTTCTGTTGCTTTGCGCGCACGGGAGACGCGGCGGGCACGCTGCCGGATCTCTCGCTCGTGGCGCTGGACGAGCACGAGCCGCTGCTGGACGTGCTGCGCCCGGTCGTCGAGCCCGAGGTCGCGGTGAAGGTCCGCGAGGTGCTCACGCATGTTGCGAGCAAGATGGAAGCGGTGATGGAGCGCAAGAACCCGGCGGAGGCCGGCTGGCGTTATCGGATCTTCGGCAAGTCGGGCACGGCGGAGATTCCCACGGGCCCGCCGCCGGAGGGCAAGCGCAGGCCCACGGGCTCGCGCGGGTATTTCGAGGAGCAGTACAACTCGAGCTTCATCGCGGGCGGGCCGTTCGAGGATCCGCGGATGGTGGTTCTTGTGGTGATCGATGATCCCGGGCCGGAGCATGTGTTCCAGCCGGCGCTGCGCCGGACGCACTACGGGTCGCACGTCGCGGGGCCTGTGGCGCGCCGGGTGATCGAGCGGAGTTTGGATTATCTGGGCGTGCCGGCGTCGGATCCGGATCTGGAGATCGAGATCGAGCGGGTGAACAAGTGGTAGCGGCGCGTCGATGCGCACAAGACGAGCCCGAAGCGCGAGCGAGGTTTTTCGAAGGCTTTGACGCGATTGGTACGCCCAACCTCGCTTGCGCTTCGGGCTCGCATGTTGAGACTACCGCAATGGCGAGCGCCCCGCGACGATGCGGTCGCGGGCTCCGGTGGCCGTGATTCGGCGGAGGAACTCGTCGTACTGGCGCGCCGCTTCGTCGAGGTCGTCGTTGAAATACACGCGGAAGACCGCCGCCCCGGCCCTCCTGCGAACGAGTTCGGCGTACTCGAGCTGTGAGGAGTTCGCCCGCACGTTGTCGTAGAGGAATCCCTGGCTGGCGTCGCGGGCGAGATCGGCGAGTCGTGCCCGATACCGCCCGCCCTCTGCCTCTCGCAGGAAGTGCACGAGCGCCCAGACCTGCGAGTAGTAATCGAGCGCCCGCTCGTTGTCGACGACATTCAGCAGATCCTGCGGGCGTTGATCGAGCAGCTCGCGCAGCGAGAACTGGCGGCCCTCGTTCACCATATCGCGCAGGCGGCTGAAGCGATCGACGTTCGCCCACGGCAGGAAGATCGGTTTCTCGGGCGAGACCTCGTCCCAGCGATACCCCTCCATCAGCGTCGCGACGCCCTCCTCGAGCCAGATCGGCATCGGCTGGCGGAACGTGCGCTGCGTGTACTGGTGCCAGCCCTCGTGGCTGGTGGTCGCGAAGGTGCCGCGGCTGCCGATGTTGAAGAGCATCGCCCGCCCCTGGCTGGCGAACCCGCCCGCGCGGATCTTGAGGTAGGTCTGGGCGTCTGCGCCCATGATCTGGCGCGTGAGCGCGGCCCACTGGTTGCGGCTGGCGAGGATGTAGGTCTCCATCGCCCCGGCGGGGGCGGGCAGCTCGCCCAAGAGCGTGCGGTAGTGGGCAAGGGCGAGTTCCAGGAAGACCGGGACGCGGCGAGACACGAGCGGATCGCGCTCGGTGAGGAAGATGCGGTATGAGGGCGTCTCGACCAGCCGCCCTTCGATGCCGTGGTACGTCCACGGGCGATCGGAGACGATGACGTCGATCGACTCGCGCACGGCGAGGGACGCCGGGGCGTCGGCGGGGTCGGCGCTCGGCGCGGCGCACGACGCCAGCAAGCTGGCAAACGCCGCGCCGGCGCACATGATCGGTGCGCCGAGGAGTGAACGGCCTCTTCGGTGCTTCACAGCGCCTCCAGCGCGTTGCGGGCGGCGGCGAGTTCCTCGGCGGCCTTCGCCCGCTGGCTGCGCGTCTCCTCGACCAGATGCGCCGGGGCCTTGTCCGTATAGCCGGGATTGCTCAGGCGCTTGTCGAGGGCCGCGAGGGACTTTTCGTGCTCGCCGATCTCGCGTTCCAGGCGCTCGCGCTCGGCATCCGCGTCCAGGGCGTCGGTCAGATCTGAGAGGTGCAGCTCTCGGTCGGAGAATCGCAGGGCCACGGCGTTGTCGGGTCGCTGCACGTCGGGGCCGGCGATCTCGCCGACGCCCGCGAGCGCCGCGACGATCTCGGCGCTCTGGACGAGCTCGGTCGCCGTCTCACTATCGACGTGCAGCGTGATCTTCCGCCGGGGGTGGACCTTCTGCTGCCCTCGCACATCGCGGATCGTGCGCACGAGGGTCTGCAATCGTTCGAACTCACTCTCGGCCTTCTCGCTGCGCCAGGTCGCGTCCATTCGCGGCCACGGGGCGGAGCAGAGCAGGGCGTCGTGGGTGGGGGCGTCAAGGTCCAGCCCGGGCGCGGGCGGGGTCTCGATCTCCTGGAGGCGTTCGTAGATCGTCTCGGTGACGAATGGGATGAGCGGGTGCAGCAGGCGCAGGATCGCGTCGAGCGTCGCGCGGAGCACGGCTTGCTGCTGGGGATCGGTCGCGATCGTCGGCTTGATCGATTCGAGATACCAGTCGCAGAAGTCGCGCCAGAGCAGGTCGTAGGCGATCTCGGCGCAGCGGGCGAAGTGGTACTCGCTCAGGGCGTCGTCCATGGCGTCGATCGCCGCGGCGAGGCGGGAGAGCATCCAGCGGTCGGGGAGGGAGAGATCGTGCTCGGGCTGGCTGTCGCGTATGGGCGGGACGCCCGTACCACCGGAGAGCATGCCCATGGCAAAGCGCGAGGCGTTCCAGAGCTTGTTGCAGAAGTTCCGGCCCTCATCAAGGCGCGACGACGTGTTGCGCGCCAGCGGCTTGTCGCTCGATGGCTTGGCAGTGCCCGAGTTCGACCCGTACGCGCTGACCATGGGCTTCGAGCAGTGCGGGCATTTCTGCTCCGGCGCGGCCACGACGTAGCCCTGGGGGGTCTTCGCCGTCTTCGGCTCGAAGGTCTTGGCGCAGTGCGGGCAGGCGAGGTCCACCGGCATCCGCACATCCTGGGTCGCGGTCGCGATCTGGCAGAGGCCGAAGCGCAGCGCGTCGGCGCCGTGGGAGTGGATGAGATCGAGCGGGTCGACGCCGTTGCCGAGGCTTTTGCTCATCCGCTGGCCGTGTCCGTCCTGGATGATCGGGTGGATGTAGACGTGGTAGAACGGCACGGGGCCGGAATGGTCCTGCCCTTCGTGGTGCTCGGTGCCGTGGTCTGAGGAGGCTCTGCGACGAAGGCCACGCGAGAGGTCATCGGATGGTGAATCCGCGTGGCCTTCGCTCGAAGACTCGTTCAGACCACGGCACCCTTGGTGGCTTCCCAGGAAGAACCTATTGAACATCGCCATGCGGCTGACCCAGAGCGTGATGATGTCGCGCCCGGTGCTGAGGACGGTGGAGGGGTTGAAGGCGTCGAGCAGGCCGGTGAACTCGGGGGATTGGGTGGGGTCGGGCCAGCCCATGGTGCTGATGGGCCAGAGGGCGGAGGAGAACCAGGTGTCGAGGACGTCGGGGTCTTGGGTGAAGCCGTTGGATTCGAGGAACTCGATTACCTCTGAGTCGTTGCCGTCTTGCACGCTCACGAAGAAGTACGTTTCGTAGAACTCTGACGACATCTGAGCACCGGTCCAAGGGTCAACTGGCTGATCATCCCGCCATGCCCTCGCAAACAGGCGGTCCTCAGCAGCGAAGCCTCGCATTCTGTCGTCAAATTGCTGCGCTTGGTGTGCTTCCTTGATCTCTGGAGGATAGGGATATAGCCATGCCTCACCCGGTGTTCTCGGATCATCATGTCTAAAGGGCCTGGAAATTGACCACACCGGAATCCGGTGCCCCCACCAGAGCTGGCGGCTGATGCACCAGTCGCGGAGGTTGTCGTGCCAGGCCTCGTAGGTCTTGGCGTAGCGGGCGGGGAAGAAGCGCATGGCGTGGTCGCCGGTGTTTTTCGATCCCGACGAGCCCGAAGCGCGAGCGAGGGAGGGGGCATCCGTCGCGTCGAAAGATCCTTGTGAGTTTGGAGGCGGGGCGGCGTGTCCATCCTCGCTTGCGCTTCGGGCTCGCAGGAATGTGTTGGTTGTTCGTTGATCGAGTGAGAGCGCACGCTGGGCCTCTCCTCTGAGCCGATCATCGGTCACCCTCACATACCACTGATCGCTCAGGTACGGCTCGATCGGCACCTTGCTGCGATCGGAGTGGCCGACGCTGTGTTCGTACGGCTTCTTGGCCTCGAGCAGATTCCGGGCCTCGAACTCGCGGACGACCAACTCGCGTGCCTCCTCGCGCGACTTGCCGACGAACACATGCCCGCCTTCGTCACTCGCCTCGCGATCCCAGCCGTGCGCATCGGAGATCGACGCGTCGGGTGCCATGACGTTGATCATCTCGAGATCGTGACGCTGGCCGATCATGTAGTCGTTCGGATCGTGGGCCGGTGTGACTTTCAGGAAACCCGTCGCGAACTTTGCCTTGGGGTCGCTCGACTCGGGATCCGCGAGAACGACGTAATCGTCCTCGATCACCGGGATCACCCGTCCCACGATCGGCAGTTGGGCCATGAGGCCCCGCAGCGCCCCGGCGCGCGGATCCTTCGGATTCACGGCCACGGCGGTGTCGCCCAGATACGTCTCGGGGCGGGTGGTGGCGACGGTGACCCACGCGACCTCCTCGCCGTCCATCTTGTCTGCGCCGGGATAGCCGCGGGCGGCGAGCTCGTTCCAGGTGACCTCCTGGCAGTCCTTCGGATCGTCAGGATTCGTTGAGGGATGCACGAGGGGGTAGCGCAGGTAGTAGAACCTGCCCTTGACCTCCTTCATCTCGACCTCGTCGTCGGCGAGGGCGGTCTGGAGGATCGGGTCCCAGTTCACCAGCCGCTTGCCGCGATAGATCAAGCCCGCCTTGAACAGCCGGAAAAATCCCTCGCGCACGGCCCGGGCGCAGACCTCATCCATCGTGAACCGCTGACGCTCCCAATCGCACGAGGCGCCCAAACGCTTGAGCTGGTCGGTGATCGTCGCCTCGTACTCGTCCTTCCAAGCCTGGACGCGGGCGATGAACTCGTCGCGCTGAAAATCGGTCCGCTTCTTACCTTCTTCTGCGAGCAGGCGTTTTTCGACGACTGCCTGGGTCGCGATCCCCGCGTGGTCGGTCCCCGGCATCCACAGGGCCTCAAAGCCCTTCATCCGATGGGCCCGGATCAGGGCGTCCTGGAGCGTGTTGTTCAGCGCGTGCCCCAGATGCAGCGGGGCCGTGACGTTCGGCGGGGGAATCAGGATGCAGTAGGGCGGTTTTTCCCCACGCAGCACGGGCCCGGCCTCGGCGTGGAACGCCCCCGAGGCGTTCCACTTGGCGCGGATCCGATCCTCGTGGTCCGCCGGGGCGTAGGTCTTGGGCATCTCGCCGGCGATGGCGGGCGTCTGGGGCATACGGCATCCTCGTCGAATCTCGGTGCGGAGGCAGTGTATTCAGCCGATAATGAGGGCTATGGCAGGACAGGGAAACAAAGCGGTCATCGGTGGTATCGTCGTTCTCGCCGGGATTCTGGCGGGGCTTTCCTGGTACGTCGTTCGGCTCGCCGGCGGCTCGGGAGAGGGGGGGGTCTCTGCGGAGTTGATGCCGGGCGAGACGCTGGCGCAGGTTCAGGAGCGGATCGGGCAGTTGGTGGGGGAGGATCACTGGGAGGCCGCCGAGCGCATCGCCGCCGCGGCGGTCGAGGAGCATCCGCGCGATCGAGATCTGCGGCTGCAATATGCCGAGGTCTTGCAGGGGCTCCAGCGGTTCGAGGCGGCGCACGCCCAGTATGTCGAGGCGATCAACCTGGGGCAGTCGGATCCGGACATCGAGTATCTGGCGGGTCTGTGCGCGAACTCGGCGGGGATGACCAACGAGGCATTGACGCATCTGGATATCGCCCGGCGGAGCGATCCGAACGAGCCGCGATACCCGCTGGAGTTGGGTCTGGTGCAGTTCAACGCCGAGTTGTATGACGAGGCCCGCGCGAGCCTGACGATGGCACGGACGCTGGATGAGGACTCGGATATCGCCTGGGGGATGCTCGCGCAGATCGCGCTGAAAAGTGGCGACCGCGCGGTCGCGAGCCAGTACATCGCCCGGGCCCGCGAGATCAATCCGGAGTCGCTGGACTGGCGGGTGGTCGAGGCGCGGGCGGTGGCGTTCGCGGATCCGGAGCGAGCGGCGGACTTGTTGGGGGGCTTGGAGCCCGAGGCGCTGCGCCGCGCGGATGTGCGCAACGTGCTGCGCGGCGCGTATGGGGCGATGGGAAGGTTCGGCGAGGCCGCGGAGATATTCGCGGCGGGCTCGAATGCCGAGGCGACAAACGTGGATCTGGCGCTGGAGACCGCGGATCTGTACGAGCGGGCGGGGAACAGAGAGAAGGCGATCGAGTACGCACGCAGGGCAGTGATCGTGGGGGGCGAGGAGGCGCGCGGGATGCTCGCGCGGCTTGAGGAACGCGATTGACACGGAGCAACAGAGTCGGGCTGGTCTCTGCGTGTTCGATAGAAACACGCGGCAAAGAGCTGCGGAGCAGCGCTCGATCATGGCGAGGGGCTGGCGCCCCTCGCCAGGTTCGCACCGCCACTCCGTGGCGAGGAGTGGGGCGAAAGGACGCGAGTGTCCGTTGATTCGCTACATCCGCAGCGACACCAGGAACGAGATAAACCCCGTCGGGTCGATGTCGGTGTCGGCGAACTCGTCGCCATCGGCGGCGTCGAACTCAAGCGACTGGAGGAAATGGGCGCCGCCACGGACATGCACGCTCAGGTTTCGGTTCGGCGTGAAGACCGCGCCGAGGCCGACCGGCAGGCGCTGGTCGCGTCCGATGCCGTCGGGGATCGGCCCCTCGTCGTCGAGGCGAAACTCGCGGCCCTCGTAGCCGACATCGGCGAAGAACCGCCAGGCATCGCTGTATTGGTACGAGAGCGTCGCGCGGGCCCCGCCGGACCCGCCGGTGTTGCCCAGTGTCCATTTATCGTTGATCTTCCAGTCGACGGTGGCGACGGGGATGACCAGGACATCCTCTTCGAGGCGTGTGCGGGCCAGCACGCCCCCGCCGACGGTCAGGCGCTCGTTGAATGCGTAGCTGGCGATGACCAGGCCCGAGTAGGTAAGCGATTCGCCGAAATCGGCGCCGCTCTCGGCGCTGGCGAGCACGCCGGCACTTGCGAGCAACGACCAGCGATCGTTGAGTTGGGTCGCGAAGCTGACGCCGAGGTTCGTCTCGCTGGCGTCGTCGATCGGGTCGAGGCCGGAGGAGAGGATCATCGCGTCAGAGAAGTCGTAGAAGCTGAACCGCTCGGAGAGGTTGATGCCCAGGCGGCTCTTGTCGGCGATGCGGATCGAGGTTTCGAGACCAGCGCCCACGCGAGCAATCGAGACCTCGCCCGCGCCATCTTCAAGATCGGCGGGAAAGATCCACTCGGCGTCGCCGCGCAGCGAGAAGCTCACGCGCGGCGGCTCTGCGGGAGCGATCGACTCGCCCGCCGTCTCGGCTTCCTGTTGCGCCAGCGCGGGCGACGGGTTGATGAAGGTGACGGCGAATGTCGCGAGCGAAAGAACCGGCAAGGTGAGCGTGCGTCTCATGGACGCGAGCGTAGCCGATTCGCGACGCCGGCGTGACGCCGCCCGAGGGGGCTCAGAGGCGATCCAGGCGGGTGACGATCTCGTCGATGGGTCCGAAGATCTCGCCGAACAGACTCGCGTGGTCCGACGCGCCACCCCTGGTATCGCTGGTGACGCGCAGGATGTACGAGGCGAGCTTGTCGGGCTCGAAGCGGGCGAGGTAGCTGAACAGGACGTGGCTCTGGGCGTAGATCGCCTCGACGGCGGGCGACTCGCTCGCCGGCGGCTTGGTCAGGCGGATCAGGCGGTCCCATTCGATCAGCCTGCCCTCTACCTGGAGGCGGCTGAAGGTCTTCTCGCGGGCCTCGCTGGGGAAGCGCGGGCCGAACGCCCGGGCCGTTGAGTCGGTCTCGAAGCTGCTGGCCATGCCCTCGCTGATCCACAGCGGGTACGCGCGGCTGGGCGCCTGCACGCCCGTGTTGAAGCTGAGCAGATGCACGGCCTCGTGTACGGTCTTGGCGGTCGCGAACTTGGACGCTTGGTCGGCGAGGTCCATGCGGCGATGCGCTGCCTCGCGCTGCAACTGCGTCGCGCTCTGGTGGAGCTCGAACGACGAGAGGCGATCGGGCGTCCCGCCGGCCTGCTCCCGCCGATCGTCGGCGACCGACTCGTACTGCTCGAGCGACTGAAACGCCCGCTCGAACGCCGGGCCGGTCAGGTCGTTGTAGAACACGACGCGGTTGGCGTCGATGGCGTAGTGCCCGGCGATCCACGGGGCGTCGAGCTCGTCGTGCTCGCGGGCGAACGAGCGGTAGTTGTCGTAGTCGTCGATCAGCACGCACAGGAGTTTGTGATCGTGCGGGATCACCGGCAGGCCCAGGTGATCGGCGAAGCGGAAGAACTCGTGGCGCGTGCGTTCCAGGATGCTCGCCTTGTTGCGCGTCCAGGAGCTCTCGCAGTCGCTCAGCACGATGAAGTGGCGCGTCTCGTAGCGCCGGAAGCCGTCGCCGAGCTTCTCGAGCGTTTCGCTGATGTTGGCCTCGTCGACGCTCAGGCGGAATCCGCGTGAGGCGTGCAGATCGCGCAGGCGTCTCGCGACAGTGTGTCGATTGGGGTCGACGAGCCAGGCGCTGCGGAGGAACCCGTCCGCGTCGTGCAGGCGATCCTCGCTCCAGGCGAGCAGGCCGAGTTCCATGGGCGAGTTGGTCGCCATGTTCCTCGCGGCGTCGGCCGAGCTGGGGCGTCCGGTAAAGACGGCCCCGGTCGTCGCGGCGACGGCGAGCAGAATGCCCGCACGCTTGAGCTGGGTCCTTAAATCCATAGTTGCGCCCTCCGCGGGAGGGATCGGCGCTCCAGGCCCGCGAGTCGCTCAATCCTGCCTCGCCCGAGGCCGATGCACTCGGTCTGAACGGATCGTGCCAGCGGGATGATTTCCGCGTGTGCATTCTGGGACGGGCCCGCCGGATGTGCGGCGTCTGGAGAAAATGGGCGCTCTCGATTGCTTGCAACATCCGCCGCGTATTCCCATCTTTCCGGCGGGGGCAGGCAACGGAGCTCCATCGGAGGTGACAGATGCAAGAGCGCCAGATGACGGCGATCCTGATCGGGTTGATCATCCTCGCGGCAGCGACATTGTTCATCCCCGGCAGCGTCGCGGTGCCGACGCTGCTCGTGAGCATCGTCGCGTGGCTCGGCGTGGTCGCGCTGGGCGCGTGGATGGCGTTTGATGCGAGCTTCTGGCGCAGCACGTCGATGCTCCGCGACTGGGTGGATCGCCCGGATCTGCACGGCACCTGGGGGGCCACGCTGCGCTCCAACTGGACCGATCCCACCACCGGCAAGACGCTCCAGGCCATCGAGGCCTACATGGTTATCAAGCAGTCGTTCCGCTCGATCAAGCTGCGGCTGCTCACCAGCGAGTCCACGTCGGAGGTGCTCGAGGCGAGCGTGCTCTCGGCGGGCGACGGCAAGTTCCGCATCGCCGCCATCTATCGCAGCAACCCAAAGCAAGGACGCGACGAGGGCGGGCACACCGGCATGCTCATCCTCGACGTGCCCTCCAAGCGTCCCAAGAAGCTCGGCGGGCGGTACTCGACCGATCGCGGGACCGAGGGCGAGGTCGAGATGCACGGGCGATCCCGCAGGCTGTTCTCGTCCTTCCGCGAGGCGCACGACGCGTTCCACCGGAGCAAGGCCAAGGCCGGCGCTGCTGGCCAGGAAAGTGTGCCGGCGCTGCCGATGTCCCGCGCCGCCTGAGCGAGTGGACGCTCAGGCGCTCGCAAAGAGATCGAGGTACGCGAAGAAGTCGCTCGCGTCGATCGAGCCGTCCGAGGTGATGTCCGCGGCACCGTCGCCGGCGGCGAACAGGTCGAGGTAAGCGAAGAAGTCCGCGCCGTCGACGGCGTTGCTCTGGTCGATGTCCGCCGGGTGGAACGCGAGCATCGCGAGCACACCGGCGTAATCCGCGGCGTCAATCACCCCCGAGCGATCGAGGTCGGCGTAACTGTCGAAATCTTCGTCCTTCGGCGTGCGCCCGCGCAGACTCAGCACCCGCCACGCGTCCTTGCGATCGATGGCGTGGTCGTGGTTGGTGTCCGGCGGGTCGGTCGGATCGGTCGCGACAACCTCGAACGATGCACGGATGACGGTCGCGGGCGGGACCACGTCCGGCGCGTCCAGCCACTCGAACCAGACGTTGAGCGAGTCGTCGTTGGGGTTCTGCGTTTGGGCGAGATAGCCCTGCACGCCGATGCGCCCGATCGGGCCCTCCAGCGATACGAGGCGCAGCTCGATGCTCGGGCTGCCCGGATTCCAGGTTCCCCACGAGTCTTTGCGAAGGACGATCGCGTCGCCGACGCCGAACTCGCGCGGCTCAGCGAACAAGTGGCGTCCGCGCCGCTCGTCGTCGATCTCGATCGTCCATGCGGGGCCCGACGCCGACAGGATCGAGAGGTAGCGTGCGTCGTAGATGCCGGCGTCGGTATCGGCGAGCATGCTGCTCAGCCAGCAGAGCCGGAAGGCGTCGAACCCCTCGCCGTCGTCGGCGAGGTCCAATGGCTGATCGCTGCGCCAGAGGAAGTCGATCGCGAACCGGGTCTGGCCGACCAGTTGGTCGCGCGATGAGCGTGTCGAGGCGATCGTGGCCCGTCCGCCGTAGCGTCCGATCCCCGTCACTTCGAGCATCTTGCCGACGTGGCGAGCATCGCCCCGGAGCATGTCGGGCACGATATCGATCGGTTCGCCTTCGACCCGGAAGCCCGGCTGGCTGACGATCGACGTCCCGATCGACGAGGTCGTGCCGCTGGCTTGCTGCACCAGCGGGCGCACATAGCCGTTGGCGACGATGTCCGCCAGCGTCAGCGGGAAGCTGTCGGTCCCCGGCACGCGATCGAAGCACTCGACGATGTCAAACTCGGCCTCGCCTTCGCCCACCCGCTTGCGGCCATAGAACAGCGGGATCGAGGGCTCCTGCACCTCCGCGTTCTGGATCGCCCACAGCGCGTGCTCGCCGTCGTCGAAGAACCGCACGCTCTGGGCCTCGCTTGCTCCCGCGAGGGCCATTGCAGCCGCGATGGCGATCGCCCGTGCCATGGCGTCACAATACCTCAACCGAAGCGGTCCACAATGCCGAGTGGAGAAAGTGATGCGCACCAATCCAAACAGTGGCTCTCTCTGGGCGTGCCTGGGCATCCTGGGCCTGTTCGTGCCGATCCTGGCGACCTGCGGCATCGGGTCGATCGCAACCTCCCACGACGCACCCGCCAGCGCGGCCCCCTCGCGACACTTCGTCGGCCTCTGGATCACCCGCTGGGACACCCGCAGCGAGGCCGGCGTCGTCCAAGCCATCGCCAATGCCGCGGATCTCGGCGTCACCGACGTCTTCTGGCAGGTGCGAGGCTCGTTCGATGCCTACTACGCCGGGGCCAAGGAGCCGTGGGGCGAGTGGGTCCTGGGTGAGCAGGCGCGGCGCGATCCGGGCTACGACCCGCTCGCCGTCGCGCTCCGCGAGGCCCACGCCCGCGGGATGCGCCTGCACGCCTGGGTCAACGTGATGCCTCTCTGGCGCGGCAAGGAGCCGCCCCGCGATCCCTCGCACGCTCTGCTCACCCACGATGCGTGGCGCATGCGAAATGCCGCGGGCTACCCCGAATCGCTCGGCGACGGCTACGTCATCGCTAACCCCGTGCTCGAGGAGGTCCACAACCACATCGTCGAGGTCTGCCGGGACATCGTCGCTCGCTACCCCGTCGACGGCCTGCACATGGACTACATCCGCTTCGCCCCGGGGCTGAACGACAACCCCATGCGCTTCCCTCTCGACGTCGCGACGATCTCGCAGTTCGAGCGCTCGGCGGGCCCGCACAACCTGGAGACCCCCCAAGGCCAGTCGGCGTTCCGCGGGTGGATCCGCGATCGGATCACCACGCTCGTGCGTCGCATTGGACGCGAAGCAAGGGCCACCCGCCCAGGCATTGAAATGTCCGTGGCGGTCTGGCGTCACCCCGATATCGGACGCGAGAGCTACCTCCAGGACGGCCCGCGCTGGCTGAAAGAGGGCCTGATCGATCGCGCGATCCCGATGATCTACACCGAACTCGAGACCCAGGCCGCCCAGGACTGGGGCGCCTGGCGAGCCGCGGCGGGGCGAGATTCCGGCAAGCTGACGATCGGTCTGGGCGTGTACAAGCACCAGCCCGGCGAGACCGCCGAGCAGTTCGCGAGCGCGCTCGGGTCCAATGGCTTGTGCCTGTTCGGGTACTCATCGCTGCACGAGAGCACGGATCCGTTTCAGGACCGCTCGGAGCAGGCGTCGCGCCTGCGCGACTCCCGGCGATCGGCGTTGGCGGGCCTGATTCGGGGGCTGCGGACGCTGGCGAGCGAGACGCGGTAGCGCGGAGAGCGGGGAAGAGCCCGAGCCCTATGGCGAGCTGCTCTCATGCACCAACAGGCTCGGCGAGAGCACGATCTTGCGGGGCGGAAGGTCCGGCTCGTTGAGCCGCTCGATCAGCAGGCGGACCGCCGACCGCCCAAGCTCATCGACCGGCACCGCGACCGTGGAGAGGCGGGGACGGACGAGTTGGCTGAGTCGCGTCCCGTCGTAGCCGACGATCCGCAGATCGCCCGGCACGTCGAGCCCTGCGTCGCGCCCGATCCGCAGCACGCCGCAGGCTATCTCGTCGTTGGCGCAGAAGACGCATGCGCCCGCGAGTGCATCGCGTTCGATCATCTCCTGGGCCCACGCCCCGCCCCACTCGATGGTGTAGTCGCGAAACTGGACCTGGTCGGCTCGCAGGGTGTGCCCGCGAGACTCGAAGAACGCGCGGAATGCACCGGCTCGCTTGAGCGTGTCGTAGTTGCGACGCGGTCCGCCGACAAAGTAGCAGGACCCCGGCTCGGCGTCTTCGAGCAGGTGCTCACACGCCTGACGCGCGCCGTCGGCGTGGTCCACGCTCACCGAATCGTGCCCGTTGCTGTCGGTGTCGTCGGCGCCGATCATCACCAGCGGCACCCCCATCGCGTCCAGCTGGGTCGCGAGTACACTGCTGGGCTCGGTGATCATGGCAATTAGCCCGTCGATCAGCCCGAGCGCCCGGCTGACGCGCACGGGGCCGTCGGCGGGCTTGGGGCCCAGGTCGTCGTGGATCGAGCTGACCAGCATGTGATAACCGAGGGCGCGGGCTTCGGCGTCCGCCCCCCGGATGAGCTCGGAGAAGAACTCGCCATGAAGGTCCGGCAGCGCGATTCCCAGCACGCCGCTCTCGCGGGTCATCAGCGCTTGGGCGAACCGGTTCGGGCGGTAGCCAAGCTCCTCGACCGCCTCCAGCACGCGTTTGCCGGTATCTGGAGAGACCATGTGCGGCTTGTTCAGAGCCCGGCTGACCGTGGCGATCGACACCTTCGCACGATCCGCCACGTCCTGGATAGAGACCGCCTGGCGGGGGCGCGTGCCGGCGGCGAAGCTTCGACCCATGGGACACATCGTAACAGATTCACGCAAGGGATCGAAAGGCGATCATCCCGCCCGGCCGAGGTCGCCTATCGGGTCTTCGCCGGCCTCCATCCGAGAGTCGCCGGGCAGAGGCGTCAAACCCTAAGGATGGGTGTGTTGATCGCGGCGGTCTGCGTTGTGTCTGGGGGCCTTGGAGCGTGCGCGGCCAGCCGCAGCCCTCCTCGTCCACCATTCACGTTTTCCCAGGACGAGAGCGCCGTTCTGGATGAGGTCCAGCGGGGGGCGTTCAGGACGCTCTGGGAGCAGATCTCGCCGGAAACCTCGCTCGCCCTGGATCGATCCAGCTCCTCCATCGTCAGCGTCGCGGGCGTCGGCATGCAGCTCTCGGCGATGCCCATCGGCGTCGAACGCGGCTGGATCTCCCGCGAGCAGGGACGCGAGCGCACGCTCGAGATCCTCGAGAGCCTCCGCGAGGAGTCCGGCAACCGCAAGCGCGGCATGTTCTACCACTTCCTCGACGGCCCGAACGCGACGCCTTCGGATGAGGAGTTCGAGTCCAACGTCAGCAGCGCCGACTGCGCGATCCTCTTCGCCGGCGTTCTCGTGGCGTCGAGTTACTTCGGCGGCGAGATCGCCCGGATCGGCGACGAACTGTTCGCAGACGCGGACTGGACGCTGTTTGTCGATCCGGACGCGCCGCCCCCGCACGCCGGGACGATCAGCCTGGCGTGGACGCCGGATGATCTGGACGACCCGTCAGGATCCGGCACGCTCCAGCCGTTTCACTGGCTGGACGCGATGGGCGAGCAGCGCCTCATCGCGCTGCTGGCCAACTGCGCCCCCATCGAGGAGCATCGCCTGGAACCGCGATACTACTGGGGGCTCCGCCGACAGCTCGGCGTCGATCGGCGGGGCGACGCGCTCGCGTTCTCGCCGTTCACCGGCGCGCTGTTCACCTTCCTGCTCAGCCACCTGTGGATCGACTATGCGCACATGCCCGCGGACGACCCCGCGCGTCTCGGCTATGAGTTTCGGGCCTCGATCGATTGGTGGGAGAACTCGCGCCGCGCGTATCGCATGCAGCGCGATCGTGCGATGGAGAACCCATACGATCTCCACGGATTGAATAAGCACGCCTGGGGATTCACCGCCAGCGACACGCCGCGCGGGTATCTCGTCTTCGGGCTCATGCCCGATCCGTTGCCGCCGGTGGGGGGCGAGCCCGAGCGGGATTTCACGACGCTGATCGCGGTGCAGGCGTGGGGCGATGGGACGATCTCGCCGCACGCGCCAGTCAGTTCCATCCTCTTCGAGCCGCGTTGGGCGCTGGCGTCGATCGCGTATCTCCGGGGGCTGGAGGGCGAGGACGGGCCGCCGATGGTCTGGCGAGATCCGGACACCGGCGGGCAGGGATTCCTGGATGCGTACAACCTGGGCCAGTGGGGGAGAGAACCGTGGGTCGCCCCAGATTACCTCGCGCTCAACCAGGGCATGCTGCTGCTGGCGGTCGAGAACGCCCGGACGGGGCTGATCTGGCGATTGTTCCATCGCCATCGATTCGTGCGGGCCGCCTTGGAACGCCTCCGGATGCCCCCGCCCGAATGGCCGCCTCCTGGCCTGCCTTGATTCGGCGGGCGATTTCTGCGACCATGGCGGTGAGGAGTGGGGGCAGGAGGCCGAGACATGACGCGATTCGTTCTTGCGGGCGCGATGGTGCCGGGCATGGTTGGTGTGCCGGCCGGCGCGGACGTCACCGACATCAATGACGTGCTCATCGATGCACGCAACTTCAACGACTATCCGGACAGCCGGCTGTTCATCAACGAAAACTTCCCCGCGTCGATCGAGATCGATGAGCGTGCGTTCGGACAGGGCGGATTTGCCAATCGCCATCGGTTCTTCATGACCGCGGACGGCGCGACGCAGTTCCTCTTCGACAACCAGGTCGCGTTCGACATTTCCATCGACATCAGCCTGGACGCCGGCACGCTCGCGGGCAAGGAGGCCGGGTTCTACTTCGATCGCTTCGGCGAGCCTCGGTTCATCGTCAAGGGCGACGGCGAGGTCGCCGCCTTCGACGGAGCGTTTCCGTTTTTCAGCTTTGGCAACGTTTACACGCCGGGCGAGACGGCGAAGCTCCGAACTATTTACACGCCGGGTAGCGGCCCCGACTTTGCGGTTCCCGCCACGATCGAGTACATGTACAACGGCCTAACGAGCGGGCCGATCGAGTTCTCGAATCTCGAGAACGGCATGATCGACGGCACCGTGGGAGGCTTCTACGCCCAGTTCGCGCCAGACGACGCCAATCAGGACGACTTCGGATTTGTGCGGATCTCGGATGTCGTGATCGAGGTGCCGACGCCCGCAACGGGGCTCGTCGTGCTGCTCGCGGCGTGTTTCGGCCGGCGGCGCTAGGAAAATCCTTGCCCGCGCGATCCCGGACACTGGTATCATCTATAGGGTATGGAGGGGTCGGTCATCCGGCTGCGAAGGGCGGCACATGGGTCGTGCCCGGCAAAACCCGAGTTGCAAACATGCGTTCACGGTCGTTGAGTTGCTCGTCGTCCTCGCGATCGTTTCGATATTGCTGTCGCTGCTGCTGCCGGCCATGCGCAAGGCGCGCGAGTCGGCGCGCACGCTGAACTGCCAGATCCACCTTCGTCAGATCGGCATGGGCATCAGCGCGTATCTCAACGAGCAGCACGATCGCAGGGTCTTTCTGGACCTCTACCCGCGCCGTCGGAATATCGCCGATCGCTGGAACGCCATGGTGCTGCTCGATCCGTATCTCGACGGGCCGAGCGACGGCGGCCTGTTCGGCTGCCCAGCGGCGATCGCGCGCGCGAGCGTGCTCGATCCCACGACGCGTATCGAGATGGAGCGAGGCAGCGGGAAGATCCACGTCCACGACTACGACGCCGACGGACGCGAGGAATACACCGAGTACTGGTTCAACGATTCTCGCGCCACGACCTACGGCGAGTTGTTCGGGCCTGACGCCCGCAACCCCGACAAGCCGCTGGGTGTCTCCGCCCAGAACCTCCTGCGTCTGGAGTTCGCCGAGGCGATCATCTGGGCCGCCGACGCGGTGGATTGGATCCCGCGTCACGAGGGCAAGACGCTCTTTCTGCGGGGCGATGAATCGATGTCGGTGCTGGCGCTGCGCCCGCCGGCCTATCTCTCGGTCGAGGCCTCGGGATGGTGGGGCGCGCCGGGACCGTTCTACAACTGGGGCCATTACTACCCTGAGCGCTATGGCAGATGAGCGACGCGAAGGCGCTGGGCGAACTCGAACGAAGGTGCTGGTCACGGTCGTCGCGTTGGCTCTGGCCACTCTCGCGACGGTGCGTTTCGTCACGCGCCCAAGCGACCCGTACGCGCGCGAGCGGATGAGCGAGATGATCGAGCTGCGCTGCGCCGAGACCGGGCGGACATGGACGATGACCCGCGGGCTCATGGAGGCCCAACTGAGGATACGAGCGGGCAAACTGGACGCCGACGAGGGACTCGAGAGCCAGTTCGCAGAAGGTCGGCGGACCGCCTTTCCGACCAAAGCGGGCGTCTGGGAGGAGACGATTTTGAGGATCAACACCGAGAAATCGCTCCTAACGGGTCCGGAAGGGCCCTGAACTTTGGCCCGGACTTGACGGGGTGGGGTGGATTGTGGCACAATGCCAGATACCGGACGTTGTGCGGATGGACGTGGCGATGCGGATGAGAGCATTTACAGTCTGGCTTGGCGCTGTTGGATTGGTCGGTGTGCAAGCGTTCGCCCAACCTTGCGAGCTCCCGCTGACCAACGGCTCTTTCGAGGATCCCGATCCGTTGTTCCCGAGCTTCCCGGAGGGCTGGGCCGATCTGCCCGTGTTCGGCCCGCGCTGGCGCGAGGTCGGCGACGGCTTTCCGAACCCGGCGCTGGTCCGCACGGGCACGCACTCGATCGAGCTCCAGACCGTCGCGAACCACCGCTTCGTCGGCTACACGACGAACCTGTTCGATGAGTTCGGCGAGCTGTACGACCCGGCGTACGAGTACGGCGGCGGGCCGCTCCTTGTTTCCGGCTGGTACGCGATCCCCGCGAGCGACCCGATCGTGAACGCCAGGGCGGGGCTGAAGCTCGAGTTTCGTCGGGAGAACTGGTCGATCTATCTGTCGTTCGAACGCCTGGAGATCGAGGGCCATACCGACGGGCGGTGGACGTACTTCGAGATGACCATCACCCAGGAGGACTTCGATTTCTACCACGATCTTTGGGGCGGGCCCTGGCCGCCGTTTCCGGTCGGCGTCAGCGTCCTGCCGATTCGGTTTCTCAACGGCGACTTCGACGTGAACGACCAGTCCGGCACGATCTTCTGGGACGATCTGCGCGTCGTGCAGATCCCCGAGTGTGCCGCGGACCTGACCGGGGATTCCGATCCCGACGGCCCGAACTACGGCGATCCGGACGGCAACGTGGACGCCGACGACTTCTTTTTCTATATCGATCAGTTCAAATCGCGCAATCCGGAGGCCGACCTCACCGGCTCGGCCGATCCCGAAGACCCCACCTACGGCATCTGCAACGGCGTCATCGACGCCAACGACTTTTTCTTCTATCTCAACCTTTTCAGCAGCGGCTGCTGAAATCGCTCAGACGAGAATGTCGCGGATCACATGCCCATGTACGTCGGTCAGGCGCATCTCCCGCCCGCCGAACGGGACAGTCAACCGCGTGTGATCGACGCCCAACAGGTGCAGCATCGTCGCGTGCAGGTCATGGATCTCCAGCGGTCTGTCCACTGCCTTGTAGCCGTAGTCGTCGGTCGATCCCAGTGTCATGCCGCTCCGCACGCCGCCGCCGGCGAGCCACATGCTGAATCCGAAGGGGTTGTGGTCGCGCCCGTTGGTCCCCTGGGCGAACGGCGTTCTGCCGAACTCGGCGCCCCAGATCACCAGCGTGTCCTCGAGCATGCCGCGGCGTTTGAGGTCCGTGAGCAGGGCGGCGATCGGCTGATCGACCGCCCTCGCGTTGGACTCGTGCGACGTTCGCAGGTTCGCGTGCTGGTCCCAGCGGTCGTTGCCGCTGATCGCCGGGCAGGTCAGCTCGATGAACCGCACGCCGCGCTCGACGAGTCGGCGGGCGATCAGGCACTGCATCGCGTAGGTGCGTGTCGGCGAGCGCAGCGTGCCGAGGAGCCGCTCGGAGACCGCTCCAGAATCGACGCACGCCTCGTCGCTCAGGCGCAGCTCGCGCCCGACGACGCCACCTGCGCGCACGACCCCGCGATCGAACGCCCAGCCGGTTTCCTGCCAGGGTCCGAGCGATTCGGACAAAAAGTCCTCCAGGACGCGGCCGCTCGCGGCAGGCTCAGAATCCGATTTCTCGGGCGAGCCGAGCATGTGATCGGGATCGCCCGCCGACGCGGCCGCTGCTCGTACCCACGCCGAAAACGGATCGCCCGGATCGTCTGCCTGCACGTCTTGCAACGTGTGGACCCACGCCCGCAGCACCTTCTGATCGACGCCACGCTCGCGCGCCACGGCCTCGATCGCTCGCCTCGCCGGGCGATCCCGCCGCGGCTCGTCGCTGAGCACGATCTCATCGACCGCCGTGTTTCCCCAGCCGCCGGTCTGCTCGTCGATGATCTCGATCGTCCCGCGCCGCCCGCGCAGCTCCCGCAGATCGAATCGAACCAGGCGAAGCTCGTGGGCGTTGCGCCCCGTCGACTCACGCACGACCTTGCCATCGACCACCAGCCGCAGCCCGGTCCGCCCGGGATGATTCCCGCCGCCGATGAGAAAGTGCAGGTAATCGTGCTCGATACTGAAGGCCTGGCTCGTCAGGCTGCCGACCAGCGCGTCGGTCTGGTCGGTGTCGCGCTCGTGCAGCGGCCTGTGCGAGTTGGCCAGGTACACGCCCCCTGGGCGGTCCCCTTGCCGTGCAGCGGCTCGTCCTTCACCTCCGCCGGCCCGTCGGCGAACGCCTCACCCGCGACGGTCCACCGCCCGTAGGTCCCGTCGTCGAAGCCGTCCACGACGTCATCGCGTGCGATCGCCGACGCCTCGCCCGGCTTCGCCTCGCCGTGCACGACCTCCGCCGAAGCAAGCAGCAGCGCCGCGAATTGTTCAACGCTCGGGATCGCTTCGCGAAGCCCTTCCGATTGCATCCACGCGGCACCCTCGCGCTGCAACGTATCCATCCGCTCCGCCACGCGCTCGATCTCCCCGCCGGGATCGAGATACGCGTCCTGTCTGCGAGAACTCTGGAGGAAGGACGCCAGCCCGTAATACTCGTACGTCAGGATCGGATCGAACTTGTGATCGTGGCAGCGGGCGCAGCTCACCGTCGTCGCCATAAACGCCTTGGAGAGCACGTCGATCTGGTTATCGATCCGATCGGCCTCGTCCTGCACGACGTCCACCGGCGCGTGCGTTCCCTGGCTCAACCACCAGAAACCCGTGCCGATGATCGACTCGTTGAATCCGCGATCGGGGTGTCGCCTCGGGCTCGAAAGCAGATCGCCCGCGACGTGCTCGGTCACGAACTCGTCGTACGGCACGTCCGCGTTCAGCGCCCGGATCACATAATCGCGATACTGCCACGCGTGCCGGATCGGATAGTCGAACTCGTGCGCATACGTCTCGGCGTACCGCATCAGGTCCAGCCAATGGCGCGCCCAGCGCTCCCCGAAGCGAGGCGGCGCCATCAGACGATCGACCAGACGCTCGTACGCCCCGTCTTGCCGATCGCCGACAAACGCCTCGACCTCCCCCGGCGTTGGCGGCATCCCCGTCAGATCGAACGACAGCCGGCGGATGAGCGTCCGCCGATCGGCTCAGCCCCGCCTCGTCCAGCTTCGCCCGCACGAACGCGTCGATCGGGTTGCGGCTCCACCGCGCGTCCTCCACCTCGGGCATGGGCGGATCCGCGACTGGCAGCAGCGACCAGTGCCGCTCGTATCGCGCGCCCTTCGCGATCCACGCCCGCAGCGTCGTGATCTCTTCGCCGCTCAGCGCCTCGCCCTCCGGCGGCATCCGCCGTCCCGGATCGTGCGCCGAGACCCGCTCGATCAGCGAGCTCGCGTCCGGATCGCCCGCCACGACGCCGGCGGGCGTCCATTCTCCCTCGCGCCCGTCGCGTCCTCTCGCCTGTCAAGCCGCAACCCCGCCTGGCGCGTGCTCGGATCGAACCCGTGGCAGACCAGGCAGTTCCTGACGAGTATCGGACGCACGTCGCGACCGAAGCTGATCTCCCGCGCGCCTGGTTGGCTCGCGACCTCGATCCCATCGCCGCGCCCGCCAAAGCCTAAGGTCGCGCCGACGGCGCACAGACATACCAGTCCCGCCCCGAGCACTCATTGCCATCGAACTCGCCCCCGCTCGCCCATACGACGCGATTGTAGTGGATCGTCCCTGCGAGCCCAACTCCGCCGAATCCCCGCCACCAGACGCGACCGAAATCAGCTCGCCGCCGCGGCGCTCTGCCACGCGACGATCCCGCCCCGCAGATTCATCGCGTCGAACCCCGCTCGCTCCAGGAATGCCGTCGATCGCGCCGATCGCACGCCCGTCCGGCAGTTGACCAGCAGCGTCCCCTCCCGCGGCACATCCTCCAGGCGCGACGCCAACCGCGTGTGGGCGATGTTGACCGCCCCGGGGATATGCCCCTCGCTGAACTCCGTCGCCCGGCGCACATCCAGCACGCGCACCGACCCACTCGCGACCATCTCCATCGCCTCGTGCGCGTCCACCTCGCGCGTGCTCGCCAGCGAGTGAGACCCGTCGGCGTACGCAGCGATCTCCGCCGCGTCGAACCAGCCCTCGATGCGATCCAGCCCGACCCGGATCAGATCCCGCACCGCCTCCTCGACCCGCCCGGGCTCGATGATGAGAGAGATGGCTTCCGACGCCTCGATGAACGAACCCGCGTTGGTATTGAACGCGCTATCCAAGGGCAGACTCAGCGCCCCCGGCACATGCCCCGCGCGAAACTCCTTCCACCCTCGCGTATCTGCGACGACGCCTCGATTCGTGTCGATTTCGCGCAGTTGCTCGACCGTCATCCGCTTCGGCTCGGGCAGACCGCCGAGCACGGCCGGTCCGTCACGATTGACCCGCTTCATCCGCGCGAAATACAGCGGCGGCTCGGGCTGGCCGCTCAGGATGAACTCGACGAACGCGCTCTCGTCGTCCGCCGCGCGGATCGCCGGGTTGAACCGCCGCTCATACCCGATCGTGCTCATCGGCACCGCGCCCAGCGCCTTGCCGCAGGCGCTGCCCGCGCCGTGCCCCGGCCACACCTGCACGAACTCGGGGATCTCATCGAGCTTGCGCACCGTCTGGAACAGCCGCCTCGCCGCGGGCTCGCGCGCCCCGGCCTGCCCCGCTGCGGTCTCCAGCAGGTCCGGGCGACCCAGGTCTCCCACGAACACGAAGTCGCCCGAGGCGAGCCCCACAGGCGCATCGGCCCCGGCCCCACGATCGGTGATGAGAAACACGATGTGCTCGGGCGTGTGCCCCGGCGTGTGGATCACCGAGAACTCGATCTGCCCGATCGCGAACGTGTCGCCGTCTCTGAGCAGGCGGCGGTCATACGACCCGCCGTCGAGCTTCTTGTCCAGCCAGCGGTACTTCCAGTCCTCGCCGCCCTCATCAGAGAGATAGACGCGCGCCCCGATGCGTTCGGCCATCTCGCGCGAGCCGGAGACGAAATCCGCGTGGACGTGCGTCTCCGTGACCGCGACGATCCGCAGCCCGTTCTCGTCCGCCAGGTCGACGTACCGGTCGACATCGCGCTCGGGATCGACCACGATCGCCTCGCCCGTGCGCTGGCAGCCGATTAGGTACGCCGCCTGCGCGAGCTTCTCGTCGTAGATCATCCGCATGAACATGGCAGGCCTCGCGTGGTTGAGCGCCTCGCCGACGCCGAGCGAGATGCGCGTCGAGGTTGCGTCTGCGTTGCGCCAATAGCCCCGCCTGGATTCGAACCAGGGACCGAGCGATTATGAGTCGCCAGCTCTAACCGCTGAGCTACGGGGCCGGTCGTTTCAGTTTAGCCTCGGCCCGGTGGCGTCGGCCCCAATCGGTACACTCTGGGCCTTGGTCTGGGGCCTTTCCATCCTAGGTGCGCTCGTCGTGCTGTACGTCATCTGGGTGTTCAATCGCCTGGTCGTGCTGGGGGTCCGGGCCGACAACGCGTGGTCGGATATCGACGTGCAGCTCAAACGGCGCTGGGATCTGGTGCCGAGGCTGGTCGAGATCGTGCGGGGCTACGCCGCCCACGAGTCGCGGACACTCGAGGACGTGGTGAGGGCCCGCAGCGAGGCCCAGCGTCCGGAGTCTCCCGCGGCTCGGGGCGCCGCCGAGAGCGCGTTGCAGGCCCGCTCGCACAGGCTGATCGCGCTGGCCGAGGCGTATCCGGACCTGAAGGCCGACGAGTCGTTCCGGTCGCTGCACGAGCGGTTGGTCGAGGTCGAGGACGCGCTGCAGGCGGCCCGCCGGTATTACAACGCGGTCGTGCGCGACCTGAACACGCTGATCGCGCAGTTTCCCTCGGCGATGGTCGCGTCGGTATTTCGGCGCAAGCCGCGGGAGTTCTTCGAGCTGGAAGACGAGCGCGAGTCGGCGGCACCGGAAGTGAGGATCTCATGATGCGGATGTTGCTGGTGGCGTGGCTGGTGCTCGTGCTGGGGCCGGCGTCGCTGGCGCACGGGCAGGGCCTGCGCTGGGATATTGACAGCCTGGACGCCGTCATCGAGGTCCGCGAGGACGGGTCACTCAACATCACCGAGACGATCGTCGCGGATTTCTCGCGCGAGGCGCATCACGGCATCTTCCGCGAGATTCCGTACGCGTACGAGCGGATGGGGACGTCGTTCCGGCTGCGCATCCATGTGGTCGGCGTCGCCGATGGCTCGGGCGGTTCGCGCCGGTATCGGGCCTCTCGCGACGACGGGAGGCTGGTGCTCAAGATCGGCGATCCGGACCGCAAGGTCTCGGGTGCGCAGACGTACGTCATCCACTACGTCGTCCGCCGGGGACTGCTGGGATTTGAGACCCACGATGAGCTGTATTGGAACGCGGTCGGCAGGGGTTGGGCGGTGCCGATCGAGCGGGCGTCGTGCCTGGTGCGACTGCCGGGAGGCGTCGATGGCGAGGACATCCGGGCGGCGTCGTATCTGGGCCCCTTCGGCTCGGCGGCGAGCGGGCCGGCGGGCGAGATCTCTGGCGACGGCGTGCTCTTCGAGCCCGACCGGGCGCTGCGCCCTCGCGAGAGCCTGACGGTCGTGGTGGGGTGGCCCAAGGGGATCGTCGCGGCACCCTCGGGATGGACCCGGCTCGGGTGGTTTCTGCGGGACAATCTCGTGCTGGTCACGCCGGTGATCGCCTTTGGGCTGTTGGTGCTGCTGTGGTTCAAGCGAGGGCGGGACATGGGCACGCCGGGCTCGATCATGGTGCGGTACGAGCCGCCGGACGGGCTCTCGCCGGCGGAGGTCGGGCTGCTCGCCGATGAACTCGTCCACAAACGCGACGTCACGGCGACGGTGATCGACCTGGCGGTCCGCGGATATCTGCGGATCGAGGATCGGCGGGAGTCGCGCCGCAAGCGCCTGACCAACAAGCGGATGCACTTGGTGCGGACAGATCGGGACAGGATGGACCTGCGTCCGCACGAGTTTCGGATCCTGAGCAAGCTCTTGCCCGGCGAGGTCAAGGAGCGATCGCTCGAAGACCTGGAGTTGAAGTTCTATACGGCGATGCCGGGGATCAAGGACGACCTGCACAAGAGCCTCGACGCTCAAGGGTACACGGCGGGGCACCTGGGCAAGCGCCGGGCGATGTGGATCGGCGTCGGGGTCGCCTGTGCCGCGGGCGTGATCGCGCTGTCGGTCCTCGTGGTGAAGGGCGGGCTGTTCGCGCCGGCGTCGACGATCGTGGCTGGAGTTCTGACGGCAGTGCAGTTCCCGATCTTCGCGTTCGTGATGCCGCGCAAGACGCGCAAGGGACGGCGGGCGCTGGAGGCGATCAAGGGGCTGGAGGAGTACATCCAGCGGGCGGAGGTGAAAGAACTCGAGGAGGCGGCTCGGCGGGACCGGTTCGAGAAGCTGCTGCCGTACGCGATGGCGCTGGGTCTGACCAAGGTCTGGGGCGAGCATTTCGCGGGCCTGTTCGATGCGCCGCCGGAGTGGTACGACTATCCCGCGGGCAGCCCATTCACCACGCACGCGATGATCAGCGATCTATTCAGATCGAACATCCTGATGTCGGCGGCGATGGCGGCGTCGCCTCGAACGTCTTCGGGATCGGGTGGGTCGTCTTTCGGCGGCGGCGGTTCGGGATTCAGCGGCGGGTTTTCCGGTGGCGGCGGCGGCGGTGGCGGCGCCTGGTAGCGGGAAGCCCTCCATCGGCTAGGCTACCCCGTCATGAGCCGCAACCCAGCCGTCCGGGCGCTGAACAAGTGGTCACGCAAGCTGCATCGCTGGGGTGCGATCCTCGTGGTCGCGCCGGTGGCGCTGGTTATCGCGACGGGGCTGCTGCTCCAGCTCAAGAAGCAGGTCGCGTGGGTGCAGCCGCCGACGCAGCGCGGCGTGGAATCGGATCCGTCGCTCTCATTCGCGCAGATCCTGGAGATCGCTCGGTCCGTGCCCGAGGCGCGGGTCGATACATGGGATGACATCGACCGGCTGGACGTCCGCCCGGATAGGGGAATGCTCAAGGTGCGTGCCAGAAGCTCGTGGGAGATCCAGATAGACACCGGCACGGGCGAGGTGCTCCAGGTCGCGTATCGCAGGAGCGATCTGATCGAGAGCATCCATGACGGGTCGTGGTTTGGAGATCCGATAAAGTTAGGGGTATTCCTGCCCAGCGGCATTGTGTTGCTGTGTCTGTGGTTGACAGGAGTGTACCTGTGGCTGCTGCCACTGGTGGCCCGCCGGTCGGGTCGGATTCGGCGGTCCCGATCCAAGGCACGCGAACTCGGCAAGAGCAAACACTGATTTTCTGCGAACTAGGGTGTTTTTTTATATGATTGGGTAATGTTCGCATCGCTTTCGCGTATGCTCTTGCGTACTGGTCGCGGCAAGACGTTGAGTCGCGGCGTGCGGGTCGTTTTTCTTGAATGGAGGAGTGAAAGGGATGAGAAAGAACTTGGCTGTCTTAGCGCTTGTCGGAATGGCGGGCGCGGCACACGGTGACATCATCGTGTACACGGTGTCCGGAACGCTCAGTGCGAACGGTGGTGATGCGGCGGGCCTGAATGGCGCGTCGATATCCGGCGTTGCACATTACGACGACGAAGACACATATACCGATCGATTCGGTCTGGCGTCGGCGGGCGCGATGGGTGGAACGCCGATGGTGACAATCTCGGGTGCTCCCGACGGGGCGAACAACACGACGACGCCCTACGCGACGGATCTGGCATTCTTCCCGACGTTCGCGGGCACATTCACCGACCCGGACGGCCAGCACACCGAGTTCACCTCGGGCAACGGCACACCGTTCCAGTGGACAATGAACACGTCGCCATCTGCTGGCTCGGGAAACGCGGTGATCGGTGGAGCCGTCGAGCTCGACGACTTTGCGCCGGCAACTCTGACGGGCCTGCCCGGGCTGACGAACCTGAACAATGGCGAGACCTACGCCATCATCAACTCTCGCATCACTGCGGAGTTCATCCCCGCTCCCGGCACGCTCGCGCTGCTGGGGCTTGGCGGGCTGGTGGCCCATCGCCGCCGTCGCTAGACGACGTGCTTCAGTTGTGATCAATCGACCCGCGTGCCGGGCTTGGCATGCGGGTTTTTCTTTGACCGCGCCGACCGAGGACTAGAGCGTTCGACTCGTGACGCTCCCGGCGACCGCGTCGAGCGTGCGGCGGATGTCGCTATCGGGAAATGAGTCGAGGAGGGCCTTGGCTTCTTCGACATATGCCACGGCGTCAGCGCGTGCGCGAGCGATTGCCCCGGTCCGATCGAGCTCCTCGCGGAGGGGTGCCTGGGCGTCCGCATCGCCGCCCGCAGTTGCTTGGAGAATCGAGAGGCAGCGTTCGCGCTGGGCCGCGTTATCAGATTCGAGGCACCGGATGATCGGCAACGTGGCCTTTCCAAGATCCAGATCGCGGTGAAGGGTCTTTCCCACGACGGCCTCGTCGCCCAAGAGATCGAGCAGATCGTCCTGGATCTGAAACGCTCGTCCGAGGAGTTGTCCGAACTGGCGGGCCTTGCAGCAACGAATCTCATCGGCGCCCGCGTGGCGTGCGCCAAGTTCGCAGGCGAGCCCGACGAGTTCGCCGGTCTTCCGATCGATGATATCAAAGTAGGTCTGGGCCGAAACTTGGAAGTCCTCACGGTGGGAGAGCTGGAGGAGCTCACCCGCGCAGACGGTCATGCTGGCGCGAGCGATCGCAAGAGAGGTGCCATGGTCGCCGATCTGGGAGCAGAGGTGGTAGGCTGCGGCGATGAGATAGTCGCCCAGGATGACCGCGGCCTCGTTGCCACGCAGGTGGCTGATGGTCGGGTTCTTACGGCGGAGCTCGGCCTCGTCGAGGACATCGTCGTGGACGAGGGTTGCCATGTGGACCATCTCGACGACAGCCGCGGCGGCAATGTGTGCGTCGTTGACGCGCCCTTCCAGCGGAAGATCCTGATCGCCGGCGGCCATGGCGAAGAGGAGGACGAGGCTGGGGCGGAGCATCTTGCCGCGGTAGCCGGCAAGGTGGGCGATAAGGTCTGCGACGGCGTCCAGGTCGGAATCGAGCTGGGCGTCGAAGCGCTGGGCGACGCGCGCGAGGGATGATTCGAGGGCTTCGGCGACGGGGGTGAGTTCGGGCGGGAGGTCGAGCGTCGCGAGCATGACGGAGGGTAGGGAGTGAACCGTCGGATCGGCCCCGGAAGGCTTCGCGGCGATTGATTCGTGCGTGGCTGTTGCATCGTGTGCAAACGGCACCGGCCGCTCAGAGCAGCGGTCGGTGGCACGGCGGTGTCTCGGGCGTAGACACATGGCCTTCGCTCGAAGACTCGCTCAGACCGCGGCACCGGCGCGTGGGGAGTGGGGGTCCTATTTCTCGGCGACGATGTAGCAGACGAAGGCGGCGTCGGCCACGCCGACCTCGGCGGGCGTGAACTCGCCGTCGCCCTCGCCGTCCTCGTCCTCACCCTCCCAGTAGACGGTGACGTTCTTGAATCCCGCCTCCACGAGTAACTCGCGGATCTCGGGGAGGGTCCAGAGACGCCAGCTGTAGCTGAAGGCCTTCTTGAGCTTGGAGCGGTCCTTGAAGTGGAAGTGGATGAAGCAGTCCATGGTGCCGCTGATGGGGTCGTAGCGGTGCTGGTCCCAGACGTAGGTGAACTTGCCGTCGATGTCGCGTTTCTCGCGCATCTCCCGCATGGACTCGTACCCGCCGTAGTGGTCGAGGAAGAAGATGCCGTCCCCGACGAGGCTGTCGCGGACGGCCTGGAAGTAGCCGCGCATGGCGTCCCGGGTCTTGAAAAGCCAGTAGCTGAAGTTCATGGCGAGCACGGCGTCTATGTCGGTGGCGTCGCCCGG
>JAJDDM010000112.1 GCA_029260315.1 Phycisphaerales bacterium | reverse complement strand
TCCGCAACTGTTCGAGTTCTCCGCCTGTTGACGCAAAGCGCCCGTCAGGAAGGGCGTCTACCGCCTCTTCACTCTTCTTCTCAGACCCTTCGATACAGATCGCGAGCAAGTATGAACCGCAGCCACCGACCGTTGCCCTAGTTTCTGCTTGACGGATCGGTGGAACGGGCGTCTCGCCCATTCGATTCCTGGATTGTCTCCAACACGCACGGGCGGGACGCCCGTGCCACCACTGTCTTGTGATCCGTCAAACAGAATCTAGCCCACGGCGCTCGCGAGCGCGACATACACGCCGATGTACGACACGACCGACGCCCCCGCGCCGAACAGCAGCGACTCGACCCACGGATTCGCGTCGTCGCCGAACATCACCATGTACGTCATGGTCGGGTAGAACATCGCGATCGGCCCTTCCTCGTAGATCATCCAGAGCGAGCACGCGCTGAGCGCCACGATGAGGTGCCACATCGCGATCTGCGCATGCAGCGAACGCACCGCCGGATCGTGGTACGCCAGGTACGCAACCACGCCGATCGCCAGCACCTGCGCGAGCAGGAACAGCCAGGGCGCGACCCGCACGAGCCGCCCGGCCGATCGCCTCGCCGCCTTGCGCGCCCGCCCCCGATCCTTCAGCCGGTGCATCCGCGTCTCGATGCGTTTTCCCTTGCGCGTGTCGAAACCGCAGTTGGTGCAAACGACCGCGTCTCGGCTTGGGAGGCGTTTGCCGCAGGATTCACATGCCGCCGCGAGGTGGGACATTAAGGAGTTATTCGGAACCCGCCATCCGGATTTTCGCCCAGGCATTTCGAGCATTGGGGTCGATTCGCGCGCTCGCGCCCCCAAGGATCATGGCTCACGAGCAGCACAGGAGATCCGATGTCCACCGAGAGAACACTGGAGAACGGCGAGGTCCGGCGCAAGGTCCGCTGGGCCACGACCAAGCGCAAGAGCGGCGCCCGCAAGTGGAAGAGCCGCTGGGTCGTGGTGAAGCGCGCGCCCAAGAGCTGAGCCCTCCGACCCGCAACGCGTCCTTGACTCAGCAATCAGTTCCAACTCTCCTTCACGTCCGAGGCGAGCAGTCGCTCGCTCGCTGCGAACACGAACTTCCGTCCGACGCTGCGTCGATCGAGCATCCCGCGTTCTTCGAGTGCGAGCAGGTCGCTCCTGGCCGTGTAGTACGACACGCTTCGCTCGATCTGATGGTCTTCGATCGTGATCTCTCTTGTCGGGTTCTCCATCGCCGCGAGAAGAACCGCGCGCTGCCGATCGTTGATGTCGAGATCGGTCAGGAAACGCCGGGCGCGAGTCGCCTCACGCCGTTTCCGCTCCAGATATGCCCGCAGACTCTCGCGGGCCATCCGCAGAATCCGGGCCTTGTAGACGAGAAAGTATGTGAGATCGAAATCGTCGGTCTCGACATAAAGAAACGCCTTGCCGTACTTTGCCGGGCTCTCGTAGATCAGCCGTGAGATCGGCAAGAACTCGAACAGCCAGTACCCCGCGCGCAACATCGACCAGTAGAACAGCAGCCTCGCCGTCCGCCCGTTGCCGTCGCAGAACGGATGGTCGTACGCGAGTTGAAAGTGCAGCGCACAGGCTCGCACGAACGGGTGGATAAACTCGTCGTCCGAGCCCGCGCCATTGGCGAAGGCGCACAATCGTTCCAATCTCACGGACAGAGTCTCCGCGGGCGGCGGGTCGTGCAGCACCTCTCCGTACGGATCCTCCACCGCGACCGGCTCGCCAGGCCGGCGCAAGCGGCCGCACTCGTCGGATCGGTCAAACGTGTCCCGTGTCAGGATGCTCTGCATCTCGATGAGCATGTCGACGCTCATCGGCGTCCCCCTGTGCTCCCGCACGAACTGCATGCCCCGATAGTTGTTCACGATCATGCGCTCGCTACGATCGCGTGGCTTACGGTTGCGCCGCAGCATCTCCTTCGCCACGCGATGCACCGTCGATGCGCCCTCCAGCTTGCTCGATGCGATCGCCTCTTCCATCAGCGAGCTGATCACGAACCGATCGCGCTGGCCCTCGGTCACCGGGCTGTCGTCGTCGAACGTGATACGCCCGCCGAGTTGCTGGTCGATGTGCATCTGCTCGCGCAAGATCGCGTCGTGATCCGTGAACGTTAGTCGCTTCCCATCGCCGCTCGTCAGCGGCAGTGTTCGCCTCGGGCTCATCCGCATGAGCTTGACGACGAACCACAGCGTCTCGGGATCCAGACCGCGTTGGCGAGCGATAAAGCGGACCTTGTCCCAGTGGTGGTAGCGAAGCCGGCAATATCGAGCTGCCTCGCTGTACGATGAGTCCGATAGTGCTTTGCCAATCTCTGCCGAACCGAGTCCGGGGATTGAATCGAAGTCCGGTGGCGAAGCGGGCGTGGCCAACGTGGAAGCCCCAGCTATTGGTTCAATCGTCGCCAATAGTAGCCCAATAGTTGAGCCCAACTATTGAATCAACAGAAATCAATAGCAAATCAATGGTTAGGTTATTTTGCTTATTGCCCCCGCGCCATCGCTCCCACACTCACACTCACCGGCACATACGTCCGCGACACCCGCGCCTCGAACTCATCCCGAAACTTGTTCATGATCGTCCGGATCGCCCAGTTGTTCCCATCGGCCAGGCCGCAGATCGTCGTCCCCGGCATCGACCCCATGCTCGTCGCGATCTCCAGCGCCAGATCCAGATCCTTGGTCTTCGCCCCCCCGTCCTCGATCCGGCTCATCAGCTGATACAGCCAGCCCGAGCCCTCGCGGCACGGCGTGCACTGCCCGCAACTCTCGTGCTTGAAGAACCGCGAGATGTTGCGGGCCACTGCCACCATATCGGTGTCTTCATCGAAGATCGTCGGACACGCGGTGCCGAGTCCCAGCACGTTGTGCTTGCGCCCGATGTCAAAGTCCAGCTCGGCGTCGTACTGATCGGTCCCGAGGATGCCCATGGAGACCCCGCCGGGAATCGCGGCCTTGAACTTCTTGCCGCCCTTGACCCCGCCGCAGTGCTCTTCCACCAGCGTCCGCAGCGGAATCCCCAGCTCGAACTCGTAGCACCCCGGGCGCTCGACGTGCCCGTTCACGCCCATCAGCTTCGTCCCGAAGCTCGGCGGACCCCCGACGCTGCTCTCGACACCCTGCTCGGTGAACCACTCGGCCCCGTGCTCGATGATGCTCGGCACATGTGCAAGCGTCTCCACGTTGTTGATGATCGTCGGCTTGCCGAACAGCCCCTTGAGCGCCGGGAACGGCGGCTTGATTCTGGGCCAGCCGCGCTTGCCCTCCAGCGCCTCCAGCAGCCCCGTCTCCTCGCCGCAGATGTACGCCCCGGCCCCGCGGTGCAGGTAGCAATCCACGCGGAACCGATCGCCGCCGGTATTCTCGCCCGACGAGATCAGCCCCTTCTCGCCGAAGATGCCGTTCTCGTACGCCTCCTTGATCGCGTTCTCGACGACGTGGGCCTGGTGGTGGTACTCGCCCCGAATGAAGACGTACGCCTTGTTCAATCGGCAGGCATAGCAGCAGATCGCGATGCCCTCAAGCATCAGGTGCGGGTCGAAGTCCATCAGCAGCCGATCCTTGAACGTCCCCGGCTCGCTCTCGTCGGCGTTCACCGCCAGGTACCGCTCGGCCCCCTCGTCGCCGGGCATCTTGCCCTCGGGCACGGGCGGCAGGAACGTCCATTTCAGGCCGCACGGGAACCCCGCCCCGCCGCGACCCCGCACGACCGACTTCTTGACCTGCTCGGTCACGTCCTCGGGCTTCATGGTGACGGCCTTGCGCAGGCCCTGGTAGCCCCCGGTCTTGACGTACTCGTCGTACTTGACGACGTGCCGATCCTCGAAGTTCCCGAACGGCGGCGTCGGGATGCGGGCGCACAGGACGTGGCGATCGGTGCCTTGGTACTGCTTCTTGGGCATGGGGTCCTCGCGGGTTCGGGGCTGATGATAGGGACCACCGACGTTGCCTCCCAGGCCCTGGCAATCGACGAATGCTCTGGTCATCAGCCTGAGGATGCATCGGGGCTAGCCAGGAAACTTGGACTTTCCGTAGCCGTAGCCACCTGCCCATCCCGCAGCCAGTCCTGTGACGCCAGCCAGCACTGGACCCAAGATCTCAGGCTTGTCCTCAAGCAACAAAAGCAAAACCAACACGAAGACAAGCGCTAAGACAACGACTCCGAGCCCAAATCAGCGATTCGATCGCTCAGTATCCTGTTCTCGCTGTTGGAGTTGAAACTGCTGTTCTTGCTCGGTTCTGGCGATCTCAAGAGCCTTGTCAATGTGGCCCTCATTGACCTTGTTCAGGACAGGGTTCGGGATTGGCCCCTGGTACATCGCGAACTGGCTCTTGATGAATCCTGGAAGCTCCTCAACACCGGGCGGCAGGCTGATACCTCCGGAGGCGTTGATGTCAAGATTTTCTGCTTGGTTCTCTGCTCCGTCGTCCGGAGTGAGCAGTCCACCCTTATCTGACTCGTCGGCCATGTTGGATGCTCCCAACCCGGTCCAACGCATCTGAAACCGCGCTGGAGGTGAGGGCGGAAGCATACGACGCGACGGCGTGCGCGGTGGCAGACTTGTTGGGGTTCTTCCGGATCATATAGCAGAAGTACTTACCGGAAGAGCGGTCTGGTGATCGGGAAAACACTACCGTTTTTGCCCCGGCACGATGGGCGATCGTCCTGAGTGAAACTCGCTTGTATTTCCTCAACATCCCTGACATCTCTGCACCCATACGCCAGTGTATGCCGTTGTCCGGCAAGTCGATGCACTCATGGGTACGTTCTTCGGCACGCGAGAGTTCGACGGATCACCTTGGCGATAGGGCTTTGGCGCTTCTGAGCAGGGTTGTAGGAGCTATGCAGGAAACCCCCATTCCTCGTTCAAGCTGCCCTGTAGCGGCAGAGTCCACAACCGGATCGAGCCGGATTGGGAGCAGTCTGTAGACGGAGCCATGCGGAAGATCGTCGGTAATCCACTGACTATCTCGACTTGATAGGTGGGCCGTGCGGGAACTTGGCCTGATGGGAAGAGGTCGAATCACGAAGATTCACAGTCCGAAGAATAATTTCCCTTGACAGCCTGTCAGGGGCTTGTATCATATCTGCACGGGTTGAAGAGCGTGAGCCTATTGGCCGCGCGACGGCGTCGAATCCTCGGCGTCACGCAGCACCCAACCCTCCCGAAGCCGATGTGTTGCCTGTGCCGGTGTTCGCGCCCGGGCCGCCTTCCTTGACCGTGGCGGCAGGAGCGATGGACGTTCCGGTGGGAGCTACCGGTGGGAGTTGGGAGAGAATCGGCTTCGGGTTCTCACGCTGGATTCGTCGAACGCCCGCCAACGTGGCGGCGTCGGCGATGACGAGTGTCCGCGATGCGGACGTACGCAAGAAGGCCCGCCATGGCCCAGACGAATAAGCCCACCTCGAAGCCCTCCAAACCGGCGACCAAGCCGGCGCCCAAGGGCACCAAGAGGAGCTGATTGGGCATCGGGCGACAAGCCCGTCGGCGGATGAACCGCCGAGAGTTTTCGATCAACAACCGGGCCCCGCCGGTGAGAGTCGGCGGGGCCCTGTGCGTCTCATACTGATCCCAGGTATTCGCTGCGGATCTGCGTCGAGTCGATCCGTCGGCGGAGGGACAAGGGAAGGCCGAAGCGCAGCGTTCGCAGAGGTGCGAGGAGATCGCAGAGACCGCCGAGGGCCCGCACTTCCGCCTCCGCGGCCTCCGCGCCTTCGCGTTCCTCTTTACGCGGCCGTGGGTCGGGGAGAACGCGCAAGAATCAGATGGAATGCGTATGAAACACCAACCGCTCAGAGCAGCGGTTGGTGGCACGGCGAGACACCCAGGAGGCGGACTCAGCCCGCGCCGGCCTCGGCGATCTGGATCATCCGCTCCATCGCAATGCGGGCGTCGCGCGTGAGTTCCTCGCGCTCTGCGGGCGACAGCCGGTCGCGGCGCATCGTCAGCTCATCCACGTCGTCGCCCGGCAGCACGCGGTTGATGTCCGGCGCATCGCCCCGCCGGAGCAGGTCCAGCATCGCCGCCAGGTGCGGCGGATCGTTGCGGCTCATCGTCGCGCACCCGCACCCGCCCTGCCGGAACCCGGGAACCTCCGCCAGATGCACGACCTCCACGGCGCGCGCGGCTCCCTGCTCGCAGGCGTTGCGGACGAAGTGCCCCTCGGTGCCGATCGCAAAGCGAGATCCGGGCGGCGCATCCATGACGCGATGCCAGAGATAGCTCGTGCTGCCGACGCCATCGGCGACAGCCGCGACCTCCAGGCGCGACTCGGGGTGGACCAGCACCTCGCGCCCCTGCTGCCTGTGCCATCGCACCATCTCGGGGGTGAAGATCGTGTGGACGCCGCAGAACGAGCGCCACAGCAGGATGTCCGCGTGGTCGAGCTCCTCCAACCCGCCGGGGGTCTCCCCAATGCGATGGTGCCCCTCGCGGGGATCACCCAGCAGCGCCAGGCGATCGGGCGCGATGCCTAGAAGGTGTGCCGCGTTACGCCCGAGGTGCTCATCGGGCACGAACAGCACCTTGCGTCCCTGGTCCAGCGCCCACCGCAAGACCAGCCCGGCGTTAGAACTCGTGCATACAGCGCCCCCGGTGCGGCCAGCCAGCTGCTTGATCCGACCCGACGTATTCATGTACGCGACGACGAGCAGGTCCTCGCCGTATCGCTCGATCAACTGGTCCGCGACCGGCAGCACCATGTAGTCCTTGGCCAGCATCTCCATCGTGCATCCGGCCTTGGGGTTGGTGATCCACACCTGCTGGTCGTCGCGCGCCAGCAGCGCGATGGCCTCGGCCATGAAATGGACTGCCGACTCGACGATGACCCTCTTGCGCGGATTGTCGCGTGCCTTGAGCGCGAGCTGATAGCTGTCGCCCACCGCCCCGCCGTACCGCTCGACGAGCTTGACGATCTCCCCGCCCATGTAGTAGTGCGCCACCAGCAGCAGCGCGTCCCCGAAGTGCTCACACGCCGGGCGCACATACCCGTCCAGCCACCCGAACACCGTCTCGGGAAGGCGATCGGGCAGCGCCAGATACTCCTCGGCGTACGGGCGGAACTCCTCCTGATACCAGTCCAGCGGCAGGTCGGTCTGGCAGATCGGGATGCTCGGGAATATCTGGAACGCGCCCACGTCCCCAGCCTAGGCCCTCGCCCTGTCGTGGAGCGAGGCCACCGGGCGAACCGTCGGACCCTCCGCACCCCGCACCCAGATGTCGTGGGCCGCGAACCGTGGGTCGGGATCCGGCGCGTGCTCGCAGCGGTGGCACCCGCGCGACTCGCGTCGCCACGAGGCCGATCGGGCGATAAGCGCCCCGATCAGCAGGAGGTTCTGCGCCTCCCAGCCCTCCGGATCGTCGAAGACCTTGTCGAGGGTGTAGCGCGCCCAGAAGTCGATCATGTCCGCGACATCCGCGAGGCGCGCCGCCGTCCTTTCGATCCCCGCGTTGTGCCACATCGCCGATCGCAGCGAGCTGCGCACGTCCGAGAGGTCGATCTGGCCGTGGTCCGAGGGCCTGATGTCGCTGACGACCGAGACCGGCGCGCCAGGCACGCCGCCGTCCCACCCGCTCGCCGGGAGATCGCCGCCCGGGTCTCGTCCCGAGGTGAACTCGCTCGCGGCCCTGCCGGCGATCTCCCCCATGACCAGCCCCTCCAGCAGCGAGTTGCTCGCCAGGCGGTTCGCGCCGTGCAGGCCCGTCGAGGCGACCTCGCCCGCGACGTACAGCCCGGGCACGCCGCTGCGCCCGCCGAGATCGCTCACGACGCCCCCGATCGTGTAGTGCGCCGCGGGGTTGACCGGTATGGGGTCGCGTGCGGGATCGAGCCCGTAGCTCCCGAGCACCGCGGCGATCGACGGGAATCGCTCGCCGAAGCCCTCGAGGTGGCGCACGTCGAGGAACACATGCGTGCCGCCTCGATCCCGCAGGCGGCGCACGATCGCGCTGCTGACCACATCGCGCGGTGCGAGCTCGCCCAGCTCGTGCGCCTCGGGCATGAACCGATGCCCGGTCTGGTCGATGAGATACGCGCCCTCGCCGCGCACCGCCTCGGAGACCAACGCCCGCGGAGCCCCGGCGAGATACAGCGTCGTCGGGTGGAACTGCACGAACGCCATGTCCGCAACCTGCGCCCCCGCCCGGTAGGCCATCGCGATCCCGTCGCCGGTCGCGACGGACGGGTTGGTCGTCTCGCGGTAGACCATGCCGGCGCCGCCGGTTGCGAGGATCGTGGCCCCCGCCCAGATCACCTGCAACCCGAATCTGCTGTGGAAGGTGATGGCCCCCATCACAGGCGAGCCCGGCGCGTCCGAGGGCGTGAGCAGATCCAACGCAAAGCAACACTCGAACACCCGCACGCCCTCGATCTGTCGCGCCCGCTCCCACAGGCACCGGACGAGCTCGCGCCCGGTCGCGTCGCCGTCGGCGTGCAGAATCCGTGCGTGCGAGTGGGCGCCCTCGGTCCCCAGGGCCAGCCGCCCATCCTCCCGCCGGTCGAACCGCATCCCCCACGCGACCAGCTCTTCGATGCGCGCCGGCCCGCGTTCGAGAATGGTCCGCACCGCCGGCTCGTCGCACAGCCCCCCGCCCGCGCTCAGCGTGTCGCGCTGATGATCCCCCGAAGAGTCGCCCTCGCCCAGCGCGCCCGAGATGCCCCCCTGGGCCATCGCGGTGTTCGAGACCTTCGCCTCGCCCTTGCTCAGCACGATGACCTGCCCGTGCTCGCCCGCGGCGATCGCCGCCCGCAACCCCGCGACCCCCGTCCCGATCACCAGCGTGTCCGTGAAGACCTGCGGCAGCAGCCCCGTCCGGAACGGAATGAGATAACGCCGATCGTCAAAGAAGCGGATCATCCTCGCCGAGTCTACGAGAGCGACACGCCCGACGAGTCGCCCTCCCCGACCATGCCGCCACCCATCAGCCGTCCTTGTTCACCTCGATCTCCTCGATCGTCGTTCGGCGCAGCGTCACCTTCCCCTGGGGCGTGTCGCGCAGCTCGGTCTCGACCTCCCGCCGAACCTCGCGCTTCTTGCCCTTGTTAGCGGGCGTTTTCACGGCGTGCGCGATGTGCCCCACGAACTCCCCGAGCGATCGCATCAAGCCCTTGCGCTCAGCCATGTGCAACAGTAGAGGCCCTGGCGCGAGCCTGGGCTCCTGCTCCTTTCGCTTATCGCGGGCGGTCAGGACGACCCCGAAGCCCAGGCTTGCGCCGGGGCCTCCTTTGCGACTAAGCCTCTGAGCCCGCCCCAACGTTCGCCCGCACCTTCGCCGCCGGCACGTCGTCAAACTCATCGCCCCGGAACAGCGACCCCAGGTACACCCGGCGCACCATCTCGTCGTTGATCAGCTCCCTGGGCGTGCCCTCGGCGAAGATCTTGCCCTCGTCCAGAATGTACGCCCGGTCGCACACGCGCAGCGTCTGCTGCACATTGTGATCCGTGATGAGAAACGCGATCCCCCGCTCGCGCAGCCGCTTGATCTCCTTCTGGAGATCCTCGACCGCGATCGGATCCACCCCGCTGAACGGCTCATCCATCAGGATCAGCCTTGGATTGGTCACCAGCGCCCGCGCGATCTCGAGCTTTCTCCGCTCGCCGCCCGAGCACGTCCGCGCAGGATGCTTGGCCTTGTGTGTGAGCCCGAACTGCTCGAGCAGCTCATTGGCCCGCATCACCCGCTCGCCCCTGGTCATCGCAAGCGTCTCGAGGATCGCCAGCAGGTTCTTCTCACAGCTCAGCCGCTGAAAAACGCTCGGCTCCTGGCTCAGATACCCCATCCCCAGGCGGGCCCGCCGGAACATCGGTAGAGCCGTCACCTCCTCGCCGTCGAACAGCACCCGCCCGTCGTCGGCGTCGATCATGCCGATGGTCATGCGGAAGCTGGTGGTCTTGCCGGCGCCGTTGCGCCCGAGCAGGCCGACGATCTCGGCTTTTTCGACGTGGAAGTTGACGGCGTTGACGACCTTGCGGTCGCCGAAGCTCTTGTGCAGGTTGATCGACTCCAGCAGCGGCACGCCCGAGTGTAGGGTTTGACGCGTAGATCGGCTCTCCGAGCCGATGCATGGAATCGCGTAGATCGGCTCTCCGAGCCGATGCGTTTGGCAGTTGGGGGTCGGGATCCGAAATCCGTGCTCTGAGATCTCAAATCTCGCGCCGCCTCATCCCAAAATCCGAATGCACGCCGGATACCGGAAGTAGCGAGCGTCCCTGGCGGCGAGCACGCCCATGACCATCCCCACGAACGCGAGCACGAACCAGAGCGGCACGGTGAACACCCAACCCACCCCGCACAGCAGCACCCCGCCCACGATCGCCACCACGAACAGGATCGCCAGGCTGATCTGGAAGTTCACGGCCTCGCGCCCGTGGTCGTCGATGAACGGCGAGTCTCCCCGCCGAACCAGCCACAACACCGCCGCCACCAGCCCCGGCACAAAGAACGCGATCCCCTCGCTCGCGATAACACCGATCCCAGCCATCAGCGGCCCCAGGATGGCACCACATCGCGTACGACCGCTCCCAGTCCTCCGCGGCGTCGTCGTACACCGGCTTGAACACGCCCGCACCCATGAGCCCCCTCATTCGGTTTTCGCCCGCCGTGCTTTCGACCCCCCCGGTGGGACCGGCGCGGCGTGCCATGGCCACCGCTTTGGGTGGCTCTGCCCTGAGCGTGTCGAGGATGAGCGCGTGGTGAGGCGTGCCATGGCCACCGCTTTGGGCGGCTTTGCCCTCGCTCTCTGCCGCCGACAATCTCGCACCGCCTGTGCGGAAGCCGTTCGGGTCACATAGACTGACCCCCGATGGCAAAGAAGTCGCCGAAGAAGAAAGCAAGCACCCGAGCCAAAGCCGGCTCGTCCGCCAGTGCGGAACGTGCCACTGACGGCTCGTCCGCCAGTGCGGAACGTGCCACTGGCGGCTCGTCCGCCAGTGCTCCCCGCTCCAAGGCAAACCCGCCCGCCGCTGCCCCCGCCGCCCGACCCTCCGCGCTGCTCGACACGCGCGTGATCTACTGCGGCGACTGCCTCGAGAAGCTCGCCGACCTCCCGGACAACTGCATCGACCTGATCTACATCGACCCGCCGTTCAACTCCAACCGCAACTACGAGGTCTTCTGGGGGGAGACCAAGGAGAAGCGATCGTTCGCCGACCGGCACGCTTCCACGCAGGCCTACATCGATTACATGCGCCCTCGCTGCGTCCAGCTTGCACGCGTGCTCAAGAAGACCGGCAGCTTCTACTACCACTGCGACTGGCACGCCAGCCACTATGTCAAGGTCATGCTCGATCAGATATTCGGGGAGAACAACTTCCAGAATGAAATCGTGTGGAAACGAGCTAGGCTTTGTTTGACGGCTCCAGAAGTCTCAGGCAGCGTTGGATCATGGCGAGCTTCACGATGGCCAGGTAGTGGGTGGCGAGCTTCTCGTATCGAGTGGCCAGACGCCGGCATTCCTTGAGCCAGCCGATGCATCGTT
>JAJDDM010000111.1 GCA_029260315.1 Phycisphaerales bacterium | reverse complement strand
GCCCGTCGGCCTGGACCACCTGCCGACCTGGGTCCGTGGATGGCGGCGAGTGCGCAACTGGATCGCCGCCAAGCTCCTCGCTAACGCCGCACGAGCTGCGCTCAGGAGAGAGAGGTTGATGCAATAGCCTCGCGAGCGAGGTGGGGACGCCTTGTGTGCCAATCCGACCGAAGATTCTCGACTCTTGTTGCTCTCCTCGACCGGCTGGAAGCCGGCACCACCACGAGACCGGCTGCAAGCCGGTGCTACCCGAGGGCGCGACTAGGGAATGGGCCGGCGGAAGCTCGACGCCGGGAGGCCCGCGTCGTTGAAGAGCGCGCCCGCGTCCGCCGCGCCCCAGGCGTAGCGGACCGACGCCGCGCCAGCGACACTCCCGGCACGCACGACGAGCGACCGCCCTCGAATCTCGACCGAATCCGCACGAACATACTGCCCGTCATTTCCCGCGAGCTCAAAGAGAGGCGGGGCGTCCCCACCCCGGATCGTGAGCCCGTCCGCGTGCGCGAACGTGATCCGCGCCACGCCCTCGCCAAACTCAACTCCCTCGACGATGGGCCCGGAGTACGCGATATCCACGCCATAGACCTTCGCCAACGCCCAGCGGGCCAGGCGCTCGCCGACAGGTTTCTTTTTCTTGGGGTGGATATCGCGCGGGTTGCCGGCGTCCATCGTGACCGCGACGCCCACGCCGTCGATCGCGTCCATCGCCATCATCTGGGCCTCGCGCAGCTCCGCGGCCTGCCCGGTGTCCCCGCCGTAGCCGAACGGCGCAATCTGCACGAGATAGAACGGCATGTCGATCCCCCACCGCCTGCGCCAGTCCTTGACGAGCGCCGGCATCAGGGCGCGATATTGGCGGGCTCGCATCCGATTGCTCTCGCCCTGGTACCAGATCGCCCCGCGGATCGTGTACGGCGTGATCGGCGCGATCATCGCGTTGGAGAGCGCCGTCGGGCGGTTCTGGTGCATCTGGGGGCGCTGCGGCATCGCGGGAATCGCGCGACTTGACGCACCCTTTCGGGCCCTCCACGCCCCGCTGAGCGAGACGACAGGTTCGCCGTCCGAAGTATTGACCGCCATCTGCTCGCGAGACCCGGCGAATCCGCCCGCGCCGCCGGTATCGAGCACGCGGATCGCGATCACGTTGCCGGTGGGCTTCAGCAGACCCTCGGGGATCTCGTATACCCGCGGCTGCTGCCAACGCCCGGGCTCCTGCATGCCGCCGATGAGTTCGCCGTTGATCCAGACCGCGTCCATGTCGTCGATCGGGCCGAGCGAGAGGCGAAGGTTCTCGCGGGCGCCGGGCGGCGCGTCGAACGATCGGCGATACCACACGAACCCGTCGAAGTTCTCGAACCCGTCCTCACCATCCCAGAGCCCCGGAAGCGAGAGCTGACGCCAGTCTCCGTCGTCGAGATCGATCCGGGCGAACGCAAGGTCGCGGCTGCCCGGATCGTTCTCGCCGAGGCGGCGCTCCCACGCGCGGAGCTCTTCCTGGTAGCGTCCCTCGCCGAACGTCGGATCGCGGGCGACGCGTGCCGCGAAGCTCAGGTCGCTATGGAACTCCGGGAAGTCGCTGAGCCCCTCGGCGCTGGTCCAGGCCTCGATGACCGTCCCGCCCCAGTACGTCCCGATCAGGCCGACGGGCATCCCCTGCGACTCGTGGATCGACCGCCCGAAGTAGTACGCGACGGCGCTGAACGGGCCGATGGTCTCGGGCGAGCACACCTTCCACTCGCCGACGCAATCCTTCTGCGGCGTCGGGCTGACCGCCCGCTGGACCTGGAAGAACCGGATCTGCGGATAGTTCGCCTGAGCGACCTCCCCCTCCCAGTTCTCCACGCCGTAGGTCGTCCGGTCGAGCGTCATCTGCATGTTGGATTGGCCCGAGGCGACCCAGACCTCGCCGACGAGCACATCGTCGATGACGATCTCGTTGGCGGCGGTGATCGTGATGTTGTGCGGACCGGCGTGCTCCGTGTCCGCCGGCGCATCCAGGGGCGGGGTCGGCAAGATCACATGCCACTCGCCATCGGGGTCGGCTTCGGTCTCGTAGGTCTCGCCGCTGAGGCTCCAGGCGACACGGACCCGCTCGCCCGGCTCGGCCCAGCCCCAGATCCGCGCCCCGCCGTGCTGCAACACCATGTGGTCGGAGATGATCGCGGGCAGGCGGGCGTCGGCGCTGCATGGCGCGCTCGCCCAGGCCAGACCCGCGGCGATCGAACATCCGAGAACCCGTGCTCGAACTTTGCAACTTCTCATCGTGACCCCTCCGGATTGGCCCCGGCGGCCCCGGGGTGTCACCACAGCGTAACGCCCTCCATCAACCCGCAATCAACCACTCCTCCATTTCGTACCTTCGGCGACGACCGCTCGAAACAACCCCCCGATCCAGACCCTCAACAAGGAGCCGACCCATGACCCGACCGAAGCGCATCGTGACCTTGCTCGCCGCCGGAGCCGCCCTGAGCATGGGCGCTTTGTTGATCGCCTCTCCAACGTCCGAGTCCGAGCGTGTCGCGGGTGGATCGCTCTCGCACGAGTCACACGGCGCTCCCAGACTCCTCTTCACGCCGAAGGAGAAGAACGGGCTTGTCTTCCGCCTCCAGAGCGTGTCGACCAGCGCCTCGATGAGCGCCAATCCGTCGTGCCCGTGCGGCTACTCCAGCCATCGCAACCTGAGTTTCAATGGACACATCACCAACCCGATGGCGGACAACGCCTATCGGGTCAGCCGCGTCCACATCGACGCCCTCGACGACGCCGACGGCAACAGCCTGCTCGGTCGAGGCAACATCAACGTCAACCCCCAGCCGCACGGCCCCAAACCCTTCGTCGCCCCCCAGCAGCCCGGCCAGACCGTCTACAGCTACTTCAACGCCAACATGCAGATCCAGGGCGGCATGGGCCTGCGCCCGGACCGGATCGCCGGCACGGTTGAAGTCGAAATCGCCAGGGGCGTCGACATCGTCCGCGTTGATCGTGAGCCGACCGAGCACGCGATCGAGATCGCGCCGGGCGTTGACTTCCGCCTGCACACGTTCGACATCGCCGACAACGGCACGCTCCAGGTCGCGTTCAACTACCGCATCGACCGCGAGCGCGACACGCCGGGCGCCTTCCTGCGCTTCGAGATCCTCGACCCCGCGGGCAACCACCTGCTGCGGGTCGACAGCGTCAACGAGACCGTGACCGCCACCAGCAACGTCGGCGGATACAGCAACGCGATGGCCCTCGGCAACCAGGAGATCGGGTCCATCCGCGTCCACGTCGTCCGCCAGGTCGAGACGGTCGCGTTCGAGTTCGACCAGCGGGGCCTGAGCACGCTTGGGCTGTAGACGACTGCAGGCCCACGACAACCCACGACAACCCCAGCCAGCTCGCATACGAGAGCTTCCAGCCGCCCTCCCACGTCGGGGGGGAGTTTTCTTGGAGATTGCGGTTGACGCATCCAATATGTGACTACATAGGGTGACTATGCACTTGACACAAGGGGCCGAACCCTCTATGCTGTCTCTGTCGGCGAATCATCGTCGGCCTCCTTGGGTGGCTTGTTCGGGTCGTGTTCAATGTCTTTGTTGACCCGATCCACGAGCCGCTTGGGGAACAGGCGGCGGATCGCGTCGTCGTCGGGCAGGTCGGGTTGGACCCGCCGCTCTCGGCGTTTGCGGGACGCTTCGGAGGGTTTGCGGGATGGGTCAGGCATACGAAATGAACCTCGTCAAGCTGGTTGAGGACTTCGGGTCGGAGGACCGTTGCCGGGCCTACCTCGAAAAGCTCCGCTGGCCCAAGGGCGTTGAGTGCCCCCGGTGCGGGCACAAGACCGTCTCGCGGATCAAGGAGCGAGACCAGTTCGATTGCGACGGGTGCCGCTATCAGTTCAGCGTCACCGCCGGAACGATGATGCACGATACGAAGCTGCCGCTGTGGAAGTGGTTTCTGGCGGTCTACATGATCGTCGAGAGCAAGAAGGGCGTCAGCGCCAACCAACTCAAGCGGTCCCTCGATGTCTCCTACCGCACCGCGTGGTATCTGTGCCACCGGATCCGCAAGGCGCTGGAAACACCGGACGGGCTGCTCTCGGGCATCATTGAGATCGACGAAACCATGCTCGGCGGGCGCATTGAGCGCACCGAAGGCGATCCGCACGAGAACAAGATCGCCATCATCGGCGCGGTTGAGCGTGCGGGCGGGATCGCTCGCCTCAAGATGCGGGAAGTCCGCGAGCATGACAAGGACGAGCCGGGTGTCGGCAAGTTCCTTCGGGCCAACGTCTCTCAGGACGCCAAGCTCTACACCGACGCCGCGCCGGTCATGCGCAAGCAAGCCAAGAAGCACACCGGCAACACCCCTGAGACCGTCACGCACAGCAAGGACGAGTGGGTTCGGGGCGATGTCCACACGAACAGCGTGGAGGGCGTCTGGAGCCTGTTCAAGCGATCTGTGATCGGTTCGTACCATCAGCTTTCGGTCAAGCACCTTGAGGCGTATCTCGATGAGTTCGAGTTCCGGTTCAACAATCGCAAGAACCCCTATATCTTCCGTGACGCTATGGCTTTGATTGTTCAGGCTGGGAATCTGGAGTATTCAGATCTGGTTGCATAGGAGTCTTAGAATGTCCACCCTGCTGCTTGATCGCAATATCGAATCCTGGTGTCTTGTGCAGCATCCTTAGACTCGGGCCATGGAGGACATGCTCCGCTTCGTATTGCTTGCCTCTTATATCGCAGCAATGAAGCAAAATCGTGATTCCACTTCGCTCCTCAATTGCGTGAACCAAGACCTCGCGTGGGACATCAAACTTGGCGCAGATTACTCCCGTAACTATGCCGCCCACCGGTATTGGATTATTAGCTTTTTCGTACAGAGCGTCCTTGCCAGCAAGGCTGTATGTGGGACCGTCGCCATCTTGGCCGAGCACTAGTTCCTTCGGCAGGGCGAATAGCTGGCCCTTATAGACCTCTTTACCCGCGACGATTGTCATGGACATGCTTCGCCCCACAGATGGGCGGGTTCCAGTATTCCGAATCGCAGCCACCAACGTTCCAACGGTCTCGCCCTTAGCGTTCTCGCCAACAGCAACCTGCAACAGATCGACAGTAAGAGAGAGCCCGAACGATCTGAACACGATCCACAGCCCCCACGGAAGCAGTAGCAGCAACGCAAGCACAAGTAGCGACAAGACGGCCAAGTCTGGCGCTTGAAAGTACGCGGCAATCACAGCGCCAACCCCAGCAAGCAGGCCGGGCACGAATAGCGTGATGAATGCGGCGGTCGCCTCAACGCGAAACATCCACGTCCAGAACGCGCCCCACCACCCTTGGTCGTTCTTATCCATCCCCCTAGCATAGCGGCATCTTCCGCTCGGGGAAGCCCCGGCCTTGTGACAGGTGCATAATCACCCTACATAGTCACATATGTGCTACGATCTTCTGAGGAGGACTGCGACATGTCCAACACCAGCGATGGAGAAGCGATCCGGGCACAAGGCTTATGGGGGCTCGCGTTCGCCAAGCGACAGCTCGAGGCCTATCTCGGCGGCTTCGAGGGCGATCGCTGGGTCGCACAGCCCTGTCCCGGCGCAAACCACGCGCTGTGGCAGGTCGGGCACCTGGCGATGGCGTACCACTCGTTCGCGTCGAAGTTCGGCCCCCTCTTGGGCGAGATCGAGCCGCTGGACGAGTCGTGGGGTGAGCTGTTCGGGATGGGATCTGAGCCGATCCCCGGCGTGAGCGTATATCCGGACCCATCGCGGGTGCTCGAGGTCATGTGGCGCGAGCGTCAGTCGCTCGTGGATCGGATCGAAAGCGTGCCCGCCGACGCGATCCACCGCGAGTGGGAGACCGAGGGATTCATCAAGACGCCGGCGCAGATGATGAGCTTCGCGGCGATCCATGACGCCACGCACGCGGGGCAGCTCGCGATGATCCGCAAGCACCTGGGGATGGCTCGTGTGTTTGGATAAGAGTTTCACCACGGAGACACGGAGACACAAAGAGGATCATGAGTTAGAGACGGTGCGCGGCAGAACACTCCGGATCCCTCGCCCACCGGACTCCATCCAGTTCTTCGCTCCGTGCCTCCGTGTCTCCGGGGTTTGATTCGTTTCCTGAGTGTGAGGACGCCCATGGACGAGCGCCTCGAGAGCACATGGAAGGCATTGGCGGACCCCACGCGCAGGGAGATCCTGGATCTGCTGCGCGCCGGGCCGCGGACGACCGGCGAACTCGCCGCGAGCTTTCCCGATCTGACCCGCTTCGGCGTCATGAAGCACCTGGGCGTGCTCGAGGAGGCGAGCCTCGTCGTCACGAAGAAGGAGGGCAGGAAGAAGTGGAATCATCTCAACGCCGTGCCGCTGCGCCGGATCTATGAGCGTTGGGTGAGCAAGTATGAGGACCAGTGGGCGGCCCCGCTGGTGAATCTGAAACGCCGCGTTGAGTCGGCGAAGACCGAGAGATCAGACGAATCACACAAGGAGAAGACCGTGAGCAGCAAAACCCTGGACGCCCCGCCGCGCACCGCGATCATCAACCTGTCGATCGATATCGACAGCGACCGCGAGACCGTGTTCAGCACGTTTCTGGAAGAGCCCCACGACTGGTTCTACGAGTCCGAGGAGAGCCGCAAGACCAAGAAGACGATCCTCGAGCCGAAGCTCGGCGGGCGGTTCTACATCCGCACCGAGACCAGCGGCGATGAGAACCTCATCGCGACGGTCACGATGATCAAGCCCAATCGCGAGCTGCGCATGCGCGGCGACTGCACGATCCCCAACGCCTTCATCGCGAACATGACCGTGAAGTTCACCGACGAGGGTGCCGGCACGCGCGTCGCCATCGAGCACCGCATGATGGGCGAGTTCGACGACGAACTGCCCGCGGGTTTCGATGAGGGCTGGCTGGACGGGCTGCAGAAGCTCAAGACACTGGTTGAGGGCAGATAGCCGCTCGAGGGCGCGGGGTTCGCCCGACGCGAAGGGCTACTGGATGCCGGCACCCGCGCCCCCGTTGCGCGGGTCGTCGCGCGACCACGTCTCGTGGTACGCGTCCATCTTGCCCAACTCGTGCAGCATCTGGCGGTGGAACAGCCCGCCCATTCCCGTGCGCCCCAGCCGCCCGACGTCGATGATGATCCCCGTGATCACCTCGGTCCGTCGCTCCATCCGGACCGTGATATCCTGTCCCCGCTCATCGCGGAAGATGAACCGGGCCCAGTCGTCCTCGATCCGCTCGCGCCGCAGATGCAGCTTGTGGACCCTTCCCGCCCGGCGGGCCGCTTCCAGCGCGTCCTCGAACAACACGAGCTCGTAGCTGGCCAGCTTGCCGCGTTGGAGGAACGAGACGCCGGCGCTGGTCGCGGTGGCGCCCGCCGCGAACACCGGCGCGGCCGCCAGACAGCCGCACAGCGGCGCAAGGCAAGCGAGCAGCGTCAGGGCCAGCAAAGATCGCCGCGCACGGGAGGAAGGCACTTTCATGGGTCGCAAGTGTATGTGCGCCGCGCTCAAACGCCAAAGACGCCTACCGCCGATCCAGCGTCAAATGCCGAAACAGGTGCTGACGCTCTTGGCCGCCGCCACCAGCGGGTCGTCCGCCGGCACCAGCCGCTGGCGGTTTGCCGACTCCAGCAGCGGCACGTCCGTAATCCGCCCATTCTGCCATGCGACCAGGCGGCTGTATCGCTGGTTCAGGATCAGGTCCATGGCCGCGTCGCCGAAGAGTGTCGCGAGGATCCGGTCGAACGCGTACGGCGTGCCGCCGCGCTGGACATGCCCGAGGACGACATGGCGGCTCTCGACGCTCGTCTTCTCCTCGATCTGCGAGCTGACCCACTTGGCGATCCCGCCCAACCGGATCGGATCGGGGCTCATCGGGTCGTTGCGCTCGACGACCTGCGCGCCGCCCCTCGGATACGCCCCCTCAGCACAGCACACGATCGTGAACCGCTTGCCCTTGGTCGAACGCATCGCCACATGCTCATTCACGACGTCGATATCGAACGGCATCTCCGGCAGCAGGATCACGTCAGAGCCCGACGCCACCCCCGACGCCAGCGCGATCCACCCCGCGTTGCGCCCCATCACCTCCACGACCATCGCCCGATGATGGCTCGCGGCGGTCGTGTGGATCCGATCCAACGCCTCGGTCGCGATCTCCACCGCCGTCAGGTGACCGAACGTCAGCTCCGTGCCCCACAGGTCGTTGTCGATCGTCTTGGGCACGCCCACGGCCCGGATGCCCCGCTCCACGAACGGTGCCGCGCAGCTCATCGTGCCGTCGCCGCCGACCACGACGAGCGTGTCGATCCCCTGGGACTCCAGCGTGATCAGGCACGCCTCGGTCAGATCCTTGTAGATGATCTTGCCGCTCTTGTCCTTGCCGACCGGCATCTTGGCGGGATTGGCCTTGTTCGATGAGCCCAGGATCGTGCCGCCGATGGTCAGGATGTTCGAGACATCGCGCTCATCGAGCGGGCGAATGCGGTCTTCGATGAGCCCCAGAAACCCGTCCTCGATCCCCAGCACCTCGATGCCGTGGTGGATGGCGTCCTTGGTGACCGCGCGGATCACGGCGTTGAGCCCGGGGCAATCCCCGCCGCCGGTGAGCACGCCGATCCGTCGAGTGGGCTTGTCCATCGGGCATCCTAGTCGGAGCCGTCGGCGCTGCGCACCGGCGCGGCCCCGTGCAGTTCGACAGGCGCCTGGCTCGTCGTGGGGGCCTCGGCCGTGCGCGTCAGCACCATCAGCGCCATCAC